>JAPOQV010000065.1 GCA_026710565.1 Spirochaetaceae bacterium | reverse complement strand
CGACCCGGCCCCGGCCCCCCCAAACCCCCCCGGCCCGGCCGACAGCGGCATCGAGGAGTGGCGGGCGCATACCGGCACCATCGTCGGCGGCGCGGAGCGGCTGGACGGCGCGCTGATCCTGCCGTACCCGAACCGTTCGTCGGACACCGCGGAGGTCAACCGCTTCGTCGTGGACGCGACCCGCGGCCACGACGGCATCCGCGCCGCACTGCTGGCCACGCCGGAGTGCGACCCGGACGGGGTCGATGCCCTGGCGGAACCCCAGATCGGCGGCTTCAAGGTCTACTGGTGCTACGCCGCCGGCCCCGGCGACCCGCAGCAGGCGGCGCCCTCGCAGTTCCTGCCCGAGTGGGTGTGGCAGCAGGCGCACGAACGAGGCTGGTTCATCACCCTGCACCTGATGCGCGACGCGGCCCTGGCCGATCCGGTCAACCAGCGGGAGGTGCGCGAGCACTGCGAGCGCTACCCTGACGCGCGCCTGGTCCTGGCGCACGCGGGACGCGGTTTCTACGCGCCCAACACCGTCGCCGGCATCGCCTCCCTGAGCGGCCTGGAGAACGTCTGGTTCGACACATCGGCCATCTGCGAGCCCGAGGCGCTGGTGGCGATCCTGCGCGAGTTCGGTCCGCGCCGCCTGCTGTTCGGCACCGACTACCCGATCTCCCATCAGCGCGGCCGGGCGATCAGCCTGGGGACCAACTTCGCCTGGGTGGTCACCGACCGGGTCGAGCGGTGGGACTTCCCGGACGAGACGCCCGCGCAAATCGGCATCGAGGGAATCCGCGCCGTGCTGACCGCCGCCGACCTGATGAACCTGGACGAGCGCGACCTCGCCGACATCTTCCACGACAACACCATGCGCCTGCTGGGCTTCCAGGAGGAGGATCCCGAGCTCGGCCAGCGGCTGTTCACCCGCGCCAAGGAGTTCATTCCCGGCGGCACGCAGCTTCAGTCCAAGAACCCGGACAACCTTGCGCCGGGCGCGTGGCCGCCGTACTTCCGCGAAGCGCGCGGCATCGACGTCTGGGACGAGTCCGGCCGGCGGTTCCGGGACGTGGGCCATCACGGCATCGGCGCCGCCGCGCTCGGCTACCGCGATCCGGACGTGACGCGCGCGGTCATGCGGCGCGTGGCGCTCGGCAGCTACTCGATGCTCAACTCGCGCGAGGAGATGGAGGTCGCCGAGCTGCTGTGCGGGCTCCATCCGTGGGCGGAGAAGGTCCGCTTTGCACGCTCGGGTGGCGAGATCTGCTCGATCGGGGCGCGCATCGCACGTTCCACCACCGGCCGGTCGCTGCTGGCGATCTGCGGCTACCACGGCTGGCACGACTGGTACCTGGCAGCCAACGTGGGCGGCGACGACGCGCTGGAGGGACACCTTGCCACCGGCCTGGAGCCGGTCGGCGTCCCGCCGGAGCTGCGCGGCACCAACCTGACCTTCCACTACGGCGACGTCGAAGCCTTTGACCGGCTGATCGCCGAGCACGGCGACCGCCTGGCGGGAGTGGTCATGGAGCCGTGCCGCAACCACCACCCACCGCCCGGCTTCCTGGAGCACGTGCGCGCGGAGACCCGCCGCGTGGGCGCCCTGCTGGTCTTCGACGAGGTGTCGCTCGGCTGGCGGCTGGCGCGCGGCGGCGCCCACCTGCGCTACGGCGTGGAGCCGGACCTGGCAATCTTCGCCAAGTCGCTCGGAAACGGCCACCCGATGGCCGCCGTGATCGGCTCGGCCGCCGGCATGGAGGGTGCGTACCGGTCGTTCATCTCCAGCACGTACTGGACCGAGGGGGTCGGCTTCGTGGCTGCCAAGGCGGTGCTGCAGAAGATGATGCGTATCGACCTGCCGGCCCACTGCGGGCACATCGGCCGCCGCTACCTGGCGGCGGTGCTAGGCGCCGCGGAGCGGCACGGCGTGCCGCTGGTCCGCGAGGGCGACATCGACGAGCACCCGCACGTGCGCTTCGAGCACGAGCAGTCGCAGGAGCTGGTGACGCTCTACATCCGCCTGATGCTGCAGCGCGGGTTCCTGACCTCCGGCGGCATGTTCGTGTCGCTGCCGCACACGGAGGAGGTGATCGACGAGTACGCGGCGGCCATGGACCCGGTGTTCGCGGAGATCGCCGACGCGTTGCGCGCCGGCGACGTGACCGAGCGGATCGAGGGGCTGGTCGCCAGCCCCGGCTTCGCCCGCCCCACCGATCCGACCAGGATCAGATCCCGCGCCGAGGCGGCGGCAGGAACATAGCACCGTCCCGCTTGGCAGGCGTCAACTGAACGACGTATGCTCGTCATATGACGACACTGTCCGCGGAACCGCCGGTGACCCTTGAAGCCTACGCTCATCCGGCGCATCTTCCTGCCAGCGAAGCGTCGCGTGTCGCGATGCTTCTGGCGATCGACGAGCCGGAGATCCTCAGCGACGTACAGCTCGCGCGGTGCGTCTCCGGCGGCCTGCGTCCGGGTGCTGCCACCGCACTGGCCGCCGTGGTCGGCAGGAGCCGTGTGGTTGGCCCCGTCGTCCCCGAGGCGACGCTGCGGCGCGTGCGCAAGGCAGGGAAGGCGCTGTCCAGGGAGCTGAGCGAAAGGCTCTACGAATTGGGTCGTGTGGTCGATGCGGTCAGTCGCGCCTACCATGGGGACCGCGACGGGATCGAGTCGTTTCTGAACCGTCCGCATCCCTTGCTGGAAGGAGAGACGCCTTTCGACATGGCGCGCTCCAGCTCGGCGGGTGCGGACGCGGTCTTGAACCTGATTCGCCGCGCGGAGGCCGGCATCGCCGTTTGATGACACCGCGAGCGGTGCCGGAGACGATGCGCGCATATCGGATCGGCGACCCCGCAGGACAGTTTCCGGTATGGAGCCCGGATGGCGCCAAGCGCGTCTCGGGCAGATGGCACGATGCCGGGGCCGAAGTGATCTATGCGTCCGAGCACTACTCGACGGCCATGCTGGAAACGTTGGCTCACTGGGGCGGCACGATTCCGCCGAACCAGCATTTCATCGAGATCACCATACCGACGGGGACGAGCTACGAGGTCGTCACCGCCGATGTCGTCCCGGACTGGTATCGGCCCAGCGAGGAAGCGGCCCGCCGATTCGGTCGCGCATGGTACGAGGAGTGTCGAAGCGCACTCCTGGTCGTCCCATCGGTCGTCGCGCGCATCGAGCGCAACGTCGTAGTCAACAGTCGACATCCGGATTTCGAAAGCCTCGCGGTCGGGCTGGAGACACCCGTCTGGTGGGATCGACGCCTGTTCGTGTGAGCCGTGGTTCGGAGTCAGGCCGGCTCCACCCAAGCTCCCTGCCGTTCCTTGCTGCGCAGGCCGGCCAGCAGGATACCGATCACGTTGCGGGTGACGTCGAACGGCAGTCGCGGCCTGCCCGCGGCGACCGAGCGGATGAATTGCCGGAGGAGTCCGCGGTGGGCGGCGAACAGCGCGTCCAGCTCTTCCGAGCGGGAGCCCCCCTCGCCGTACAGGTGCAGTTGCATCGTCGGCGCGGCGTTGCGGAGCTGGTGGATGGTCGCTATGGCGCCCCCGTCGAATTCGATCTCCGCCACGTCGCCCTGCCCGAACGAGTCGAGGCGGACGCGCAGCGCGCGCGGGTCGTCGAGCACCGTGCAGATCGCCTCCAGCACGTGTACGCCGTAGCTCAGCCAGTCCTTGACGCCGACCGCGGCGACCAGGCGCACGGGGCCGAGCGTTGCCGCGGCCTCCTTGAGGACGCGGACCTCGGGGGCGTAGCGCATCGACGAACAGGACATGACCAGGCGGCCGGCGCGGGCCTGATCGGCGAAGAAGGCCAGGTCGGACTCGGTGGAAGCCAGCGGCTTGTCGACGAGCACCGGCATGCCCGCATCCAGGAACGGCTGCGCCAGCGCGGCGTGACTCTCGGGATCGTCGCGGGCGATCAGCACGGCGTCCACCGCTTCGACCATGGCCCGCGGCTCGTGCGCGATGTGCGGCACACGGCTGGCGGCGACGATCCGCTCGGAGATCACCCGGTCCTGCGTCCAGACGTGGGTGACGCGGGCACCGTCGATGCCCAGGGAGTCGCGGTTGGCATCCAGGTAGGTCGCTATCCGCTTGTTGGCGTAGAGCGGCATCACGTCCGCGTTGTAGCTGCCGTTGACGATCGCCGACCACGAGAAGGGGTGGGCGTTCTCCGGGCCCATGTAGCCGATCACGCCCAGCCGGATCGTCGACCGGGGCGGCGTCGCCGGCGGCGCTGCCGCCGAGCTTCTCGCGTGCCGGCTCGGGCCCTCGCGGACCTCGGGATCGAACTCGGGCCGAGCGCGGTCGCTCATGCCCGGTTGCCCGAGCCCCATGCGGACGTGATCGGCTCGCCGTCGGCGAAGCGCGTCGGCCGCAGCGCGCTCAGGTCGACGCGCGGCGTGCCACCGGTGATCTCGGCTGCCAGCGACTCGCCGATCGGGGCGCCCAGCTTGAAGCCGTGGCCGCTGCCGCCGAAGCAGGCGTAGTAGCCCGCAAGCTCCGGCTCCGCGCCGACCACCGGGTGCCAGTCGTCGGTGATCGTGTAGATCGACGCCCAGCCCTTCACCAGCCGCGCTCCGCGGAGCTGCGGAAGCCGCCGGAACAGGCCGGTCTCGATCCGTTGCCGCGTGCCGTCGTCCAGGCCGGCGTCGTAGTCGTCGATGTCCAGCGGCTCCAGCTCCTTCGGGTAGTCGAGTCCCACAAGCAGCCCGTCGTCGCCATGCGGCCGGAAGTAGATGTGGCAGATCGGGTCGGCCACGATGGGCAGCGCTCCGAAGCCGGCCGGAAGCTCCATCACCAGGTCGGACTCCCGACTCCAGCGGATCGAGTACGCCAGGCCCGAGGTGGACCCGACGTGGCTGCCCCACGGCCCGGCGGCGTTCACGACCAGCGGTGTGTCGATCCGCCCCTGGTCGGTCTCCACGCCGGTGACGCGTCCGCCGGCCGTCGTGATGCCGCGTGCGCCGACCCCCTCGTGCGCAATCAGACCGAACGGCTCCGCCGCCTCGACCAGGGTGCGCGTGGTCCGGACCGGGTCGGCGTAGCCGGCCCTGGGCTGATGGCAGGCGATGGCGATCCCGTGCGTGGAGAGCTGCGGCGCGATCTCCGCCACGTCGTCGACCGGGATCTCGCGCGTGCCCGTGCCGAACCGATCCTCGTTCGCCAGCACCTGGCGGCCGATCTCGACGTGCTCCGGGCCGTACAGGATGAGCTGGCCGGTGCGCCTGAAGCCGGTCGGGCCGCCCAGCTCCTCCCGGTCGTTCTCGAACATGTCCATGGCCCGCAGCGCCAGCTCCACGGTCACCTTGTTGGAGTAGGAGCAGCGCACATTGGCCGCCGAGTGGCCGGTGGAGACCGCGGCGAGGGTGCGCCGCTCCCGCAGCACCACGGAGCCGACGCCGGCCCTGGCCAGGAAGGGGCCGCAGGCAGCACCCATGATGCCGCCGCCGATGATGACCGCGTCCGCCGTTCGTTGCATGTGCTTCATGAGGGCAGCCTCTTCACCAGGGCAGGGCGAGGGTTGGCCGGGCGGCGAACCGCTCCAGCGTGAACGAGATGCGCGCGCCAGCGCCGGGATCCAAGTGTACGTCGACGGTCGAGCCGCCGACCGGTTCCGCAGTCTCGCCGGTGGCGGCGTCCACGAACCGGTGCTCGCCGTAGGTGCCCGCCTGCACGACCATCGAGCATGACCGGGCGGGGTCCAGGTTGACCAGGGTGAGGTCGATCGAGCCGTCGGTCATCCCCTCCACCAGCGCCGCCGCCCGCGGGGGCAGTCCCGGTCGGCGGGCGCCGCGGTCGAAGTAGCGTACGGCGGCGTGCAGCGGCATGCCGGAGGCCAGGCCGTCGCCGAGCCCGCCCGCCATCAGTTCCACCAGCGCCCGCGCGTTCGCGGGGTTCAGCCCGTTGGGGTTCTCGGACATGCGCGTGTCGGGCGTGGTGGGATCCTGGTCCATCT
>JAPOQV010000064.1 GCA_026710565.1 Spirochaetaceae bacterium | reverse complement strand
CGGGGGCCGGCGGAGGCGCCGGCGGCGGGGGGTCGGCAGCGGGCGGGCCTGGATCGCCGGCGCGCCGTGGCGGACGGGGGGCTGCCGGCGTGGCTTGGGAACCGCCCCCGCCTGCAGGCCGACCAGGCGGCCCGCCGGCACGCCGCCGGGGCACTCAGCGACACCGAGCTTGCCGATGCGGCGCTGCCGCTGCAGGAGGCCGAGGACGCCGCCCACGCGGCCGTCTACGTACTGGGCGGCGCCTACCTGGCGCTGGCGATCGACCTGTCGGTCGACCTGCAGGAGGCGCTGGCCGCGGTCACCGGGTAATATCCACGGCGTGATGCAACGGCTACCAGACCACGTCTTCGCAGGACTGGCAGCGCACGACACGCCGACCGTCTTCAACGCCATGGTCACGCGTTTCGGCCTGCCGAACGAGGAGTACACCGACCACACGATCCGCTGCCTGCTCCCCGAGCTGGGCAGCGTGATCGGCTACGCCGCCACCGTGGAGGTGACCACCAACGACCCCGATTCGCCGGCGGCGAGCTGGCGTGACCATTACCGCCACCTGGAGGAGACCGACGGGCCGCACGTGGTGGTCATGCGCGACGTCGACAGCCGCCCGGGGCGCGGCGCGTCGTTCGGCGACGTGATGGCGGTCATGCACAAGCGGCTCGGCGTCGCCGGGGTGGTCGTCGACGGCACCATTCGCGACCTGGACGGAATCCGCGACGTGGGCCTGCCCATGTTCGCGTGGGGGGTGGTGCCCGGCCACGGCGTGTTCTGTCCCGTTCGCCTCGGCGCGCCGATCACGGTCGGCCAGCTCCGCATCCGCCCGGGTGACCTGGTCATGGCCGACGGCAACGGCTGCCTGCGGGTGCCCGTGGACCGCGCCGAGGAGACGCTCGCCGCCGTACAGTCCGTGATCGACCTGGAAGACGGCAAACGCCGCTTCGCCGAAAGCGCGGAGTTCACCGCGGCGGAGGCGGCCCGGCGCTTCGGGTGGAAGTAGCGATGGCCGGCCATCCGCCGCTCATCGCCAGCGCCAGGGCAGCGCCGCTGTCGGCCGAGGACGTGGCGGGCTACGAACGGGACGGCTACCTGCTGGGACTCCCGGTGCTGGACGACGCATCGGTGCGGACGGTGCAGACCCGCTTCCGCGAGCTGCTGGCCAAGCTGCCCGCGGGCACCGACATCAACCGCGTCAACTGCTGGCACAAGGCCAACCGCTGGGTGTACGAGCTGTCGCGGCTCGGGCCCATCCTCGACTACGTGCAGGGCGTGCTGGGCGGCGACTTCTACTGCTGGGGCGCGCAGTTCTTCTGCAAGCTGCCGGCGGAAGGCGAGGTCGCCTCGGCCGACAATCGGCGGCAGACGGTGCCGTGGCACCAGGACGGCCAGTACTGGCCGCTTGCGCCGCGGCACGCGGCCACGGTGTGGCTGGCGGTGTTCGACACCGACGCCGGCAACGGCGCCATGCAGGTGGTGGCCGGCAGCCATCACGACGGCGCGTTCGAGCACCGCACCAGCGATCGGGCCGACTACGCGCTGGCGCAGGAGATTCCGGGCGAACGCATCGATGACGACCGCGTGGTCAGCATGGACCTGCGCGCCGGCCAGATGTCCCTGCACGACATCGGGCTCGTGCACGGATCGACCACCAGCCGCGACGGACGCCCGCGCGTGGGGCTCACCTTCCGCTACAGCCCCACGCACGTGAAGGCC
Source organism: Spirochaetaceae bacterium (assembly GCA_026710565.1). The sequence goes on along the minus strand of JAPOQV010000064.1, from coordinate 8,881 downwards.
GATCTTGCCGAGTGGCCGTTCTTCGAAGCCTACCCCGTGCGCGGCGGCGCCCCGTCCCGCAACCCGGTCGGCAAGATCCCGTCAGGCGACGCCGTGCCGACCGGCATGTTCCAGCGCTCGGAGGAGTTCGCCTGAGGCGGCACCCTCCGGGGTCAGGCGGCGCCGGCAGGGGTGCCCTGCTACGTGCCGCTGAAACCGATCTCGCGATGGGTGCCGTCGCAGAACGGCTTGTTGCTCGACGCCCCGCAGCGGCAGAGCGCCATCTTGTCCGAGGCCCCCTCCACCGGGTTGCCGCGCGCGTCCAGTAGCGGCACCGTTCCGCTGACCAGGTAGGGTCCGTTGTCGCTGATCGTGATCTTGATATCCGCCATCTCCATGCTCCGCGCACAGCATGAACGGTCGGTGCCATGGGCTCAAGGGAGCGGGCTCAGGAAGAGCCGCGCTCGAGGAGTCCGACGTCCTGGGGCGCACGGGCGCGGTAAGATGGCCTGATGTTGGACAATCACCACAGGTAGAATCACTCTAGAGGAATGCAACACATGACGCAGATCACTCGCAGGCTCGCACTGACGGGCCTCATCGTCGCCGCGCTTGTCGCGATTGGCGCGGTGGCCTTCGCCCAGGAATCGGCCCAGGAGTCGGCCGAGGAGCCGGTCGTCCCGTGGCTGGGCGTCGAGCTCACCGACATCCGCACCGGCGACACGTTCCCCCTGGCCCAATTCGCGGACAAGCCGATCCTGCTGGAGACCTTCGCGGTCTGGTGCCCGACCTGCACCAGCCAGCAGCGGCAGCTCGCCGCCTTGCACGAGGAGGTCGGCGACGCGGTGATCTCCGTCACCCTCAACACCGACCCCAACGAGACGCAGAGCCAGGTCGTCCGCCACCTGGATCGCCACGGTTTCGACTGGCTGTTCGCGGTCTCCCCCGTGGACCTGTCGCGGTCGCTGCGCGACGAGTTCGGCGTGGCGGTGCTCAACCCGCCGTCGGCGCCGGTGATCCTGATCTGCCCCGGACAGACCGAGCGCACGCTGCTGCAGAAGCGCGGCGTCAAGCGCCCGGACTTCCTGCAGGAACAGATCGCGGCCTGCCCGGCAGTCGACGAGGGCGGGTCCGCTTCCGCCTGAACCGTGCGGTCCCGGCATGCTCGGTAACCTGGCCACCAGCTTTCTGCTGGGGCTGGCCACGCCGCTGACGGCAGCCTGCGTGCTGCCGCTCTACCCGGGCTTCATCGCCTTCCTGGCCGGCCAGCGGGAAGGCGCCCGGCGCGCGCCGCTGGTCCTGGGGCTGGCGGTGGTGGCGGGCGTCACCGCCGCCATGATCGGCATCGGGCTGGTTTTCTCCACGCTGCTGGAGCTGTCCCTCACCGGCGTCACCGCCGTGGCGTCGCCGATCGCCTTCGCGGTGCTGGCCGTCATCGGCGTGCTGCTGATCCTGAACGTCGACTTCAGCCGCCTGCTGCCGGTGGTGCGCACGCCCACCGCCAGCAACCCGGTGCTGGCCGCGTTCGGCTACGGCGCCTTCTTCGGCTTCATCGTGCTGCCGTGCAACCCCGGCTTCATCGGCGCCTTCTTCTCCAAGCAGCTCGCCGTGTCGGTGGGCGACTTCGGCGTGAACATGCTGAACTTCGTGATCTTCGCGGTCGGCATCGGCACGCCCCTGCTGGTCCTGGCGCTGGCATCCGGGGCGTTCAGCCAGACGATCGTCCGCTTCCTGGGCCGCTACAAGGGCGTCATCAACCGCGTCGCCGGCGCGGCGATGCTTGCGATCGCCGCCTACTACCTGATCAGCGTGTTCGCGGTCTTCGGCTGACGCGCCGCCGTCAGCGCGGCACGCGGGCGCTGACCGAGCTCATCACCACGACGCCGCGCACGACAATCCCGTTGCCGGACACGGGCTCCGTCGAGACGCTCCGGTGCACCGACGTGTCCGCCATGATCGTGTTCACGTCCATCTGCACCGGCATGCCGGGCGGCACCTTGAAGCTGACCTCGCTCATCATGGTGCGCAGCTCGACCACGACCGGGCGGTCGCCGGGCCGCACGTCGGTAAAGTCCAGGTTGACCGACCCCATCAACGCGAAAACCTCCACCGCATCGGCACGCAGCCAGTCGCCGCGCTGGATGCGGGAGCTCATCACCGTCACGAGCTGCTGTTTCTCTTCCGGGAGGCTCGGCGGCACGGCGCTCCGACCCAGATCGCTCACCAGCGCGGCCAGGTCGGCCGCCCGCTGCGCATCCGCGGCCGCGGTGACGCGCCGCTCGTACTCGGCCAGCTCGATCTCGCCACGGGCGAAGCGGTCCTTCAGCACGTCGATCACCGCTTGCCGGCGCGGCTCCAGGCCGGCGTCTTCCGGCATCGCCTGCGGCTGCTTCATCGCCCGATTCATACCACGCCGCCGACGCCGGCCGCGACGGGTTCCGGCTTGTCAATCCGGACCACAGCTCTCTACCATGGCGCCCCATGACATCCGAATCACCCCTGCGGATCGGGCTGGTCGGCTGCGGCGGCATCGCCCGCCGGCACGCCCAGTCCCTGGTCGCCGCCGATGGTGCCGAGCTGGTCGCCGTGTGCGACGTGAGCACGGACATCATGGACGGCTTCATCGCCGAGCACATCCCGGACGCGCCGCGCCCGGCCCTGTTCACCGATCAGGAGTCGCTGTACGCCGAAGCCCGCCTGGACGGGGTGGTCATCGCCACGCCGCACAGCATGCACTGCGAGCACGCCTCGCGCGCGCTGGCCGCCGGCTGCCACGTGCTGGTGGAGAAGCCGATGGTCACCACGGTTGCCGACGCCCACGCGCTGCGCGACCGGGCGGAAGCGGCCGGCAAGCTGCTGCTGATCGGTTACAACACGCCGTGCACCCCGACCTTCCAGCGGCTGCGCTCCATGGTGCGCAGCGAGCGGTTGGGGAAGCTGGAGCTGGTCACCGGCTACCTGACGCAGCCGTGGCTGAAGCTCACCTCCAGCGGGCGTCCCTGGAAGCGCGACCCGGTGCTGGCCGGCGGCGGGCAGGCATACGACTCCGGCGCCCACCTGCTGAACAGCCTGATCTGGACCCTGGAGTCGAGCCCCACCGAGGTTTACGCCATGGTCGACTTCATGGGAATGCCCGTGGACATCAACTCCGCCCTGGTCGCGCGATTCGAGAGCGGCGTGCTGGCCACCATCGTCATCTCCGGCAACTGCCCCGCCTCCTCGTCCGGCATGGAGTTCATCTTCGCCGGCGGTCGCGTGGCGATCGACGGCTGGTCGGGGAGCTGGCTGCGCGCCTACGACGGCGACGGCGAGATCGGCGAGCTGAGCTGCACGGGTGAGGCAACGCCCACGGCGCTCAACTTCGTGGCGGCGATCCGGGGAGAGGAGGAGCCGGCCACCGGGCCCACCGACGGCGTACGCCAGAGCGAGCTGATGGACGCGCTCTACGAGTCGGCGCGCATCGGCCGCCCGGTGACGCCGGCGGGGAGCGGCGGCAATGTCTGATTCCCATGGGGCGGACCCGGTAGCCGTGGCGAAGGACCTGGTCGCGGTCGACTCGGTCAGTCGCGTCTCGAGCGCGCCGGTGTGCGACGTGGTCGAGCGCTTCATGGAGCGCCACGGCTTCGAGATCGAGCGCCTGACCTACCGCGACGACGCGGGCGTGCGCAAGGACAGCGTGATCGGCAAGAAGGGAAGCGGCGCCGGCGGGCTGGCGTTCTACTCGCACGTGGACACCGTCCCGGGCGACGGCTGGTCGACCGATCCGCACAGCCCCGTGGTGCGCGACGATCGGCTGATCGGCCTGGGAAGCTGCGACATGAAGGGACCGCTGGCGGCCACGCTGTGCGCGACCGCGGCGCTGCGGGACGACCAGCTCGACCGCGCGGTGTACGTGGCGGCCACGGCGGACGAGGAGATCTCCGGCCGCGGCGCACGGCAGATCGATCAGGAGTCGGCACTCTACAACGCCGAGCTGCCGCGCTGCGGGGTCATCGCCGAGCCGACGCGCATGGTGCCGGTGTACGCGCACAAGGGCGGCGCGCGCGTGATCGTCACCGCGCACGGACGCGCCGCGCACACCTCCACCGGCCGCGGCGTGTCGGCCAACCTGCTGATGGCGCCCTTCCTGGCCGAGCTGCCGGGACTGGCGGAGACCTTCCGCACCGACGAGAGCTTCTGGAACCGCGACTTCGACCCGCCGACCAACGGCTTCAACGTCGTCTACACCGACTTCGGCACGCGACCCAACGTCAGCGCCCCCAAGGCGGTCTGCACCGTGTCCTTCCGGCCGGCCCCCGGCGACCGCACGCAGGACGTGCTCGACATGGTGTCGGAACGCGCCCGCGCGCACGGCCTGGAGGTGGAAGCGCACGCCGGCACGCCGTTCCAGGTCGACCCGGACTCGGAGGTGGTTCGCACCGCGCTGGCCGCCACGGGTGCCGAGCACGCCCGCACCGTGCCGTACGGTACCGACGCGCACGCCTTCAAGCAGCGCGTGCAGCTCGTGGTGATGGGACCGGGCGACATCGCCCAGGCCCACACCGACGGCGAATGGATCGAGGTGGCGCAGCTCCGCCGCGCCGTCGACGTGTACGGCCGCATGGTGCGGGAGGTCTGCCAGACCTGAGCGCGGAGCCATGATTGATCTCTTCGCCGAGTTGCGGCGGATCGTCGGCGCGCTGGACGCGGATGACATCGACTACGCGCTGTGCGGCGGCGTCGCGCTGGCGATCTACGGGATCCCGCGCGCCACGCTCGACGCCGACCTGATGGTCCGCACCGCGGACGTCGACCGCGTGCGCCGCGCGATCGAGCCGCTGGGCTACCGTCTCACCGGCGCGGACATGGAGTTCGCGGGAGGTGCGGTGATCATCTCCCGTCTCGTCAAGCCGGACCCCGATTCCGAGGACGCTCTCATCGTCGACCTCCTGCACGCAACCGCTCCCCTCGAGCAGGTGTGGAACGGCAGACAGCGTCTTTCCTGGGAGCACGGGAGCATCTCCACGGTCTCACGCGACGGGCTCATCGCCTTGAAACGCCTCCGAGGGAGCGGCCAGGATCAGGATGACATCGACAAGCTGAGGGGCGTGACGTGAAGGCGGACGACGGAAACGAGGCGCCTGATCTCTCGTCGAGAGCGGTGACGGCGCGGCTCAAGCGCGTGAGCCAGCTCCGCGTGCTCTGCCTGTCTCTGGCCGAAGCCGGCAGGCGGGCCGGCCTCCATAGCCGCCCGACTCGCTGCATCACCACTTCGGCGCCGAAGGCGGCGCCGTAGCTCATCACTTGGCTCGCCGGTCTGCCGCGTCCTCTTTCTCGTCGGAACAATCCTGCGGCCGGCATCGCCGGGATGCTTCGTCGTCTCCGCGCACCGAGGCAAAGACGACACGCGCGCGGCCCACGACGAAGCGGGCATCGGCCAACGCCCGCTCGGCTTCCTCGACCCCATACTCTTCGGTCGGGATAAGATCGACTTCACCATAGAACGAGAACTCGCGTTCCTTTCGCAGCCAGCGAGACGCTTCCGCGATTCGATCGGCGTCCGGCTGAACCGCGCCCGGCAGCCGATCGCGGTACTCCAGAATGAGCGGGCCTACGTCGTGAATCTTCGGCGGCTCCACTCCCAGCACCCGCAGCACGCCCTTGAGTGCAAGCTCGACCACTTCCTGCGCCTCGCGAACCACGTCGGAGTAGGCGTGCTCGCGGCGGAGCAGCTCCAGAACCTTGAGCCGTGTCTCCAGGTAGCTGGCTCCCAGCGAGACGCTGGTCACAGCTCGAAGACCTCGCCGGGACGGTAGTCGGGCTTCAGGTCCCAATGCCACGTCCCATCGCGGTGGATGCGGCGGGCGCCGAGGCGTCGCAGCCGGGCGGCGAACCCATCCAGATGAGTCCGGAAGAACCCGTCCCGGTCGTACAGCATGCGCATGTCGTCGATCATGTCCAGAAACAGCAGACTTCCGGCAGCAACCTCCGCCGGCGTCTTGATGACCGGGGAGAGCGTCGTGTGACAACCGCGACGCGCGATGGTGGCAAGCACATCGCTCATGGCCGCTTCCACCGCGTCGAAGTCACGGGTCCGGCGCCCGCGCCCATGCGGCAGACCGTTCGCGATGATCAGGGTGTCGACATCGGAATAGGGACCGGGTGTGCCACGGCCGACGGACCCGAACACCCCGACGGTCACCAGCCGGTCGCCGTAGTGCCGGATGCATGCACGGAGCAGCGTCTCCACGACCTCCGAAAAGCAATCACCGAGCATCTGCGCTCACGGATGCTACCCCGGATGCATCTCCATGCGCCGATCCGGCAGCAGCATCACGTCAGCCTGCCGCGACCCAAGAGCGGCCAGACCGCTTCCACCACGCCGTCGCGCGTGGCGTAGATGGTGTCGTGCAGGAAGACGGTGGTGTCCGAGTAGCCGGCGATGAACTCCAGCCGTTCGCCGACGCCGGGCTCCGCCGACGGGTCCGCCAGGGTCAGCGAGCCGTGCTCGGCGGAGAACTTGGCGTCCGTCACCTCGATGCCCTGCACCTGCGGCGTGGTCGGCTCCACGCTCATGGTCTTGCGGCCGGCATCGCAGATGACCCGTTGCGGGGTCGGCCGGCTGGTGACCGTGGCGGCGATCCGCAGTGCGCAGTCGTGGTCGACCCCGAACCGCTGGCGGTACATGGCGTCGCCGAGCACGCCGCCGCCGGCCTGGATCTCGGTCACGCCCGGCTGGCGGGCCGTGATCCAGTAGCTGCCGGTGCCGCCGCAGCTCACGATGTCGATGGGCAACCCGGCCGCGCGGCAGCGGTCGGCGCTGTCGGTCAGCAGGCCTACCGCCGTCTCGATCGCCGCACGCTTCGCATCGATCGGCTCGATGCCGAGGGTGTGCCCCTCCCACGCCATCAGCCCGGCCAGCTTCACGCCCGGCGTGCCGGCGGCGACGCGCGCCATGCGCGCCGCCTCCTCCCCCCGGGCGACGCCCGCCCGGTCCATGCCGACATTCAGCTCGACCACCACCCGCACCTCGCTGCCGGCGGCGGTGGCCGCCTCGCCTATCTGCCGTATGCCGATCTCGGAGTCGACGGCGACGACCACGTCGGCGCCCCCCCGGCACAGGTGCGCCAAGCGCCGTGTCTTCGCCGGTCCGACCACCTGGTTGGCGACCAGGATGTCCTTGACGCCGGCGGAGGCCATCACTTCCGCCTCGCCCAGCTTGGCGCAGGTCACGCCCATCGCGCCGCGCGCGATCAGCTTGTGCGCCAGCGCGGGCGTCTTCAGTCCCTTGGTGTGCGGGCGCCAGTTGATGCCGGCCTCGTCGATCACCACGCCGGCGATGCGCTCGATGTTGCGGTCCAGCAGGTCCAGGTCGACGAGCAGGGCGGGGGTGTCAAGCTCGGCGACGGGCAGACCGATCGGAGTGGTTGCGTTCATGTTCAGATGGACCTCAGGACAGCCAGGTGGTGAGCTCGACAGCGGGCTTGCGCGCCGAGGTCGGCACCCGGTCGGCGAAGCCGGCGTACAGCAGGCCGACCACGTGTTCCCGCTCGGGGTCCACGCCAAGCACCGACAGCGCCTCCGCGTTCTCGATCAGGCCGCTGGTGCTCCACTGCATGCCGATGCCGTCCTCCCACGCCGCCAGCATGATGTTCTGGATCGCGCAGCAGGTGGCCGCGTAGTCCTCGCGGTCGAGCATCGGGTCGCCCGACACGGCGCAGGTCACCGCCATCACGGTGGGCTTGCTCATGAGCTTCTTGATCGCCTTGCGGCCGATCTCGGCGAGCGCCTCCGGCGCGATGTCGACCGGCACGTCGTCCTGCTTGATGCGCGCGTAGACCTCGCTGAGCCGGCGCTTGCAGGCAGGCCCCACGACGATGAATCGCCACGGTTCGGTCAGCTTGTGGTTGGGTGCCCAGACGGCCGCCTGCAGCACGCGCTCGATCCGTTCGCGCGGCACGGCCGTCGGCTGAAAATCGAAGATCGAACGCCGCTCGGCGATGGTTTCGAGTACCGACATGGGAACCCGGGATGCTACCGGCACGGTTTCGCGGGGTCAATCACGGACGAACCGCACCACCGCCGGCCGGCCGGCCGCTACAGTGAGCGCTCGTAGATGCGGTAGGTCTTGTGCCGGCGCGCACCCATGTTCTCGAGGGTGTTGCGCATGTTGACGTTGTCTTCCAGGACCCAGGAGAACTCGCCGCCCAGCAACCCCCGGCCGACGCCGCGCACCCAGGTTTCGTAGTAGAAGATGGCGTCCAGCCCCACGTTGCGGAAGCGCGGCCGCACCCCGGTGGTGTACACCCGCAGCAGGTTGATGCGGCGCCGGTCGCGCAGCAGCTTCAGGTAACCGAACGGGAACAGGCGGCCGTTGAGGTTGCGGAATGCCTGGTTCCAGTCGGGCAGCGCCAGGGAGAAACCGGCCGGCTCGCCGTGCACGAACGCGAACAGCGCCAGCTCGGGATCGACCAGCCGCTTGAGGTCGCGGGCGATGCGGTCAAGCTCCTCCTCCGTCTTGGGCACGAATCCCCAGTTCTGGCCCGACGCCTCGTTGTGGATCAGCTTCACCAGGTCGAGGTCCTCGCGGATCCTGCGCAGGTCCCCCGCGCGGACGCTCACCCCGTTGCGCTTGCGCACCAGGGCCGCCACGCGCGCGATCTTGGGCGGGATCTCCGATTCCGAGGAGTGCATGTAGTAGGCGAACAGGTCGCGCGCCTTGGCCAGCCCGGCCCCTTCCAGCAGGGCCGGGTAGTACGGCGGGTTGTATGCCATCAGGATGGCCGGCGGGCTGCCGAAGCCGTCCACCAGGATGCCGAGCGAGTCGCTGGTGGAGGGGTTGAACGGGCCGCGCATGAGGGTCATGCCCCGGCCGCGCAGCCAGTCCGCCGCTGCCTGCAGCAACTCCGCGGCCACCTCCGCG
>JAPOQV010000063.1 GCA_026710565.1 Spirochaetaceae bacterium | reverse complement strand
TGGCCGGAGGCGGCGCCGTTCGACCACATCATGATCACCGCCGCGGTCGACCACGTGCCGCCGCCGCTGCTGGAACAGCTCGCGGTCGGCGGCCGGCTGATCCTGCCGCTCGGCAATCCGTTCGCGCACCAGAGCTTGGTGGTGGTCACCAGGCTTGAGGACGGCTTTCGCATGCAGGAGATCCTGGGGGTGTTGTTCGTGCCGATGACCGGGGCCGCCCTGAACTGAGGTTGCGCTGACGCTGCTGATCGCCGCCGCGGTCGCCTCCTTCGCCGCCCTGGCGTATGAGGCGCTCCTGGTCCGGTTCTTCTCGCTTTCGCAGTGGAACCACCTGACGTTCCTGGTCCTGGGCGTCGCGTTGCTCGGCTTCTCCGCCTCCGGGGTGGTGCTGGCCGTTCTGGTGTCGCGCCGGCCGCGGGCATCCGCCGTGCTGCGCCGCCCCGCGGGGATCGCCGTCCTGCTGGCGGCGCTCTCGCTGGCCGTGCTGGGGTCCTTCGCGGCGCTCCGCGCCATGGATCTGGACTATTTCCGCATCCCGCTGGAGCTGGGCCAACTCGCGCTGCTGGCCGTGTCCTTTCTGGTCCTGTCGGTACCGTTCGCGATCGCCGGACTGGTCACGGCGTTCGCCTACGCCGACCCGGACATCCCGGCCGGGCGCACCTACCTGTCGGCGATGGCCGGCTCCGGGCTGGGCGCCGTCGCACCGGTGGGGCTGCTGCCGGCATTCGGCATCGCCGGCGCGGTCGCGGCGATCGCGGGGGTTCCGGCGTTGCTGGCGATCGCGACGGGGTGGCGGCGGGCCGGGAGGGAGCGGCGGATGCAGGGCGCTCTCGCCGGCGCCGCGGCGGCAGCGGTGGCGATCGGATCGCTGGCCACCGGCCTGATCGGCGAGGTGAAGCCATCCTCGTACAAGCTCGGCTACCAGGCGCTGCAGTTTCCGGAGACGGAGGTGGTCGAGCGCCGAACCACGATCCGCGGCCGCTACGAGCGGCTGCAGGGGCCGGCGCTACGCTTCGCCCCGGGGCTGAGCCTGCGCTGGATGGAGCGGTTTCCGCGCCAGGACGCGCTGCTGACCGACGGCGACGCGTCGCTGTTCGTACCGCGTGATCCCGACTCGCGCTACGCCGGGGACCTGCTCGGCTCGGTCGGTTCGGCCCTGGTGCGCGATGCGCGCAGCGCGCTGGTGCTGCAGGCGAGCGGCGGCACCGCGCTGCCGATCGTGGTCCAGGCCGGGGTGCCTCGGATCACGGTGGTGGATTCGTCGGCCTGGCGCGCCGCGGCGGTGCGCGACGCGGTCAAGGAACTGGGCTGGGACGAACCGGTCTCCGTCCACAGGTCGTCGCTACGCGGCTTTACCGCGCGCGCCGCCGAGCGCTACGACCTGATCTACCTGGATCACGCCGGCGCGTCGGTGCCGGGAGTCGAGAGCCTGAGCCGCCAGTTCACGCTGACGACCGATGCCTTGCGGAGCTACCTCGATCTGCTGACCGACGACGGCGTGCTGGTGCTGGGGCGCAAGCTGTCGCTGCCCCCGTCGACCAGCGTGCGCGCCGCGGCGACGGCTCTGGCGGCGCTCGACGGCCGGACGCAGACGCCGGAACGGCACCTGGCGATGCTCCGCTCCTTCGAGAGTTTCGTCCTGGCCGTGTCGCGCGCTCCGCTGTCGGCCGAACGGCTGGCAGCCCTGCGCTCGTTCGCGGACGAGCGGGGCTTCGACCTGGTCTATCTGAGCGGCATGAGCAGCGACGAAGCGAACCGCTTCGCCGTCCTGGTGGAGCCGCACTACCAGGTCGCGGTCGGCGAGCTGGTCGCCGCCTGGCGGGAAGGGCGAGCGGGCGCCTGGTTCCATGCGCAGGTGCTGGACGTGGCGCCGCTCCGCGACGGCCGGCCGTTCTTCAGCCACACGCTTCGGTGGGCGCGGATCGGCGAGCTGGCCGCTGCGCTCGGCGGACGCTGGTTCGGGTTCCTGCTGTCTGCCGAGGTGGTGGTGGCGGCCGTGATCGGCATCTCCGCCCTGGCCGCCGCGCTGCTGCTGGCGTTGCCGGCCGCGGCCGGCCGCGGGGACGGCCGGCTCTCGCCGAGCGTCTTCGCGTACTTCCTGGCGGTGGGGGCCGGCTACATCTGGGCGGAGCTCGCCCTGATCGGCCTGTTCACCCTGCTGGTCGGCGATCCGGTGGTCTCGGTCGTGGTGGTGCTGTCGGCCATGCTCACGCTGTCTGGCCTCGGCGGGTTGGCGTCCGGGCGTATCTCGATCGGGCGGCTGCCGGTGGTGCTGCTCCTGATCGGCGCACTGCTTGCGGTGGCGGCGCTCACGGCTTTCCCGCTGGTCCGGTGGCTGCTGGCGCTGCCGGCGGTGCTCCGCGTCGCCGGCGCCGCGATCCTGCTGGCCGCCGTGGCGATTCCACTGGGCCTGCCATTCCCGGCCGGCATCCGGCTGCTCGCCCCGCAGCCGTACGCGACCGCTCGGGCGTGGGCGGCGAACGGCGCCGCGTCCGTGGTCGGCGCGGCACTGGCGCCCCAGATCGCCTGGGACTGGGGCATCCCGGCGCTCGTCGTGCTCGCTGCCGCCGTCTACCTCGGCACCGCCCTGGCCGCACGCCGGGCCGCAGTACGGTGATCGCGTCCCGTTTCGGCCCCGAAGTGCAACGTTCCATCGGTCAGTTCACGAACGGGTATTGGTGATCTCCAGTCCGTCGACCTCCCATGCCTGCCTGACGCTGTCGCCGGCGTCGTCCGTGTAGACCAGGACGTTGCTGTCGAAGAAGCTACGCACGCCGATGGAGATCCTCCCGGTCGAAGGTCCAGCCGGCGCGGTCGCCTTCGGCCATCTCCGAAAGGCGCTTCACCTCTGCGATCTCCTCTTCAGGCGAGCGCAGCCCGGCCAAGCGCACCAGGTAGTTTCGCACCGCCTGATTGAGGCTCAGCCCCATGGCCGCAGCGGACTTGCGGGCTTCGGCGACCACCTTCGCGTCCAGTGACAGGGTGAGTTTCACTTGCACAGGATACGTGCGCACGGACCCGTGTTCACGGGGCTCCGTCGCCCCTCAGGCCGCGCCGGCTTCGTGCAGGAGACGCGCTGCGGTCGGCCGTTTGGCGCGCCGCGTCAGATCGATCGGCCGATCGCCTGCATGATCCAGGGCGTGGGGATCGGCGCCGGCGTCGAGCAGCATGCGCACGAGCTTGCCGGCGGTGCCCGTGGCGGCCGCGCAGTGCAGGGCCGTTCGGCCGTCGCGCTTCGGGGGCGGTTGACGTCGGCCCCGTGAGCGATGAACCGCCGCCTCGTGCCCGCCCATGAGCGCCCAACGCAGCGGCGTGCCGTAGCACAGCGTCTCACGCCAAGTCTCCCGGCTCACGTTGTAGCATGCAGACGGCGATGTCCGTCCTGACCGGGAAAGCCAGCGACTTTCTGAGAGTCGCCGCGGCAGCCGCGGGTCGGGGCGATCTCGGTGTCGTACGCGCCGTGTTGGCCCAAGAGCCTGCGTGGATCCGACGCATCGGTTCGCACGGGCGCACCTTGTTGTGGGAAGCGGCGTACCGGGGACGGCTCGAAGTGGTGGACTACCTGCTCGATCGGGGTGCCGACATCGACGCCTGCGGCTGCCACTTCACACCGCTCCTGGTCGAGATCTCGCCGTACTGCGCGGCGCGATACCAGGGCCACGAGGCCGTGGCCGACCGCCTCATCGAGCGGGGCGCCGCGACAGACATCTACACCGCCGCGTTCCTTGGCGATCACGAAGCGGTGGTCGAATACCTGGAACGCGAACCGCGGCTGGCGGCGGAGGAGAAGCCGCAGCACGATGCCGGCCTGCGTGCGACCGCGCTGCACTATGCCGTCAGCGCCCGTCGTCTCGACATCGTAACGACGCTGCCGGCGCGCGGTGCCGACCCGCGGCCGTACAGCCACTGGCTGATCCGGTTTGCGATGTGGCGAGACCGGGCCGACATCCTCGGCGCGCTCATCGACGGCGGCGCCGACCCGACCCGGGCCGAGGTGCCGCGGTCGGGGGTGTCGGCCGAGATCGCCGCGGTGCTTGCCGCGCACGGCGCCGGTGTCAGCGTCGACCATGCCGAGGGTGGCTGGCCTCCGCTGGTGTTTCAGGCGCGCGGCGACCGGGGCGGGAACGTCGATCGTGTGCGCGACCTGCTCGACCGGGGTGCCGACGTCAACGTCAGGAACCACAAGGGGCAGACGGCCCTGCACTGTGCCGCCAAGGCCGGATTCCTGGACATCGTCACGTTGCTGCTCGACCGTGGCGCCGATGTGGGCGCTACTGACAATGCCGGCCGCCCCTCGCTCGCGCTCGCGCGGCGCTCGACGGTCAGGGACAAGGCGCGGCTCTCGGCCGTCATCGAGCTGCTCGAAGCTGCCGGCGCCGCCGAGTGACGGCTCATCGCTTGAAGCGGCGACGATGAGCTTCTGCTCGTCTCGCAGCCATGCTCGCGGAGCAGATCGGCGGTGCTCCGGTGGTGGATCCGGAATCAGTCGGGGGTCTGGCTTGCAACCATGCCGATGCAGTTGCCCTGCGGATCGGCGAAGAGGGCGAACGTCACCGACTTCGGAATGGTCGTTACGGGCACGATCACCGTCGCCCCCAGGTCCACGGCCTTCTGCAGGCTGGCATCGATGTCATCGACCTGGACGTAGAACGTGACCATGTTCGGATCGCCGTCGGCCCCGGTGATGCCACCGTCGATGCCGACCGGATCGTCCTTGGCCCTGGTGTTGACCATGTCGTACTCGATCTCCTCGCCAACCTTGATCTGCCAGTCGAACAGGCTGGAGTAGAACTCGCGCAACGGTGCCGGATCCTGCGACCGTATCTCGAAGTGAACAACCGGATTACTGATTTCTGAATCTCCTCTCGGGGCCGTCGGCGGCCCCTGTTGGGCTTTGATAGCACGCTGCGAGAGGTGATTCCCAGTCTGCCCATTCTGCTACTCCCGCGTAACGAGCCTTGCAGGGAGCGTCCCGCTTCGGCGCCGAAGCGGGACGCTCCATCGATGAATCGTCGATCCGCGCCGGGCGCTTCGCGTCAGCCGGCGTGGTGGTTGATCATCCAGTTGATGCCGAACCTGTCCGTGCACGTGCCGAAGTAGGCACCCCAGAACTGGTCCTTCATGGGCATCGTCGCCCGGCCGCCGTCGGACAGCTTGGCGAACAGGGCGTCCGCTTCCTCCCTGCTGTCAGGGGCGATCGACAGCGAGAAGTTGCTGCCGGTGGTCAGCGGCGGCCCGAACGAGCCGCGGTCGCTGCCCATCAGCACGCCGGAGCCGATCGGCAGCGACACGTGCATGACCAGGTGCTGCTCCGCCTCGGGTACGCCCATGTCGGGCGGGCCGTCGCCGAAGCTCTGCATTTCCGTGAACTCGCCCCCGAACACGGAGCGGTAGAACTCGAATGCCTGGCGGCAGTTGTCCTGAAAGGTGAGATAGGTGTTGATCTGCATTGCGCTCGAAGGGTATCGCCGCCTTCCGCCGTCCGACAAATCGTCGCGCACCGCGGCGCGCGACGTACCGGATCAGGAGTCGTCCGTGTCCTCGTCGATCGGCTTCCGGGCGGAGAACAAGTCACGGGTCGTCCAGCGGCAGCGCAGGGCGTGCTCGACGGTGGCATCGACCTCCGCGTGCGGGAGATCGTAGTTGGAGCCGAGATCCAGGGCGACCAGGCACAGGCGATCGAGCGTGTCGATCTCGACCAGCCGGTTGTCGCGGTCGTAGACCAGGATGTGGGTCGGCACCGGGCGCACCCGGTCGTGGAGCGCGAAGCCGAGCCCGAAGACGCTGTGGTTGCCGCGCTGCCCGGAGCTGCCGCCGCCGCTCTGCGCGTACGTCCTGGACTTCTTGAGGAAGAAGTATTGCTGATAGCTGTTGCGGCTGTCCCAGTGATCGAACGGGCTCGGCAGTCGATACCGTCGTTCGCGGAGCGTCTCCCGGCGAGGCTTGAAGGCCTGCTCACGGTCGAACGTCATCTCGAACTCGCGGTACTGGTCCTCCAGAATGGGCAGCGCACGCTGCTCGTACGCGCGCAGCAGTTTCTCGAGGTGGACGTCGTCCGGGTCGTCATGATGCTCCAGCCACGCCGCCATCTCGTCGTTGAGTTCCCGATCGAAGTGGCGGAATACGGTCTCCCGCACTTCCGACACGATGTCCCGTTCGCTCAGCACGACGTACCGCTCATCGTCGTAGTGGCGCTCGTCCAGGAGCTCCGAGATGATGATCACCGACTCGGCGTCCGATCCCGGGCCGTCCAGGCGGTCCGCGATCTCGGTGTGGCGCGTGACCCACCAGTCCGCGTGCGTTGCGGCATAGCCGGCGAATTGACTCAGAAGATCGCCGGGATCGACGGCCCTGGACCGATCGATTCCATACGACCGGTCGACTCCCGTGCCCCAGACGCGAATCGCCGTGAGCTCGCCGTAGCTCATCGCCGCCTCCGGCGCCGGCGCGCGGTCATGCGGACGGCGTGCGCCTATCCCTCCCGGGCCAGGACGAAGTAGTGGCCGGGGTTCCACGCTTGGCAGATCAGGTAGATTTGCCCGTCGCGCTCGTACCAGACGGTGTTGTGGATGTGGTCGGCCAGCTCGACGCCCAGGTCTTCCTTGGGCCGGATGGTCGAGGCCACCTCGTAGGTGTGGCCGTCCAGGATGTAGATCGGCGCGGCGCGTCCCTCCTGCGGGTCGTCCAGGCTGCCGACCACGGCGTACCAGCCGTCACCATGCTGCTTGAAGTCGATCCCGCACGGCTTGGAGCCGTCGGGGATGGGGTGCGAGGAATGGAAGTGGCCGTCCAGTCCCATGAGCTGGAAGCGGGAGTGCGGGCGGTCGGCGATCGACAGGTGATGGCCGTCTGGCGCGGGTGCGAGGCCGTGCGCGGTCCCGAACAGGCCATGCGCGTGCGGATCCTCGGTCTTGCCCCCGAAGATGCCGGTGTAGCTGTGGGTGGACGGATCGACCGAGGAGATGTAGTTGGCGCCGTAGCCGTCGGACACGTACAGCGTCCCGTCGGCGAAGGCAGTGTCGGTAGGCTTGAAATCGAGCTGCTCGTCGCGGTACTCGTCGAACTCCGGCCGCGACAGGATGTAGTCGAGGTTGCCGTCGAGCCCGACGACGGCCACCTGGGCGTCATTGTTGGCCGGCAGCACCAGCCGCCGCTTGCCGTCGAACTCGATGATCTTGGTGCTGTGGAAGTTGAGGGGCGCAAGGTCGGACGGCAGCTCGATGATGTCCTGCGCGGTCAGGTCGGCGCTGATACGCATGATGCCGCAGCCCGGCATCCCGTAGTAGAGGTAGCCCGAGGTAGCCGTGTCGTCGGCGAAGCCGCCGTGCAGGTCGACCTCGTGCGGCCGCGCCCGCTCCGGCAGCGTGTACAGGTCGTCGCAGAGTGAGAACCGGAACGGCTCCTGCCCGCTCGTCTTCTTCGCCATGGATGTCTCCTTCCGTGTGTGCGTCTGGCCCGGAGCCTACACCACGAAGGGCTCGCGCCGAAGCTGCGCCGGCGCGTTGACGGGCGCGACGCCTCAGGACCACCATCGGCGCATGGTCACCGACCACGACATCTACTTCTTCGACCTGCGCGGCTACGTGCATCTGGAAGGGGCGCTCACCCCGGCGGAAGTGCATGCGTGCAACGAGGGTCTGGACGCCATCCCGCCGCTGGTGGACCAGGAGTGGCACGGCTACGTGCAGGCCCACACCTTCGGAGACCATGACGGCGTCAACTACCAGCAGATCTACGAGGCGGGGGAGCCGTTCGAGGAGCTGATCGACCACCCGGCGTGGTTCGACAAGGTGCGCTACTTCGTCGGCTCCGAAGACTCCTTCGACGAGCAGCACGGCCCGCTGCTCATCGACGAGGCGTTCGCCAATGTCCGCAGCGCCGGCCAGAGCATCGGCGTGCACAACGGCGGCCACCTGGGCATCAGCCGCTGCCAGTTCCGCTACCACGCCGGCCGCTTCCACTGCAATCAGATCAACGTGCTGGTCGCCCTGACCGACATCGGGCCCGGGGACGGCGGCACCGTGCTGATCCCGGGCTCGCACAAGTCCAACTTCGAGCATCCGTCGTTCGAGCGCTTCTGCATGGGAGACGTTCGCCCCGACGCGGCGTTGATCGAGGGGGCGGTGGAGATCCACATGCGCGCGGGCGACGCCCTGCTGTTTGTCGACTGCTGCACGCACGGCTCGGCCCGGCGTCGCAACGACGGCCAGCGGCGGGTGGTGATCCAACGGTACGGTCCGTCGTGGGGCCGGCTGCGCCACGCCTACCAGCCGTCGGCCGAGCTTCTGGCCCGGCTGACCCCGCACCGCCGCTCGATCGTCGCACCGGCCGCAGACCGCAGGCTCTCGCCCGATCCGCAGCCGGCCGCGCAGGCCCAGGAGGTTGCCCGGTGAGCGAAGCGAACCACACTCGAAGAGTGAACGTTGCCGCGGTCCGACCGAGCCCCGGAGACACGTCGTGGTTCGTGCACGACCGCTTCGGGATGTTCATCCACTGGGGGCTCTACGCGCTGCCGGCGCGGCACGAGTGGGTGAAGAACAAGGAGGAGATCCCGGACGAGGTCTACCAGCGCTACTTCGACCGCTTCGATCCCGACCTCTACGATCCGGCTGTGTGGGCCGACGCCGCCGCCGGCGCCGGCATGCGCTACTTCGTGGTCACCACCAAGCACCACGAGGGCTTCTGCCTGTGGGACAGCGCGCTCACCGACTACAAGGCCACGCGCACGCCGTACGGCAAGGACCTGCTCCATCCCATGGTCGACGCCTTCCGCTCGCGCGGGATGCGGGTGGGCTTCTACCACTCGCTGATCGACTGGCACCACCCCGACTTCGTGATCGACGACGTCCACTCCGAGCGCAACCACCCGGAGCGCGAGGCCATGAACCGCACGCGCGACCAGGGCCGCTACATTGAGTACCTGCACGGCCAGGTGCGCGAGCTGCTCACCCGGTTCGGCCGCGTCGACGTGCTGTGGTGCGACTTCAGCTATCCCGGCCGCGGCAAGGGGCGCGACGAGTGGGACAGCCCACGGCTCTACCGGACCATCCGCGAGCTGCAGCCGCAGGTGCTGCTCAACGACCGCATGGACCTGGACGACGGCTGGGACATCAAGACGCCCGAACAGTGGCAGCCGCAGGGCTGGATCGAGGTGGACGGCATGCCGGTCACCTGGGAGGCGTGCCAGACCTTCTCCGGCTCGTGGGGCTACCACCGCGACGAGTCCTCCTGGAAGAGCGTCGGCCAGTTGATCCGCATGCTGTGTGACACCGTCAGCAAGGGCGGCAACCTGCTGCTCAACGTCGGCCCCACCGGCCGCGGCGAGCTGGACCAGCGCGCGCTGGAGCGCCTGCGCGGAATGGGCGAGTGGATGAGCCGCCACGGGCGCTCCATCTACGGCTGCACGCAGGCGCCGGCTGAGTTCGCAGTCCCGCAGGACTGCCGGCTCACCTGGAATCCCGAGACCCGCCGGCTGTACGTCCACGTGTTCGCGTGGCCGTTCCGCCAACTCCACCTGCGCGGCTACCGCGGCAAGGTGGCCTACGCCCAGTTGCTGAACGACGCGTCGGAGGTGGCGATCACCGCGATGTCCGAGCACCAGGCGCGGATGGAGCGCGCCGGTGCGGACGACCTCATCCTGGAGCTGCCGGTCCTGCAGCCGCAGGCCGAGGTGCCGGTGATCGAGCTCTTTCTGGCCGGCGAGTAGTCGAGTGCGCCGCCTGCTCATCCTGGCCGGGGGCGCCGGGATCGTCGTTCTGGTCGGCGCCTACCTGCTGTTGGCGAACCGCCCGGAGCCCGAGTACTCCGGTCCGGTCGCCTCCGACCGCCAGCAGCTCTCCGACGTCGATGAGGACCTGATCGTGGCGATGGAGCTGGCCCCGCGCGGTGGCGAGACCGTCCTGCTGGAGCGCGAGGGCGCCGTCTGGCTGGTGCGCGAGCCGTACCCGTTCCGCTGGGACTGGCCGCGCCTGCAGGAGCTGCGCGCCAGCTTCGCCAGCCTGTTCGCACAGCGGCTGGTGGTCGAGGATCCGGAGGACCGCGCCCAGTACGGCCTGGACCCGCCGGCGGTGGTCGCGAGCGCCCGGCTGGAGTCAGGTGAGGCCTTCGAGTTCCACCTGGGCAACCGCACCTCCTCGGGCGACGCCTATTTCCTGAGCTCCCGCGACGACCGCGCGGTGTTCACCGTACACGCCGTGCACGGCACGCGTTTCTCGTGGACGGTGGCCGACCTGCGCGACCAGGCCGTGCCGGCGCTGACCGCGGACCGGGTCAACCGCATCTGGTTCCGCGACGGCGACCACGAGGTGGAGCTGGTCGCCGTCGGCGGGCAGGCGCGCTACGCGCACATGGGCAGCGCGCAGGTGATGCGCGTCCCGTACCTGGCCCCGGCCGACGAGGAGCGGTTCGCGTCGATCGCCCGCCGGGTGGCGGAGATGGCCATCAGCGACGCGGTCGCCGACAACCCGAGCGGGTACGCGGAGTTCGGCCTGGATCCCCCGCGCGGCGAGCTGCGGGTGCGTGACTTCGAGGACGAGCTGCACCTGCTGCTCGGCGCCACCGCCGGCGGGCAGGTCTACGTCAAGATGCCCGCCGCCCGAGGGGTGCACACGGTGCCGGCCGCCGCTCTCGACTTCTTCTCGCTGACTCCCTTCGAGCTCTCGGAACCCCGCGTGCTGAACGTCCCGGTCGAGCGCGTGAACTCGATCCAGTTCCGCACCGGCGAACGCGAGCACCGGATCGACCTGCGGCGCACCACGGACGACCTTGGCGCCGAGCAGGTCACCCTGGCGGTCGATGGCCGGCCGCTCGACCAGGAGACCTTCGACCTGCTCACCCAGGAGATCGCCAACCTGGCGGTCGACGCGCCCGCGCCGGCCGGGCGGGACGCTCCGGACGGAGATCCGCTGCTGACCATCGCGTACCACCTGCGCGGAGGCGGACGGTACACGCTGGAGGCGCGGTTTCTCCCCTACGACCAGGACTTCAATCTGCTCGTGCTGGACGACAGCATCGACCTGCTGGTCGACAGCCGCGCCGTCGCGGAGCTGCTGGAGCGGATCGAGACGACGGTTGCCGACTGACGCGCCGCCGGTGGCCCGCTACCGCCGTTCCTACCTGGAGGGGCAGGCGCGGCGTGCGCTGCACAGTCCCGCGGTGCGGGCGCTGGCGCTTCTGCTGTGGCTGCTCTCGGCGGCGGTGAGCACGCTCCTGCTCATGCAGGCGGTCAACCACCTGGAGTGGGTGCGCGACTATTCCATGAAGGTGATCGTCGTGTCGTTTGCGGCCGCGTTCCAGAACCGCTTCCTGTACGGGATCGTCCTGCCGTTCGCGGCCGGCGGGACCTGGCTGGCATCGCTGCTGGTGCTCGCCAAGTACTACGAGGCATACGGGCTGCACACCCGCTGGTGGAAGCCGTGGACGGCCGCCACGCCGTTCCGGGAGCTGTCGCCGGGCTCAGGCGCTATCGTGCTGATCGGCCGCTTCCTGTTCGTGCTGGGCATCCAGGGTTGCTCAGGCGTCGCGGTGCTGGCCGCCCAGGTGCTGCTCTGGCGGGCTCCCGAATCCGGATACGGCCCGCTGCTCGGAGCGGCGGCCGCCTGCGCGGCGGTGGGAGCCGCGGCGTTCGCGGCGTCCCTGCGGGTGCGCGACCGAGTCACGAAGGCGCTCGCCGCCCGCGAGGCCGCCTTCGATCGGGGCGACTTCGTTGGAGGGCCGCCAGCAGCCCGCTAACGCCCGAAGTACCTACCTCATCGTCTGACGGACTTGCCGCTCACGCGGTGCGTCCATCAGACTCACTCCATCGCAGGAGACGAAGGGCTCAACCCCCTCAAGGACTACTACCGCCGGCTGCGCGCGGGCACGGACGAGGAGCGCCGCAAGGTCGTGGTGATGCTGTTCGCCGTGGTCGCCCTGGTGGCGCTGATCGGCGTCTCCATCAGCTCGATCAGCGGCCTCCGCGCCGAGGACGGCGGCGCCGCGCAGATGCTGCTCGTGCCGCGGCTCGACTCCACCGCGTCGGAGGTCGCCGGCTTCATTCTGCTGGGCGTGGCCGTGGTCGCCGGGGGCCTCACCTTCGTCTACCTGCAGGAGCGCCTCCGCCGCCAGGCAGAGGCCGAGCGCGGGCTGCAGCGCACTCGCATCCCGCGCGCGGTCATCATGTTCATCACCGCCCCGCTGATCGTGGCGTGCCTGTTCGTCGTGTTCCTGTCGGTGGTCGTCCAGGCCGGGCAGGACCGGCCGAGCTACGCGGAGGAGCTCACCGCCAGGATGGAGGAGGTCGACCGGCAGGCCGAGCGCGGCGAGCTGCTGACGGTCGAGGAGTACGAGCGCCGGCGGATCGTGCGCCAGCGCCGGCCGTTCATCCTGCTGGGGGCCATCGTCGCGCTGTTCGCGGCGGTGGCGGTCTTCGGCGGACGGCTGCTGCGCGAGGCGCCCGAGGCGCTGGAGGACTCCTCGCCGATCACGGAGGAGTTGAAGCGCGACCTCGCCGACGCCACCGGGCTCGCCATCGACGACATCGCCG
>JAPOQV010000062.1 GCA_026710565.1 Spirochaetaceae bacterium | reverse complement strand
GCGACCACCGGGACGCCGCGGGGCGGGCCAACCCCTACCCGGACCCGGGCTCGTTCGGCAGCTTCCGGCGGCGGGATGGCGGCGAGGCCGAGACCCGCCACTTCTGCGACGTGCTGGCGATGTGCGGAGTGCTGCGCTACGCGCTGAGCTTCGACGGGCTGGCCACCAAGCTGAACCACCATCGCTCGGTGTCCGAGTACTTCACGGCCGAGGAGGAAGTCCGGCGCATCGGCGTGGACCGGCTGGTGCGGCTGGGGATCGGCGTCGAGCATCCGGACGACCTGGTCGCCTGCCTGAACTGGGCGCTCTGGCACCGGCAGGACGTCGGCGCGCCGGAGGTGGAGGCATGGCAGGCCGAGCGCGCCGGCTCCCTGGGCCTGGGCGAGTCCTGAGGTTGTCCGCGGTGGTCGGGGCCCGGGCCGACACGCACCATTCGCAAGAACGTTCATACTTGCCCGCGAGCACCGCCTGAAGGGCGCGATGGCGCGCTCGATTGACACGGCGCCATGCGGCACGCACGGTTTTTAGCCATGCGGGATGCCGCGGCGACGGGTCAACCGCAATCGGCGGCGGTTCGCTTCAGCCTCCGTCCCCGCGTCGCGGCGAGCATCTGCTTCATCCTGGCTTCCGCCGTTACCCTGACGGGCCTGCTGAATCACTACGAATACCGGAAATACCTTGCCGGCCTGCTGCGCGACCGGCATGCGCTGGTGCTGCAGGACATCGGTCACAACATCGAGGCGTCGCTGTCGCTGGGACTGGCCCTGAACTCACTGCCGGGCGTGGACGGGGACCTGCTGGACAGCATGCAGCAGCACGGCCAGGTGCTGTCGATCGAGATGTTCGACGAGCACGGGATCGTCCTCTACGGCACGGACGAGAGCCTGCGCGGCGACCTGGTGTCCGAGGAATGGGTAGCCGCGTGGAACGCGGGCGAGGCGGTGTGGTCGCGGCTGGAGCCGGACGCGCACGTGGTCGGCCTGCGCGTGGAGAACAGCCTGGGGCAGGCGGTCGGATCGCTCGCGCTGCGTTTCTCACGCACGGAGTTCGACGGGAACGTGCAGGACATGGCGCTGCGGATCGCCGGCCTGTGCGCGGCGGTCGTGGTCGGGTTCGTGCTGCTCGGCGCCGTCCTGTCGGTGTTCGTGACCCGGCCGTTGCGGCAGCGCCTGCAGGCGCTGCAGGCGCCCATCGATCCGACGATCGAGATCGCTGCCGGGACGGACCCCGATCCGCACGCCGTGCGGTTCGCGGAAACGACGGAGGAGGCCCGCCGGGCGGTTTCCGACGGAGCCGAGGAGATCCGCCGGATCGCGCGGGAGGCCGGCCGGCAGGTCGGCGCCGGTAGCGCGCGATGAGTACGGCTTCCGCGCGGGTCCGGAGCGCCAGCGCGCCGGACCGGTCCCAGGAACGGTCCGAGCGGGGCGTCTACCGCAGCGTGGTCCTCCGGCTCGCCGGCCTGACGGCGCTGCTGCTGATCCTCTCCCAGGGGGCCCTGTCGTTGCTGCTGGCCCGGACCTTCGAGGACACCCTGCTTCCCGAGGTCCGGCGCAAGGCGGAAGTCGCAGGCGAGCTGGTGGCGGAGCAGATCGGCTATGCCGTGTCGCTGGGCATCCCGCTCGGCTCGCTGGTGAAGATGGACGAGTTCCTGGACGGGGTGCTTGCCGACAACGAGGACTTCACGTACGTGGCCGTGCTGGATCCGAACGGCGCCGAGCTCTATGCACGGGGCATCGCGGCGGAGTCGACCCGCGACGCCGCCGGCGGGGAGCTGGTGGAGCTGCCGATCAGGCTCGAGGACGGGACGCAGGTGGCGTCCCTGCGCGTGCAGGTGCAGGAGGGGACGGTGCGCTCCGAGCTGGCGGCACTGCGCCTGGACATCGGCACCGTGCTGCTGGTGACCCTGTTGATCGGGATCGAGTTGTTGGTGGCCCTGGTGGTGGTCAGGGTCTCGGGGCCGATTCGCCTGGTGGACCGCCTGCTGGAGCTCAGCGCCAGGGGCGACTTCGGCAGCCGCTTCGGCGTCCGCCACCGGGACGAGGTGGGCCGCTTCGGACAGCTCATCAACACCGCGCTGCACCGCATCAACACCGCGTTCGCGGACCTGGTGGAGGAGGCCGAGGACGCGCACGAGGTGCAGCTCGACCGCGGCGTCCAGAAGCGCATCCGGGACGTGCTTGACGGCATCAGGGCGCGCTTCCACTTCGCGATGCCCGGCTCGGAGAACACGCTCGTCCCCCGCTCGCCCATGGACGTGAGGATTCCGTTCTTCCTGTTCATGCTGGCGCAGGAGATCTCGCGCCCGTTCCTGCCGCTGTTCTTCAACGACATCTACCAGCCCATCGCCGGCCTGAGCCGCGAAGTGGCGATCGGCCTGCCGATAACGGCGTTCATGACCATGGTGCTCATCGCGACCCCGATGATCGGATCGCTGACCGACCGCATCGCTCCGCGCGGAATGTTCATCGCCGGCATCGCCCCGTCCGTTGCGGGACACGTGGGCACGGCGTTTGCCACCACGATCGTCGAGGGACTGCTGTGGTGGACGCTCTCCGGTCTGGGCTACGGCATCATCTTCATCTCCGCCCACGCCTACGTCGCCCAGCACTCCGAACGTTCGAACCGGGCCGTGGGCATGTCGGGCTTTCTCGGGGCCGTGTTCGCGGCCTTCGTGTGCGGCCCGGCGATCGGCGGGATGCTGGCGGGTCGCCTGGGCTACCGGAACACCCTGCTGGTCGCCGCGGCGCTCGCGGCGATCGCTGCCGCGGCGGCGCTCGTGACCATCGATCCGGGCGGCGTCCGCCGCGTGAGCCGCGGCAAAGGCGGCGTGCGCGGCTGGCTCCGACTGCTTGCGCACCGCCCGTTCATGGCGGTGACGGTCTTCACGGCGTTGCCGAGCAAGTTCGTGCTCGGCGGCCTGTTCTTCTACCTCGTGCCGCTCTACCTGGAGTCTCTCGGCAACGCCCAGTCGAACATCGGCCGGGTGATGATGGTGTACGGCATCGCCTGCGTCGCGGTCACGCCGCTGGTGGCTCGAGCCGCGGACCGGCTCAGGCGGCCACGGCTGCTGATGATCGCCGGCAATTGCATCCTGGGCGTGGGGTGTGCCCTGCCGGTGCTGGCGGACGCGACCGGGCTGGTGCTCGCGTCGGTGGCCCTGATGGGAAGCGGGTTCGCGATCGTGACCGTGCCCCAGCTCGCCGTGATTCAGGAGATCGCGCAGGAAGCCAGCGGCGAGGTGGGAATCAGCCCGGGCGGGATCGTCGGCATGTTCCGCACCCTGGAGCGGATCGGCACCGCGGGAGGAGCGGTGCTGGTGGGGGCGGTGGCGGCCGCCACGGCGTATGGGCAGGCGATGCTCGCCGTCGGCGTCCTGGTGCTGGTCTGCACGGCGGTCTACGTCGCGATGAGCCGTGCCGGCACGCCGGCGGGGGAGGCGGCGTGAGAGGGCGCGCGGCATCCTGCCTGCTTGCGGCAGCCATGATCATCGGGCTGGCCGGTGCGGCGGGTGCCCCGACGCCGGGCCGCGCGCGGGCCCCGGGAGACCCGGTCCCCGCGGTCCCGGGGGGGTGGGGG
>JAPOQV010000061.1 GCA_026710565.1 Spirochaetaceae bacterium | reverse complement strand
GCTGAAGCTCGGAGGTGGAGTTGTACAGGTGCACGATCGCCTGCGGTGTACCCTCGATTGCCTGGAACGTGCGCCGGATCAGGTGGTCGCGCGCCTGGGTGAGCACCTGCGGGTAGACGCCCTCCGGGACCAGACCGTTGTCGATGAGCGTGCGCGTGAAGTCGAACTCCACGGCGGCCGCTGACGGGAAGCCGACCTCGATCTCCTTGAAGCCGATGTCGGTGAGCAGCGAGAACATGCTGAGCTTCTGCTCCAGGTTCATCGGGTTGATGAGCGCCTGGTTGCCGTCGCGGAGGTCGACGCTGCACCAGATCGGTGCCCGGTCGATGGTCCGGTTCGGCCAGGAGCGCTCCGGCAGATCGATCTGCGGGAACGGCCGGTACTTGTCGATGACGCCTCGTTGCATGGTTCTCTCCTTGTCCTTGAGGGTTTCCAGAGGCTCAAAAAAAGAGCCCAGGCCTCATCGGTCGATCGCGTCGACCGGAAAGCCTGGGCTGCTTCGTGCCGCTCGGTGAGCTACATGCGCGCTCCCGCGTGGCACCGGGCAACCCAGGCCGTAAGGCCCAGAAGGCCGAGCAGAAGAGCGAGTAGCGTCGGCAGCAGAGCACGCGTGTTCATGGCGTTGGTTATCCCAATTTACGGCATCCGTGGCGCGGTACGCAAGCCCCTGCGGCGACGAGCGCTACGCGGCGCCCACTCCCGGCTTGTCGGGTGCTTGGTTGCGGGCGCCCCAGAACATCCCTTCGATGATCCCTTCGACCTTAGACAGCCGGTCGCCGAGGTTGGCGATCCGCGTGGTGAGCTCCTTGAAGCCGGCTTGCATCTCGTTACGCAGTCGCGCTTCGAGGCCCTTCATGTCGTCGTGAACCTCGTTGCGCAGGCCGTGAACTTCGTTGCGCAGGTCGCGAACGTCGTTGCACACGTCGCGAACCTCGTTGCGCACGTCACGAACCTCCTGCCGGACGCCACGGATCGAAGCGAGCACGGCGGTGCCGAGGGCGATGGTCGCTGCGATGATCGCTATCAGCTCTGCGTTCACGTACACCTCTCCGGCGCCTTCGGCTCCCTGACGGAATCGTACCGGTCGGCGGACTGGATGTCACCGCGCCGGCATGGTCCATGCGAGCCAAGCGCCCTTCGTACCGTTAACCGCGCGCGATTCGCTGCCGCTTCATCTCGGACCGTTGTGGCGTGGCGTTGGGTGACCATGCACTTGATTCCTCGGCGTCAGGCTGCGAACGTCCCCGCATGCGCGTGCTTCTGAGCCCGGGCGAGAGCGAGTTGGCGAGGGCGCTACGCGACGGGCTGACCGGTCACGAGGCGGTGCTGGACGCCGATCCGGAGATCGACGCGGAGTCGGGCGTCCGCATGGTGGGCGCCGGGTTCGACGCGGTCGTGCGAGTGGGGCTGCCGGACGCGGGCGCGGACGGGGCGGCCGATGCCGTGCTGGATCGGGCGACTCGCCTGGCCTATGACCTGCTGAACGCTGCGGCCGAGTCCGGGGTGGGGCGCTGCGTGTACCTGAGCTCGCTGCGGCTGCTGGCCGGCTACGGCGAGCATCACACCGTCACCGAGGGATGGAGGCCGCTGCCGCCGTCGGACGATCCGGCGCTGATCGGCTGCCACCTGGGCGAGCAGATCGCCCTCGAGTTCGCGCGTGAGCGGTGCCTCGAGGTGATCACGGTCCGGCTCGGCTACCCGGTCGTGAGCGGCTCGCGCAGCGCGCTGACCCACGCGCACGGCGACGCGGCCATCTGCACCGACGACGTGGCGGCCGTGGTGTCCGCCGCGCTCACGGCGCGGGTCAGCCAGGCCTGTACGGTCGTCCACGCCCAGTCGCCCGTCGCGACCGCCCGCTACCTGATGCGCCAGGCGACGGAGCTCCTAGGATACCCCGAAGAGGTGCCCGCGTGAAGGTCCTGATCGTCGGCGGCAACGGTTCGATGGGGCCGCACGCGATCGCGGCTCTGCGCGGCCGCCATGAGCTGCGCGTGACCGACATCAACGCGGCGCCGCCGGGCTTCGCGCACGAGTACCGGCAACTGGACGCCGGCGACCACGAAGGCGTGATCGCCGCCGCCGAGGGGATGGACGCGATCGTCAACCTGTCGGTGTCTCGCTGGGACCGGCGCGGCGCCTGGGACGTCAACGTGCGCGGCAACTACCACGTCGCCGCCGCGGCCGTCCGGCACGGCATCCGCACCATCGTCAACACCGGCCCCTACTATCAGGTCGCCGGCCCGTCCTACGACGAGTTCGACTTCGGCCTGCACCCGGACATGCCGCCGCAGCCGGGCACCCTCCTGTACGCCCTCACCAAGGCGCTCGGCCACGAGGTGCTGCGGGTCTTCAGCGAGCAGCACGACCTGTACGTGCAGACGCTCCTGTTCTACCTGATGCGCCACCCGACCGCGCCGCGCAGGCTCGACGACCACGAGAAGGGGGGCGTGGGCCGTGACATGATCCCGCCGTACATCGTCGCCTGGCCCGACACGGGGCTCGCGGTGCGCGCCGCGCTGGAGGTCGATCACGCGCGGCTGCCGTCGCGGTGCGAGACCTACTTCGTGTTCCCGACGATCCCGCACGGCAAGTACCGCAACGACAAGCTGGCCCGCGTGCTGGGCTGGGAGCCGCCGCACCGGCTGGAGCACCTCTGGATGCGGCGCATGGACCGCTGACACACCGAAGGAGAAACGCATGTACGTCTACACCGGAAGCTTCACCGACATGGATCTGGCCGATCACGGCCAGGGCCGGGGCATCTACCGCTTCGAGCTCGACACGGACAGCGGCGCATTGTCCGGCATGCAACTCGCGGCAGAGGGACCCAACCCCAACTACGTGCTGTTCAGCCGCGACGGCACGCGGCTGTACACCGTCGTCGAGGCAGCGTTCACCAGCGATCCGAGCGGCACCGCGGTGCGCCTGTACGACGTGGACCGCGCGACCGGTGCGCTGACGCTGCGCTCGT
Organism: Spirochaetaceae bacterium; assembly: GCA_026710565.1. The sequence goes on along the minus strand of JAPOQV010000061.1, from coordinate 230 downwards.
CGGCGGGATTCGGCGTCACCGGGCCGTGCCACATGAGCATGGACCCGCAGGAGCGCGCGGTATTCATCGGCTGCTACACGGGCGGCGGCGCTGTCATGGTGCCGCTCGACGGGGCGGGTGCCCCGGGCGATCCGGTCGAGGTGCGGCACGAGGGATCGAGCGTCAACCCGGAGCGCCAGGAGGCGCCGCATCCGCACTCGGCGAACGTCACCGCCGACGGCCGCTTCCTG
>JAPOQV010000060.1 GCA_026710565.1 Spirochaetaceae bacterium | reverse complement strand
GCCGCCGTGGTTGTCATACGCGTCGCCGATGGTGTGGGTCGCAGACCAGGTGCCGCTGCCGCGGTCGAGGGGGCGGATCCGCACCCGGAACCCGTCGGCGACCGCGTCGAGCCAGGCGGCGTGCACGGCGTCGCCGAGCGTGACGATCTTGTTCTCCTGAGGGTACGCGGTGGCGCGGCCGCACCCGTGCGCGGAGAGTGTCGTCACTGGACCCAGATCACCCGGTTCGTCAGGACATCCATCAGGCCGTCGCCCGCGGGGCCTTCCTGGTAGAGGATGCCGGGGGAGGCCGGCGGCGGCACGATCCCCAGGGGGCGCTCGATGTGGGGGAACCAGTGCGCCGTGTCCGGATCGGTCGTGCTCACCTGCTCCATGGTGAAGGAGGCGCCGCCGTCGGTGGACTCGAAGCGCACGACCTCGCTGGCCGGATGGCCCCACGGAGCCTTGTCTGCAGCGTCTTCGGTGGTTGCGACCCCGACCAGCCGGCCCGAGGCGTCGAACACGACGCTCGGCGCCAGTCCGAAGCAGCGCCCCGGCTCCAGTTCTACCTGCTCGTTCAGGACGATGCGGCGCCAGCTCCCGTCACCGGCGGGCGTGCACAGGGTGTTGGTGCCCACGCCGCCGGACCACTCGTTGTGGACCAGCCACGGCGTGCCGTCCGGGGCCACCGCCAACGCGCCGGCCTGCAGGGCGCTCCCGTAATCCAGTCCGCCTGCGGCGATCACGTCGACGGTCTCGGCCGTCACGGGCAGTGCCACCTGCGTCCCGTCCGAGCGCTGCCAGGTCCGCCCGGCGTCGGGGCTGAAGAGGTAGCCGACGGTCTGGATGCGGCCGTACGCCTCGGCGTCCGACTTCTCGTGGAAGCGAATGGCCATGTGCAGGCCCACGCGGTCCGGTGCCCAGGCGTAGGAGTCGCCGAAGTGGGCGTAGTTGGGATGGCGTGAGCTCGCCAGCACCAACGGCTCGCGCCAGGACCCGCCGGCGCTCTTGCGCAACAGGTGGAGATCCCAGGGCCTCTCGTGTCCGAGCCTGCGTTCACGCGTCAGGAAGCTGCTCCGGCAGCTCAGCAGGAGCTCGTCGTCGCGGCCGACGGCGAGCTTCGGGTAGCTGTAGCCGTCGCCGATCAGCTCCTCATCCGACCACTCCGAGGCGTCGTTGGGGCGGACGGAACGGCGGTACCTGATCGCGTGGTGGTGCGGGTAGTAGGCGACGTGCAGGTACCCCTGGCTGTCGCACACCAGCGACGGGCCGCCGTGGTTGTCGTACGCCTCGCCGATGGTGTGGGTTTCCGACCAACTCCCGCTGCCGCGGTCGAGGGTGCGGATCCGCACGCGGAACCCGTCGGCGGCCGAGTCGAGCCAGGCGACGTGCACGCGGTCGTCGAGGGTGACGATCTTGTTCTCCTGCGGGTACGCGGTGGCGCGACCGCAGCCGTGCGCGGAGAGGAGCTGACTTGCCATTTCGAACCTCCTGTGCGCGATCGAATCACGCGTCCATTTCGTTACCGCGAATGAATCACAGCCACCCGGCGACCGTCCAGAACACGCCTTCGCGCCCGAAGGAACGGTCGAGCAGGCGCGCCGCGTCCGTCGTGGGGTCGGCCCCGTAGGTGGCCACGTACCGCTCGTGAAGCCGCCGCTCCAGCTCGGTCTGCTCCCGTAGGGGCAACTCCATCCAGCGCGACCCCTGCTGCCCGCTCTCCCGCGCGGCGATCCACACCTCCAGGTCCTTGCGCGCCTCTTCCGCCCCGTACTCCGGCGCGCGGCCCTCGGTCACCGCCCGGTGCAGGCTGGTGAGGATCGCCGCCTTGGCGACGTCGTCGTGCGCGGAGAGCCCGTCTCCGACCCCGTGGCCGGCGAAGGGGTTCTCCCAGACCACCGGCGGGTCGGTGTCCACGCGGACCGCAGTGAGCACCTGCCGGTCCCCGGCCTGCTCGTGAACGTCGACGAACGGGTATCGGACCGCCTTGCCCTCGCGGTACAGCACCAGCTCGTCGGTCGTCATCCCGTTGCCGGAGAGGTAGCCGGCGGTGCCCTCGATGTCCCAGTGGCTGCCGCGCGCTCCGGAAGGCGGCATCTCGTAGAGGCAGGTCACGTCGCCTTCGTGCTCGACGACCGCGCTCTCCCACCAGCGCGTGGTCTGCCGCGCGCCGCCGTAGGTGGCGTAGGGAGGGACCTGCAGCTCCTGGGCGTACCCGAGCACCCGCCGCGGGTCGAGGCCCAGGGCCTTGCGCACGCCGTTGAAGCCGTGATAGCTGCCCGACGCGTACCAGAGCCGGGCGTGGTTGAGCGTTCCCAGCAGCCCCTGCTCGACGATCAGGCGCTTCAGCCGTTCGCGCGGCCAGCGCCAGACGTTCTCGGCGATCTCCCAGCACAGGTTGCGCTCCTGGCACGCGCGGCTCAGGAAGTCGCCGTGGGCGAGGGTGTCGCCGTAGGGTATCTCGGTGATGAGGTGACAGCCGTGCTCGACGGCGGCCAGAGCGACGACGATCTGGCCGTCGGTCGGCACCAGGACGAAGACCACGTCGGGCGTCTCGGCCCGAAGCATCTCGGTCACGTCGTCGTAGCGCTTCGCCACGCCGAAGAGGTCACCGGCGGTGCGCAGCGCCTCGGCGCCGCTGTCGCACAGGGCGCACAGGTCGTAGCGGTCGCCGAGCTGCGTCAGAACCGACAGGTAGCCGCGTGCCCGGGAGTGCTCGTAGGTGCCGACGCCGACCACGGCGATGCGCAGCCGCTGCACCCGGCTACCCTCCGCCCGGGCATTCGGCCAGGAAGGCGTCGTGCAGGGGTACCAGCGGCGAGAGCGCGGCGTCGGTCTCGGTCACCTGGAAGCGTGCCCGCACCGTGCGCTCGGAACCCGGCACCAGGTCTTCGCCGAACAGCGACAGGTACAGCGGGTTCTGGTCCTTGAAGTGGTCGGCGAGGTTGGGGGTGTCGTAGCCGGAGATCACCGCGTAGCAGTCTTCCGGGCGTGACATGAGGGCCGCGGCCACGCGGCTCTCGGGATCGGTCTGACACATCAGCGGCCGGGCATAGAAACGCTGGGGGTTCCATTGATAGGTGCCCCAGATGCGGTCCCAGCGGCCGTCGGTCGAGCGGCGGGCCGCGTGCTGGTCGCGCGCGAACACCAGCCCGGTGCCGACGAACACGTCGCTCAGGACCGGCGCGATCCACTGGTCCTGGTCCGGCGGATCAGCGAATTGACCGCCGGCCACGAAGACGTGCGGCACCATCGACGTGTCGAAGTAGCTCGACAGGAAGACCTCGTACGCGGGATAGGGCCAGTGGGAGCGGACCGTGACCGCCAAGTCGATGATGTTGGGCTCCTTGACGTGATAGGTCGCCGTCAACTCGGCCTTGTGCTCCTCGTTCGGCTCGAATCGGACCTCCAGGGAGTCGCCCTCGGCGCGCACCGACCGCTCCAGCAGGCGCGCCTGACCCATCCAGTGGTTGGTCGAGAACAGCAGGAAGAGGTTGAAGACGTCGAACTTCGGGTGCACGACCTGGATGCCGGTGGGCTTGTGCAGCACCTCCTTGACGCCGTGGCGTTCGCCTTCGGGCTGGATGAACCCGCGCAGCTCCTCCGTCTCGAACTCCCACACGTTGTCTCGTTCCGAGTGGATGAGCGCCATGGTGTGCCTCCCAGGGTAACTACGAGTCGTCCAAGAGCAGCAGTATCGAGAGCAGCGCGGTGAGAATCAAGCGAGTGCGCCGGCAGCCGGGAGAGGCGGGGTGTGGTCGAGCACGTGCGCCATCAGCGACGGGATTCCGGCGATCCAGACGACCGGCGGAAGCTGGCCCGGCGGACTCCAGATGTAGCCCAGCCGGTTCAATGCCTCACGGGCTTCCAACCGCTCGGCGGCTTCGGCGCCGGTTTCGGCCAGGGCAGCGTCCACGGCGTGGTCGGAAGCCGTGGACGCTGCGCCGGCCTGGAGCAGCGCGGCCACCGCCACGGCAGCAGGCAGCAGCGCGCCGGCCTCCAGTTCCCGGTAGCGGTCCTGGTGGTAGTCGGTGACGCGGGCGATCACGTTGGGCCGCGCCGCGTCTGCGTGCGCGGCGGTCAGCCGGGTGGCGCCGGTGGCGAGGAGCTCGTCCCAGAGAGCCTCGCCCCAGACCTGGATGAAGTACGGGTAGCGCTGGCTTTCCTCCACGACCGCGGTCAGGGTATCGGCTTCGATGTCCACGCCGTGGGCCGCAAGCGGCTCGGTCAGGGCGGCGCGGGCGGCGGCGTCGCCGAGCAGGCCGATGCCAAGGCGCCCCTTGCTCAGGCGGCTCCAGAAGGACGCGTCCATGGTGCCGAGATGCGCCGGCAGGCCGGGCGTGCCGGCCAGCACCAGCAGGAACGGCGCCTCCGCCCGAACCTCCTGGCTCACGTTCAGCAGGAGCTCACCGACATCCGGTGCGAGCGTGTGCGCTTCGTCGAGCAGGACGACCAGCGGCTTCGTCCGGCAGCGGGCGATCAGCCGCTCCGTCAGGTTCTGCGGGGACGGGGCGTGGGTAGCCCCCGGCAGCAGCAGGTCGACCAGGGCCTGCTCGGTCCGGATTCGGCTGGGTGACAAGCGGGCGATGTCTACTCGGCCGGCGTGCCGGCAGGCGCGCTCGAACCACTTCAGCAGTACGGTCTTGCCGTTGCCCCGCGGCCCCATCAGCGCCACGTTGTGCGGCGGCGCCGTACCGCCGAGCAGGTCCGCCAGACACTGCAGCAGGAGCGCCTCTTCCCTCTCGCGCCCCGTGAGCGCGGGTGGCGCGGCCCCGTCGCCGGGAGTGAACAGACGCTGCGCCGGCGCCGCCATGGCAGTCAGTATACGATGCGGATGAACAGATGAGCGGTAGGCCGGCGGTCCCCGCGCACCCGCCACAGCAGCTCAGCATGACCGTTCGCCGGGAGCGGTTGCTGCGGCTCTCCGGCACGCGGGTGCCCGAGGGGTACGTGCTGCGAGGGTGCCGGGCGAGCGACAACGATGGTATCGCCGGTGTGCTCGGCGCCTCCGGGTTCCAGGGGTGGACGACCGAGAGAGTCGCCGGCTACGTGGCAGAGCCCGAGCGCGGCGAAGGCACGCGCATCGTTGCCTGCGGCCCCCGGATCGTCGCCTCCACCTTCGCCTCCTGGCAGGAGATGGGCCGCATCGGCGTGCTGGACTACGTGGCGTGTCACCCCGACCACCGGGGGCGGGGGCTCGGCCGCGCCGTGTGCTGCGCGGTGCTTGAGTTCTTCGCGCGGCGCGGGTACGAGTCGGTGACGCTGCTGACCGACGACGGCAGGCTGCCTGCGATCGCCCTCTACCTCTCGCTGGGCTTCGCGCCGGACATGACGCGCGAAGACATGCCGGGCCGCTGGCAGGAGATCATGCGCCAGCTCGACGCGCAGAGCCGATGAGCGCGCTGGAGGCCGTCAGCGTCGGGATCGTCGGCGCGGCCGGCCGCGGCGGCCGGCTCCGGCACGCGTTCGAGCTGCTGGACGCGGTGCGGATCACGGCGGTGTGCGACATCGACGCCGACGGTCTGGAGCGGGCGCGGCACGAGCTCGGCGCGTCCGAGGGATACCTCGACTTCGACGAGATGATCGAGCGCTCGGAGCTGGACGCGGTCATCGTCGGCACGCCGATGCCCCTGCACGCGCCGCAGGCGATCGCGGCGCTGGAGCGCGGCGTGCACGTGCTGAGCGAGGTTCCCGCGGCCGTCTCGATCGCGGAGTGCCGGCGCCTGGTGCACGCGTGCCGCGCCAGCCGGGCGAGCTACATGCTGGGTGAGAACGTCACCTACACCCGGCCCAACATGATCGTGCATGAGATGGTGCGGAGGGGCGAGTTCGGCACCCCGTACTATGCCGAGGGCGAGTACCTGCACGAGCTCAAGGGCCTGAACGAGGTCACCCGGTGGCGGCGGCGGTGGCAGACCGGGATCAACGGCGTGACCTACGGGACCCACAGCCTGGGGCCGATCCTGCAGTGGATGCCCGGCGATCGCGCCACGAGCGTGTGCTGCGCGGGCAGCGGCCATCACTACCGCGACCCGCGCGGCGACGAGTACGAGAACGAGGACTCCTGCGTGATGCTGTGCCGCATGCGCGCAGGCGGTCTGGTGAAGATCCGCGTCGACATGCTGTCGAACCGGCCGCACTCCATGATGAACTTCCAGCTCCAGGGCACCGGCGGGTGCTACGAGTCAGCCCGCGCTCCCGGCGAACGGGACCGCATCTGGCTGCGGTCGCGCTCACCGGACGCCAATACGTGGCTCGACCTGGAGGACGTGGCCGAGTCGTTCCTGCCGGAAGCGTGGCGCGTCCACGGCGAGCTGGCGCGCACGGCCGGCCACGGCGGTGGCGACCTCCTGGAGATCCTGGACTGGGTGAACGCGGTACGCACCGGCACGCCACCGCGGATCGGCATCCACGAGGCCATGGACATGACCGTCCCCGGCCTGGTCAGCCAGCAGTCCATCGCCGAAGACGGCCGCTGGATTACGGTGCCCGATTCTCGGGAGTGGTGAGCGCCGGCTCGCGCAACTCCTCCACCACGTCTGCAAGACGCCCGCGGAGAAAGCGGATCGTCCCCGATATCGTCTTCGGCACCGACGGCATCACCGTGCCGAACGACAGATCGATGTCCGTGCACGGCCAGTAGGACCAGCTCAGCGCGGTTGCATGGGGTGAGCTGATCGCCACGGTGAGCGGGTCCTCCCCGCCACGCTCGGTGGCAATGAACTTCCCCCGCGCGCCGTGCAGCGGGATCTTCTCATCCGGCGCCTCCCGTCCCAGCCGGGCGATGGCCCGGCGCTCGAGCTCTGCATCGCGTTCCTCTTCGGCCAGCGTCACCGAGCGGATCCAGATTCGCCCGGGATTCGGAATCGCGTGCAGCGGCGTGAGCCGGTCCCGGTTCAGGACGAAGGCCTCCCTGCCGAAGCCCGAGGCCCAGCAGTGGTTGAAGCAGGCGTGGCAGTAGAGGTCCGGCCACGGCGGCCCTTCTTCGACGCGCGCTGTCAGCCGGTAGTCCACCCGGTCGGGACCGGCATCGAAGCGGCACTCCAGGCTGGCGGCCGGCTCCGGGCTCCGGTAGCGGATGCTGCACGAGCGGTCGCCGCGCTTCTCCCACGTGAAGTCCCAGGGCTGGATGCCGCCGCGTGCCGGTATGCGGCGCTCCGGCTCCGACTGGCAGGTGACCGTGCCCTCGGGCATGTTCAGCGCCCAGCACGCGCCGGGAACCCGAGCCCAGCGGATGACCAGGGTGCAGCGGCGGTAGGCGGCCATGCGCTGCCGGTAGGCTTCGTCCCGGTTCCACTCCTCCACGGACCGTGCCACGTCCTCGGTGCCGTCCTGCCGCAGCCGCTCGGCGGTGCGGCCCGCCGGCAGCGGATCCTCGGACTCGATGTCCGGGTACGGCCAGAGCGTGATAGCGTCCGAGCTCACAGGGTCCTCCTCAGCGCCGGGCTCCGAGCCGCGTCAGACGTGCCCCTACCGCGGCAGCAACGCGGTCAGCGACGGGCCGCGCGTCATCTTCCACCCGCCGATGGCTATCGGCGGGGCACTCTTTCTTCTACAACTCGGGGCCGATCTACGCGCTTCCCGCTGGCCCCACCTCCTTCCTGGGCGCGCGGCGGCCATCGGCCGAGACAGCCCCCCGGT
>JAPOQV010000059.1 GCA_026710565.1 Spirochaetaceae bacterium | reverse complement strand
GTTGATCTCAGGGCACATCCAGCGCGTTCTTCCAACCTTCGACCGCTTTCAGATCGCGGAACGCTACGGCAAGGTGATGTTGCGATGGAAAGCGGTCGGCTCGGACAAGAGTTTCGGCCCACACCTCACGTCCGACGGATCCCTCCGATTCTTCGCCCTCGTCACGTTGCTGAACCTGCCGGGAGAGATGCTTCCCGCGGTGCTGCTTCTCGACGAACCCGAACTCGGTCTGCACCCCGCCGCCGTCGCCCTGATCGGCGGCATGATCAAGTCGCTCGCCGTCGAACGGCAGATCATCGTGGCCACACAGTCGCCGCTCCTGGTCGACGCGTTCGACCTGGAGGAGATTCTCGTGCTCGATCTTGAGGACGGGCAGACGACGTTCAGCCGACCTGATGCGACGGGATACGGGCGATGGCTGGAAGAGGGATTCATGCCAGGAGAAATGTGGCAGAAGAACCTCATCGGAGGGCGCCCATGAGGCGTCTCGCGGTATCGGTGGAAGGACGAACCGAGGAGGAGTTCGTGAAGCGGGTCCTCGGGGGCCATCTTCGGGAGAGACGAGTCGAGCCTACGCCGATTCTGCTTGGTCGGGGGCGGAGCGGGTCGCGCGGCGGGAATGTGTCGTCGGATCGACTCGTGTCGGAGATGCTGAAGCTGCTTGGGTCCTTCGACATCGTGACGTCGCTGGTCGACTACTACGGGTTTCGCGACAAGGGAGACCGGTCGGTCGCGGAGCTGGAGGAACACCTGCAAGGCAAGCTACGCAAGAGGGTCGGTCGCCGCTGGGACGAAAGAAAAGCGATTCCGTACGTCCAGAGACACGAGTTCGAAGGGCTGCTGTTTTCGGATGTCCGCGCTTTCGCGGATCAGCCGGGTTTTCCGGATACGTGCGTTGACGAGCTGCAAGCGGTTCGTGGTCGGTTCACAACGCCCGAGGATATCAACGACGACCCCGAAACCGCTCCAAGCAAGCGTCTTGGGCGCGTGCTTCCGCGGTACGACAAGGTTCTTCATGGCCCCGCATTGGCGGCCACGATCGGTCTGGGTACGATCCGCGTGGAGTGCCCGCGGTTCGACGCTTGGGTTGCGCGCCTCGAATCGCTAGAAACGGTATAGACGTCGCGCGGGATCGGCGCGAAGAGGAGACACGTACGCGATGGCCCTCGACCCCTGGTACAAGATCGCCGTCCCCCGCGAGGAGGTCCGCGAGGGACGCTCGTTCAACCCGGACGAGTTCGCCATCGCCCTGGAGCAGGTCGTCGGCGGCACCGCCCCGACGGACTACCGCGATCCCAGGGCGTTCTTCGCGCGCACGTGCTTCACGCGAGCGCTGCGCGAGCACGCGGGGATGGTGCTGCGGCGCCTAGCGGGGAAGACGGCCAACACGTCGCCGGTGATGACGCTGGTAACGCAGTTCGGCGGAGGCAAGACCCACACGCTGACGGCGCTGTATCACTTGGTGACGGCCGGCGCGTCCATCCGCGGCCTGCAGGAGGTCGGCGACCTGCTGCGCGACGCCAGGCTGACCGCCGCGCCGTCGGCACGCGTGGCCGTCTTCGTCGGCAACGCCTGGGATCCGCAGCCGGGGCGCGAGGCGCCGTGGGTCGACGTCGCGCGTCAGCTCGCCGGAGACCGAGGCGTCGAGCTGCTCGGCGCGAACGCGGCAACCACGCCGCCGGGCACGGAGGCGCTCGGCCGGGTGTTCGCGGCGGCCGGCGCACCGGTGCTGGTGCTGTTCGACGAGGTGCTCAACTTCATCAACCGCTACCGCCAGTGGGCGGACCCGTTCCATGCCTTCATCCAGAACCTGACCGTGGCAATGACGGGGACGACGCACGGCGCGGCCGTCATCAGCCTGCCACGCAGCCAGGTCGAGATGACAGACTTCGACCTTGCGTGGCAGGACAAGATCACCAAGGTGGTCCGGCGCGTCGCCAAGGACCTGCTGGCGAACGACGAGACGGAGGTGAGCGAGGTCGTCCGGCGGCGGCTGTTCGACGACATCGGCGACGAACGGTTCCGGAGGAAGGTGTCCAGACTCTATGCCGACTGGTGCTTCGAGCGGCGCGAGCGGCTTCCGCCGCAGTGGACGCTGGTCGACAGCGCCGCCACCGAGGCGAAGGCGCGCGAGCACCTGCGGACGCGCTTCGAGGCCTGCTACCCGTTCCATCCGGCCACGCTGTCGGTGTTTCAGCGGAAATGGAACGCGCTGCCGCAGTTCCAGCAGACCCGCGGCACGTTGGCGATGCTGGCCCAGTGGATCTCGTGGGCGCACCGCGACGGATTCACGAAGGCGCGCACGGAGCCGCTGATCACCCTCGGCT
>JAPOQV010000058.1 GCA_026710565.1 Spirochaetaceae bacterium | reverse complement strand
GTTGCCGTGGGCCTGGGTTGGCACCGGATGCATGCCAATCGTGTATCCCTCTTCGTTTCCTCTGTCCCCGGCGCACCCCTCGCCGCGGTTGCCCACCGGGGCAGTCAGCACCGACACGAAACGGTGGCCGTCGGGCACGATGAACTCTCGGCCGACGCACACGACCAGACGCGGTATGTCGGTGGCGATGTTGACGATCGCGGCGAGAATGTCCTGCAAGATCGGGATCTGCGTTATCTCCGATGCGACGTTGCCCGAGCCGGACTCGGCGAGTGCGATGGATGCCTGCCGGTATTCGGCGTAGGCGTCCTCTACGGCTCGTTGGTGGGCTGTGCTGAACCGGGTGGAGTAGGCCTGGAACTCGCGTGACGACAAAGGCTCGTCCACGAGCGGGATGATGAGGTTGCGGGGCAGGTCGGCACCGAGACGGTGAATGGTCGCCATTGCGTCGCGGAGCACGTCGATGTAGTGGTCGCGTGCGTTGTCGAAGTGCGACCTGGCCGCCTCGGTGGTGCCCAGGTTGCAGTCGCGGACACGCTTCCAAAGATCGGACCAGGTGTAGGAGATGTCGTCTCGGCGGTCGAAGCCGCCGAAGCTGGGCAGGCCCGTGTACGGATCGGGGCTCGCGGTGGCCTGCACGAGCGCCGAGACGGCGTAGGTGGTGACGGTGCGCTGCCCGTCGTCGGACACGGTGGTTGCCTGGCAGGTGCCGCGGATGCCCCACGTTCCGGCAGCCTCGGCGTACAGCCGGATATAGCGTGCCCCGCCCGACACCGCAGCAGTGCTGTAGGCGAGCCGCAGCCGGTCAGGGACCGACCAGCGCCGCGTGTCGGCAGTGTCACGGACGCTCCACGTGCAGGTCGCGTCGTGCGGATCGACGTTGTAGTAGGCGAGCGTGTCGACGCGTTCGTGCATCTCGATCACGCACGGCACGTTGGTCATCGACAGCACCCGGTCGGTGAGCGTCTGCACCTCGCCCGCGGGGCACGCCGGAGCGGGCGGCGGATCGAGAGTGGACTGCTGCGGGCCGGCGCGCCAGTTGACGACCATTTCGGCGTCGCGTCGCAGGTCCGCTGTGCAGGTGACGGTCAGCTCCGAAGTGATGTGGGCGACGAACGCGACCTGGAGACGGCGAGCGTTGGGGTCGCTGGACGCTGGCGCCCCGATCGAGTCGGACGGATCGGTGACCGACGCTGCGATGAACATATTGGTGCCCGTCACGGTGCACTCGGCGTCGGCGGGGGTGACGGTGAACTCGTCGGACAGCAGCAGCGTCGTCGGCGGGCTGGCGTAGATGTCGAGGTCGCCGGACTGCTCTGCGACCAAGCCGATGATGACGACCGGGACATCGGCGGGGCCGCCCCATGCGAACACGACCGTCTCGGCGGTCGCGCCGCAGGTGAGCGTGTAGGTGACGGTGGCCTCGACCGTGGACTGGGCCGTGACAGCGCTCCAGATGTACGCGCCGCCCGGAAGCGTGACGTGCTGTATGCGCACTGCGACGCTCACGTCGCCTTCTGTCTGGGCGACAGAGCAGCGACCGGCCCTGTCGCGGGGATCGGTCGTGAACGACGACGACAGCTCGATGCCGACCGGCCCGGACTGGGCGAGCAGGCCGGTGACGGCGACTTCGACCGCGTCGGGGTCCTCCCAAACGAAACGAAACGCCTCGGTCGCTTCACCGCAGGTCATGACGTAGCCCGAGACGGCCGCCACGTCCGAACGGGCCGTCACCGCGCTCCACAGATAGGCGCCGTTGGGGAGCGTGACGTGCTGTATCTCCGCGCCGACATCGGGGCCTTGCGCCCGAAGGAGGGTGCAGTCGTAGGCAGCCGAGCGGGGCGTGGTGGTGAACGACGCCGCCAGCTCGATGCCGATGACGCCTTCGACCTGGATAGCACCGGGGGTGATGGTGACCGAGCCCGTCGCGGTCGCTTGGAACACGAAGATCGCTGACGCGGTGGCCGCGCCGCAGGTGAGGGTGACGGTCACCGATCCGGTGCTGCGGGAGATGACCTCGATGTACGGCTGGGTGACGCCGTTGATGTGTGCCCGCGGGGGCACCCTGG
>JAPOQV010000057.1 GCA_026710565.1 Spirochaetaceae bacterium | reverse complement strand
GGGAGCCAGGCGGCAAGGTGGCGCCCCCCCCGGCCGGCGCCGCCGCATGATCCGATGCGGAGGGATCGCGTGGAAGAGGCCTTCCGGAACATCGAGGCGCCGGAGGTGCTCGAGGCGGTCCAGCAGCCGGGTTGGCGTCTGCGGAATTGCCGCCCGGCTCGAACTGCCTGAGCCAGACGAACCGCGTCACGCCGGCGTCGACCGTCTCTTCGAGCAGATGCTCGAGGTCGCGCCCGAAGCCAGATCCACGGGCCTCCATGTGCAGCCGCAGCCCGGGCGGCCACCCGCTCGGCGATGCGCGCTTCGATCCGGCGCTCCGCCTCGACCAGCGCGTCGGCGCAGAGCCGTTGGCACCGCCACTTGAAGCTGAACGCCGTCGGGCGAGCAGTCCTCCTCATCCCTCCAACCCCTCACGCCAATCAGGTCGTAATCCGCACCGGTGAGCGCGCCCGTCCCTCGGCGCGCTCATCGCCGGTGCGTGAAAACAGGGAAACCTGTACTATGGGTCCCCTGTTTTCCTGTTGTAGCTTGAACCTACCCTTGTTTTCCGCGGGATTTCGTGCCGCTGCGTGACGGGGTTCGGCGCTAGACGTGACTGGGTTCGACGTTCGGCGTGACACGATTCGACACCGAACGTGACAAGGTCCGACGTTTACTAGGTGGACCGGATGGCTCGGCGTGACAGGGTTCGACGCTCGGTGAAAGTGGGAGTGTTCGGGGACGTCCAGCGTGACAGGGTTCGACAGCCCGATGGGGTCCGGTTAGCTGAGAATGTGACAGGGTTCGACGTTCGGTGGAGCGGGAGTTTTCGGGGACGTTCAGCGTGACAGGGTTCGACGCTCAGAAGAGGTTTTCGGGTTCCGCGGAGCTGGCTCCAGTAGCCGCCACGACCCGCTAGGGAGTCGTTCAACAACGACGCCTCCCTCTTTTTCGTACGCGGTGATTGCGGCATCTGCTCGCTGTCGCTGCTTCCGCCGCAAGGCGTCGGCGGGTGTGTTGGTTGATACGAAGACCAGCTGGCGACGCCCCTCACGCGTGAGCGGCGGTACGAGATCTGCCCGCGGATGTCGTTCGACGCCTTCGATCACGGCCGCCGGATGACGCCAATCCGAGACCGGTACGTTCCCCGCAGGCCAAGCCAAGGTTCCATCTCGCTTGCGGATCGGTGTTGCAGCCCGTGCCGTGATGATGTTCCCCTCGACATCTAGCAGATACCCGTGACCGTTCCGGCGGGCCTTTGGCCGCGTGGCGTAGACGCGGTAGCCGCCGTTTTTCGCTTTCGCGCGGTCCCACAGGTACGCGAGTCCGACCACTAGGTCGAAAGCCGGATCCGACTTCACGCCGGCGGCGATGAGCGGATCCCACGACAATGCTGCGCCGCGATCGCAATCCTCCGGCAGCGCGATCTCAAGCCGCAATGGCGAGTCGAGGTTCCGGAAGTCGGGATACTGACGTGGTACGACGGGAATCCACTCTCCCCCACTCGGCAACTGGACGGTCGCGTCGACCAAAGCCCGCATGCCGGCCCGGATCTGGCCCTCTGCTTCAGAGGGCCGGTAGCGATTCGGGTAGAGCCGCTGCACCCACCAGCGCAACGGTCGTGTGTGATCGTACCGCCCGCCAGGATGCCTGTCTGCCAGCGGCATCGACAACAGCGAGAAGAAGAGGAGTCGCTTGTCCATGCGCGCGCCCCGGCCTTTTTGGAGCGCCCCGACCCCAGCGGCGTCAGCTAGTCGAAGGAGCGGCGCGCCGACGTCTTCAATATCTAGCAGCAAGAGTGGCAGGTCGGAATCAACTGCACGCCCAGGGAGCACCATCAATGCGTCGCTACGGTCCTGAATCGAGACAAACGACTGTCGTGGTGCATCCGGCAGCAGCCCGAACGGCATAATCCCCGTTGCCCTCGGCTTTCCCTGTGTGTCGACATCGTCGCGAACTGGAACTGGGACCCGTGCGGCGACGAAGGCGAGCGCCGACAGACCAACAGCATCCACGCGACACTTTGCTAGCGCTTCGCAGAGCTTCTCGGCGAAAATCATGCTGGCGGTGCCGATCACGATCTGGACCGTTGTCCTCACGTCCTCCGCTCTCGTGACGGGCATTGCGTACGAGCAGAACCATTCTTCAAACTTGGCTGGTCCCTCACCATGGATTATGTCGCCGCCGGCTGAGACGACGTCGGCTAGCCGCGCCAGCAAAGCAACGTAGTACGAGAGGTGTTGTCCATCGTGCACCCGTCCCGCCGAAACCATAGCCGCCGCCGCGCGCTCGAGCGCAACCCGCGTTTCCGCGCGCAACGCCTCTCGGATCATCGGAACCGACTCGCGCTCGATCCGTTCGACAGCGGTTCGATTCGCAATCCGGATGCGCTCAATAGAGTGGTCCGGCCCCGTCTGCGTCTTCGCCATCGAGTACCCCGTCAGCGAGCGTGAAGTTGCCTGCCGCGGCTGCGCTCGTCGCGGCAGTCTCCGCCGACACGCCCCGCCATCCTAGCTGTGACTCGGACGATGCCAGAAACACGCGCGCGCCATCCGGGCCGTAGCTAGACTTCGCGAGCGTCAGTCCCAACGCCCCGACGATCGCGTCTTTCCCCGTCTTGCCCTGACGCGTCCAGCCAGTCGGCGTCGGTTCGAGTGCCCAGCGCCAACGCGCGGCGTTGTGCCAATCGGTCGAGCCAGCGTAGTCAGCATCGATCGATGGGGCGCTCCCCCCACTTGGCGCCTTCGGCGGATGCGCGATTAGCATCACGGTGCACCGGGTTGCGCTCGCCCAGGCATCCCAGTCGGCGCAGAAGGCTCTGACTAGCGCGCGCGTGTTTTCGTCACCAGCATAGGCTCCCGCCAAGGAATCGATCACCAGGAGCCTCGCCTCAAGCGCTTCACACGTGGCCCGTATACGACCACCGACCGCGGTCATGGCCGCTCGTGTCTGGACGTGACCCGAACCACCCGCTGCCGGTGCCCACAGAGGCCCGACGCCGCGCAAGTCAATGAACCGTAGCCGCCGTCGAACCCCCTCGATGTTGACTAGGCCATCCTTCGCCATCGCCGCTAGCCGCCGGCCGATTTCATCGCGTTCATCTTCCCACGAGGCGTATACGACCGGTCCGACGTAATCTCCGTCCAGCGGGTGCAGCATCGTGAGGACGGCCGTTTTGTCAGCCGACGTCGCCGGCGGAATGAATACGTCGCTCTGTCCGGCGGCGAGCCTAGCCGCGAGCTGCAGGGCCAACCGGGACTTGCCTCTGCCGCCGCGTCCCGAGAGCATCCCCAAGCGACCCACAGGCAGCCAGCCTGGGATCAGCCATTCACGTACGGGCCATCCATCGGCCGGCATCCAGTTATCATCATCGACAGGCGGATACGGCCCACTGAGGCTGCTGCTGGGATCCAGTGCGTGCAACGCATCAACGACACCCGCGAGCCCTTCGAGTTTGCCACTCGCGGCCAGAAATTGCGCGCGGCGTTGAAGCGACGTCCGCCGTACGATGCGCGCGTAGTGCTCCACGTTCGTCGACTGGGGAACACCGTCAGCGAGCGCCGCCACGTACGCTGGTCCGCCGACGCTCTCAAGATCTCCCGACGTCGCCAACGCATCACGTGCTGTGACCAAGTCGACGGCTGCACCCTGACTCTGCACCGTGAGAATCGCGTGCCAGATCCGGGCGTGCGAATCGCGCCAGAAGTCCGCTGCGTCGATCACAGCGGCCGCTACGTCAACAGCGGCGGCGTTAATCATGCACGCACCCAGCACGGCCTTTTCCGCTTCCAGGTTGTGCGGCGCGGATTCAGACGGCTTCAACGATCTGACCATTGCAACGTACCCATGGTTACAAGCAATGAAAGCGATCGGGAATCTACCCGCCTAGATGGCGAACCGCTCAGGGGGCGACATGTCTGGACGTCAGCCAGTCGGCGAGCCTCTGTTCGATGACATCGCTCATGTCGAGCGGAGGATCCGCCTGCAAGCAGGCGATCTTGACATCGCGGTGCAGTTGCTTCGGCAGGTAGACGGTCGTTTTGTGGTATTCCGGGTCGGAACTCTTCCCCTGCCGGGTAGGTCTGGTGATGGGACCTAGTGCGGCGGGCGTCGCGCCGCGGCCGAGAACACCGTCGAACTTGCTCATTCCATCAGCTCCTTTCCGACTCGCGCGTACGCGTTCCAGGCGCGTTCCGCGCGCGGATCCCCGACGACATCAGAAACCACGACGCCCGTCAGGGCGGCTTTCGTGAAGGCGGCCAGACGGGGGATGGCGGTCTCGAAGACGGGGACGTTCTGCCCCGCCAGGCTGGCTCGCGCCTCGGCTGCGTCGCGGGAGGGCGCGGGCGGCACGATGGTGAGCAGCACGCGGTAATTGGTTGCACCGAGCACCTGGAGGGCGCCGACCGTTTGAACCAGGGCATCGAGCGCTAGGGCATCAGGGGTGCTCGGAATGACCAGGCAATCGCAGCCGGCGACCAGGGCCTGGAGGTCCTCGCGCACAGGCCTGGCCGCGGTGTCGATCACGATGTGCTCGAAGTCGCGGCTCACCATGGCGGCTTGGCGCTCGTCCACCACGCGGAACGGTAGGGAGCCGTTGCGCTCCCAGGCGCTGGCGCTGCGGTTGATGTCGCCGTCGACGAGAACAGTCGAACCGGCGTGGCGATGCAGGAAGGCAGCGAGGTGGACGGCCGTGGTGGTCTTGCCGATGCCGCCCTTGTAGCCGGTGATAGTGACGATCATGCAGTCCTTGCAGTATAGACTGCGAGACAGGTGCACGTCTAGATGGTTAGCGGGCGCAACGGCGAGGG
>JAPOQV010000056.1 GCA_026710565.1 Spirochaetaceae bacterium | reverse complement strand
CGACAATTATGGCACTACATCGAAGAATTCAGCCCTTTTGGAGTCAGAGCCCCCCATAGATTCGCGGAAATCACTCCAACCCCGAGAAATCACCCCCACTGCCGTTAAACTTGGGCTAGTAAGTTAGAGGACGTGAGCGCAGTGTTGGCGGAGAAGATCGATCGCTGGGGACCGGAAATCCTTGAACAGGGCATCGAACGGCACAGGGTGCTGCTGCACCGCCTCGCCGAAGCCGGGGAGTGGACCGTGGACTGCGCTACGACCGCCGACCTCTTTGGCCCTCGTGAGCCGCGCGGGTTCGTAGCCCCCTGTTCCGGCTCTCCGATCGGAGCAGCAGAGAAGACTGATCGGCCTGCAAGCCGGGATCGAGTGCCCGGGGCCGTCGCCTGGAGCCTGGAGTGACAAATGGGACGTAGCCCCGCTACCGCGCCAACGTCGATCGTGAAGGCATCTGTCGTCAGTCTTCCAGAGGAGTTGAACGCCCAATGGCGCACAGCGGGTTGTTTCCTGCAACGCGCAGCCGTCGTTGACACGCGCCATCTGGTGCTGGTATTCCACGTCGATCATGCGTCGTCGATCATCGGAGCGGGCGTTCCGAGGCAGTTGACGAAGTATACGGATAACGAAGATCACGCCCCGTACCAGGCCACGTGCTTGAAGTTGGCCACGCTGCGTCACTATCGGGAGCAACATCGGGATCTCGAAGGCACTTGGGATCCAATGGAGGGGAGAAGCAGGATCACGTCGACCCTTGCGGAGTTTTGCCGGAGACACCATGTGGTGGACTTGCCTCCTGGTGCACACCATGCCACGGCAGACGTCACGTACAAGACAGAGGACTCAAGCTTGATTTATTGCACGTCGATGACAAGACTCCGTGTTTCTCGGCGCGAGCAGTGGAAAATTGCGTCCCGGATTCGCGCCGTCCCGAAGTTTGCGCTGCTGCTGGGTGCGGAGTTCGCCAGACAGTGCGATGATGGGCGGCATGCGGCCGTGACCGGGCTGGACCTGTTGGCCGCCGCGGCTTGCCAGAGTTCAGGGTTGGACTCGGTAGTGCATGTCCATCACGGACCCGTCGTCTACGATGACAGGGCTGGCGAAGTCCTGTTCACGAGGATTCCCGAACATGCGAGGGGCCTCGCCACGCATTTCTTCAAGCGAACGGAATTCGAGGATCAGCAGGAGTACCGGTTCGTTGTGTCCACTCCCGGCGGGCGCCCCCTTGAGGACGAGTTCTATCTGATGATCACACCCGAGCTGCGCTCCGTATTCGAAGGGGCAGGAAAGAGCCGCTGAAGGCGTGCCGGCGCGGGGCGTCCGAACCGCGCCCCCTGATGACTATGGGAAGTCGACCGACCTATGATATGTGCCGCGCTCAAGCGATAAGATTGCACCAGGAGTTGGGGGAAGGCTTACGATGAAAGGGATACCGTCATTAATTCGGAAGAAGATCACACAAGAGAGCAGGTCTGGCTGTCCGTTCTGCGGCGAGAGAAGAGTCTCTACGGCCGAGTTGCACCATATCATACCGAGATCCGAAGGCGGCGAGTCAACAGAAGAGAATCTGATCTATACCTGCGCGAATTGTCACTCCAAGATAACCATGGGTGAAATACAAGCTATGGAGGTATTGAGGGTCAAGTTGCGGCTCACCAAGGGGTACCATGCCGATGCCGAGACGGACAAGGCGACCAACGTGGTTCACGCGAATTTCACGAACAGTATCAATAAGGGCGTGATTGCGAACGAGGTTTCGAAATTCGAAATGAGGACGAGCAAAACGAGGGTGACAATCAATCCTCCGTCGGGCTCGATTGCGTCCAGCTTGGCTTGCAAGAACTATATAAAGCACTTGATCGACCGGTTTCACGAATTCAAGAAGATAGAAGTTGGTGCAGGAAACGTGAATTACGCGATCTTGTACGCCAGCATCAAGCGGGAATTTGGTGCCAAGTGGGACATGATTCCACTGAAGAGATTCGAGGACTTGGCTGCGTACCTATGCAAAAGAATCAATGGCACGAAGCACGGGCGCATCCGGCGAGCGCGCGGTGGCAAGAACTACTCGGAGTTCAGCGAGTATGAGAGAAAACACGTGCAGGCTTCCGATGATTGATGCGTGTCTTCTGCGGAGTGGAGTCATAATACCGAATAGCCGGCACACGGGACCATCGATGCAGGGCTGGACCATGCCGGCTCGACGGCAGGTCGAAGAGAGGATCGATTTCAACGCCGGCTGCGCGTTCGTCGAGGACATGATCGAGCGCTGACAGGTCAGCCCAGCCCACCGGTCGGGGAGCCTCCGATCGCAGAGGACGAATCCCTCGGGTTGTCGAGCACCCTTCCAGCGGCTTTTACCGACTGCAGATCGGCGGCGAAGTCCTCGTCAACTGGGAAGGCCGCCAGCGCGTCGAGCAGTTCGCCCAACGTCGTCCTGCGCCCGTCGGCCAAGGGGATCAGCTCAGCGATCGGCGTGTCGTTCTCGTACAGCACAAATCCGGCGCCGCCGTTTCTGATCTGATCCAGGCATGCATCGAAGTGGTGGGCCGCCCATCGGGTGGAGACGCGGTCCTTCATCAGTTTGGTCAGTGTAGCTCGAAGGCGAACAAGGTGGCGCAGCGCAGCCGGAAGCGGATGGTCAACGGCTGAGCCGGATCGCGCTCAATCTCGGCGCGCCCGTGCCAGCGGATCGTGTGGTCGAGCGAGTCGCCCAGCACCGGATCGGCGTCGGCGAAGCTGTGGCCGGGCAGGGGCTGCCGGTCTGGGCCGGCAAGCTCGACCAGCACGTGCCCGGCGGCCCTGACGCGGGCGTTGAGCCGCAGCGTCGACCCGTCGGTGATGAGCGGCGGCGTGGCGAAGGCGCCTTCGTCGTCGGCCTGGATGCCGCCCAGCCGCTCGCGCGGCCAGATCGCCAGCGCGTTCGTGCGCCGGAACGAGTGGCGGTTGCGCGGGTACTTGTGCGGCTGCGGATAGCCGCCGTAGGGGAGGGCGACCTGGTCCGCCCCCACCGGGATCAGGTCGGTGCCGCCGAACACGCAGCCGGCGTCCCACGGCTCCGGGCCGGCGTCGAGGACGGAGCCGCCGGGGACCTCGTTCCAGACGATGCCGTCGGGGCTTGCGTACAGCAGCAGCTCCGAGGTGTCGTCGTGATGGTGGTACAGGGACGGGAACATCAGGTGCTGGTCCACCGTCCCCGGATAGATGGTCTTGGAGTTGGTGTACCAGTCGTCGGAGGGGCGCCGCTCGCTGGTCGGCCAGACCAGCATCTCCGGCCCCGGCCGGCGGCGGAAGTCGGCGGTCCCCGCCCTGCCGATGCAGCGCCGGCCGTAGAACCAGTTGCAGCGCGCGTACCAGACGTAACGCTCGAGCCGCTGGTCGTAGTACACGACGTTGGTGGTGTCGCTGTAGTGGATGACCAGCGGGCCCGGCAGCGCCGTCCAGGCGATTCCGTCCGGGGAAACGGCGCCCCACATGCCGGACAGGTGGCTCAGATCGTTTCCCAGCGGAAAAAAGGCGTCGGGCCGCTCGCGCAGGAAGCGCTCGGCCACGGCGTGCCGCTCCTGCTCGGTGCCGGGAATGCCGCCGCGGAAGAACATCTTGAACCGCTCCGCGTCGGGTGCGGAAGGGTCCAGGAAGATCTCGGAGCGCTCCAGGCCGGCGACACCCGGCGCCGCTCTGAAGTCGAACGTGCACGGGGTGTCGCCGTGCCATTCGTGGCCGTCGGCCGACTCGGCGTAGTGGATGGGCTGGGTCGCCTCGTTCTCACCCGTCGAGTACCAGGTGCGGTACAGCCCGTCCGCATGGATGATCCGCCCGCCGGGCGCCGCCCCCGCCGGCAGCGGGTCGCTCTTGCGGGCCGGCTCGCGCACGATGTGGATGCCGTGCGGGGTGTCGCGCGGCACGAAGCGGGCCGTGAACGGCATGTCGGCGCGGTTCGGGTCCTTCCAGAGTCGGAGCTGCATGGGCGTGCCGGCAGGCGTGGCCCAGTACGGCCCGATCGCCCCCACCTCGCCCGGCAGCACGTACCGCCAGTCCAGGAACAGGTGCGGACCCGGATCGAGGCGCAGCTCGCCGCCTGCCATCCACGGCGTCCCGGCCCGCCGGGCTGCTGCCTTGGCCCTTGTACCGAGCGCGATCGGGTCGTCCATCGTGGCACCTCCGCCGTGTAGTCCGGCGTTCAGCATGGCGTGGCTGGCCCGCAGCGGCAAACCCGGCGGGAGCCGCCTGACTCTTTGACACCTCGCCCGTGCGCTGCCAGCATCGGGCATCCCATCCTCTCGCCGTATCGGCGAGCCTCTGAAGGAGTACTCGTGAAGCGCATCCTCATCCTGATTCCGCTGTTGCTGGCCGGTCTGTTCGCGACCGCCCAGGAACGGCCCGACAAGCTGGTCTACCTGACGCCCGCATGGGGCGCCCCGTCCGACGAGGTCGTCGCTCTCTTCGAGGAGCGGTCCGGCATCGACCTGGAGGTCGCCACGGTGGACATCAACACCTCCCGCGATCGCGTACTGACCGCGACGGCGGGCAGGACCAATCCCGCCGACGTGATCTTCGTGAGCGCGGACACCTTCGCCGCGTTTCAGAGCGCGGGAGCGATCCGTGCCCTGGACGACCTGGCTCCAGCCGACATGCTCGGCGGCCTTGCCGGCGTCGACCAGTTCGTGCTGGACGGCACCCTGTGGGCCGTGCCGCTCTACCAGCAGATGGTGATGATCGACTACGACACCACCTCGCTCGACGCGATCGGCATGACCGCCGCGGACGTCGTCACCTGGGACGACTTCGAGGCGGCGATGCTGGCCATGAAGGAGCAGGGGCTGTACGAGTACCCCTACGCCGCCGGCATCCGCCCCTGGACCTGGTACCTGGTCGCGCTGTCCTCGGGGTCGGAGCTGTTCGACGCGGACAACGATCCCGTGTTCGACGACCCGTCCGATCCCGGCCATGCCGCGTTCGTGCGGGTGATCGAGTGGTTCGAGAAGGGCCTGATCTCTCCGGAGCGGCTGAGCTCGGCCAACCCCCATCCCAGCTTCTGGGCGGGGCAGGCGGCGTTCCACCAGGCGTGGCAGGGCGCGTTGGGAATCGCCAACGACGCCGAACGCTCCGAGGTCGCGCCGAATGCCGACTACCTGCTGCTGCCGGAGCAGCACCATACGTGGCTGCTGCCCGCGGGGCTCACCGTCAGCGCGTTCACGGACTATCCGGAGGCCGCCATGGAGTTGGTCGAGTTCTTCGCCGGCCAGGAGATGCAGCAGTTCCTGTTCGATGCCAACGGCCTGTTCCCGGCGAGCACGGCGGTGTTCCAGGCGCTGGGCGATGCCGACGCCATCGACGGCTTCGAGGCGATGAACGAGCAGGCCAAGCACATCGTCACGATTCCGTATGACCAGCCGTGGTACATCGAGTTCGAGAAGGAAGCCGAGCAGCTCATGCTGCGCGCCGCGCGCGGTGAGCAGGCGCCTGCGGACGCGCTGGCCGAGTTGGCCGAGTTCGCGCGCGAGCTGAAGGCGGACTACGAATAGCGGACTCAGGCGAGGCCGCCCGCGCGTCGCGCGGGTGGCCGCGGGCCGGGCTTCACGTGCTTGGAGCCCGGCTCTCCCGTGCTCTCGACCGGCCGCGGGTGCTGGCCGGCGCGGTGCTGGTGCCGACGCTGACCCTGGTGGTCGTATTCGGCCACATCCCCGCGCTCTCCTCCCTGCGGCTGGCCTTCACGCGCTACAACATCAAGCAGCCGGCCCGGCGCGGCTTCGTCGGGCTGGACAACTTCATCCACGTCCTCACCGACGACGCCTTTCACGCCGCGCTGGGGCGCGTGGCCTACTTCATGGCCGCCGCGATCGTCACCGTGCTGGTCATCGGGCTGGTCTTCGCACTGGTGCTCAACCGCGACTTCCGCGGGCGCGCGCTGCTGCGGACGGTGATCATCGTCCCGTGGGCGATCCCGCCGGTGGTGTCCGGGCACGCATGGCGCTGGATCTTCAACGGCGAATACGGCGCGCTGAACGGATTGCTGCTGCAAGCCGGCATCATCGGCGAGTACCGGTTCTGGCTCACCGAGCCGCTCACGGCGCTCTCCGCCGCGGTGCTGGTGTTCGTGTGGCGTTTCGTGCCCTTCGTGGCCGTGCTGTTCCTGGGGGCGCTGCAGACCATACCGGCCGAGCTGCATGAGAGCGCCGCCGTCGACGGCGCCGGCTCGCTGCGCCGCTTCCGGCATGTCACCGTGCCCGCGGTGACGACCATCGCCGCGATCGCCCTGGTCCTCACCGGCATCACGGCGTTCAACGTGTTCGACGAGATTTATGCGCTCACCGGCGCGCAGGAGATCACGCGCACGCCGATGATCTACAACTACGAAACGACGTTCGTGCGGGGCCGCTTCGGCAGGGGGGCGGCGATGGCGTATCTCTCCGGCCTGGTGCTGTTCGCCATGTCCATCGTCTACATGCGGCTGGCGCTCCGCGAGCGGGGCGTGTAGGGGCCAGTGGGCGCCCCGCCGTCGAGCGCCGGCGCGCCCCCGGTCCGCCGCGGGGCGT
>JAPOQV010000055.1 GCA_026710565.1 Spirochaetaceae bacterium | reverse complement strand
TCCCGGTGTCGCGGGGCGGGACAAGGAGGAGAGCGCAGCCAAGGAGGCCGGCTTTACCACCTGGATGGCGTATTGGAAGGAATACGTGATCTGGAGCAACTTCAACACCGAGCTGCCGGTGATCCACCCGTGGAGGCTGGAAAGCAAGAGCGAAACCCTGGGCGTGTACGGCCGCAACCCCTACTACTACAAGGTGGACGTGGCGGGGAATCAGCTCCCCTACATCGACGGTATCCGCGTTCCGCTGATGGGGATGGGCAGC
The DNA here is from genome assembly GCA_026710565.1 of Spirochaetaceae bacterium. The sequence goes on along the minus strand of JAPOQV010000055.1, from coordinate 4,855 downwards.
GATGCCTATCTGCTGCAGGGCCTGGCCGGAGAGATCGACTTCGGCCTGCGCGGCGACTTCGGCGACATCTCGAACTTCAGCGTGCTGCGCAACGCGGAGCAGGACGGCAACTTCAGGCTGCACGCGGCGATGTCGGCGATCATGTATCACGGCACCGTGTACTTCAACTTTGCGAGCGAGGACGCGGAGCGGCGGGAGCTGTTCAACAACATCGACTTCCGGCGCGCGATCGCCCTGGCGATCGACGGCCAGGAGATCAACGACCTGCTGTTCCGCGGTCAGTACACGCTGTCGCAGACGCCGGTGGCGGGTGACCTGGTGCACCCGGCCGACGAGCCCTACAAGGAGCACGATCTCGACGCCGCAAACCGCATGCTCGACGAGCTGGGATTGGCGTGGAACTCCAACCGCACCGCGCGCACCTTCGCGAGCGGCAAGCCGCTGGAGCTGTTCGGGCTTGTCGAGACCGACAAGAGCGCCGAAGTCGCCATGTCGGAAATCTACAAGGAGCAATTCAAGAAGGTCGGTATCGAGTTCCTGATCCGACCCTACGCCGGCGACGCGTACGGAGAGAAGCTGACCACCGGCGACTACGACATCCTGGTTGGCCCGGTCGACATCGGACGCGGCATACCGACCGCCAGCATCGCGCGTTTTCCGCATGTGGTGCCGAGCAATCCGCAGGGCTACCACGTCTCCACCCCGTGGGCGCGATGGCTGCACTCAGGCGGCGCCGAGGGAGTGGAGCCGCCGGCCGGCGTGAAGAGGCTGTACGAATTGTCCGAGGATTACCCGCGCGCCCGGACCGTCGATGACAGGAAGCGGATCGAGCAGGAGGTCGTGCAGGTCTTCAGCGAAGGTCTGTGGTCGATCTCGCCGCTGGAGTCGAAGGTCGACATCCCGCAGGTCTCCTTCTACTACTTCCACACCCGGGTCGGCAACGTGCCGGACGAGCCGCTGAGCTCCGAGGCCAGCTACCTGTACTTCGACGTCCTGTTCCTGGACCAGTGAGCTGGCCTGCGCGACGGTAAGCTGGCCTGCCAGTAGACCGCCGCCCGCCGCTGTCCGCCGCCATGCGCAACCGCGTGGCGGCGGACGCGGCCCTTGCTGACCGATGACCATCTACGTGCTGCGGCGCGTGCTGATGATGATACCGGTGCTGTTGATCGGCAGCGTGATCGTGTTCGTCATCATCCAGCTTCCCCCCGGCACCGTGATCGAGGCCAAGATCGCCCTGATGCGCAACCGCGGCGTCGAGATCACCCCGGAGCTGATCGCATCGCTGAACGCCCAGTACGACCTCGACAAGCCGATCATGGTGCAGTACTTCTTCTGGCTGGGGAACATCCTGCGCGGCGACTTCAGCTACTCGATGCTGTTCAACAAGCCGGTCAGCACGATCCTGGCCGAGCGCCTGCCACTCACCGCGCTGATGTCGTTCATCTCGTTCCTGCTGCTCAACGCGATGGCGATCCCGATCGGCATCGTGTCGGCGGTGCGGCAACACTCCTGGGTCGACTACTGCATCACCTTCATCGGTTTCATCGGCCTGGCGGTGCCCAACTTCATCTTCGCCCTGGTGCTGTCGTGGATGGTGTTCACGCTCACCGGCAGCACCGCCACCATCGGCCTGATGTCGCAGCAGTATCTGGACGCGCCGTGGAGCCTGCCCAAGTTTCTCGATCTGTTGAACCACCTCTGGATCCCGGCCATCGTCATGGCGACCGCCGGCACCGCGGAGCAGGTACGGATCATGCGCGCCAACCTGCTCGACGAGCTGGAAAAGCCCTACGTGATGGTGGCGCGCTCGAAGGGGGTGAGCGGCGCGCGACTGCTGCTGAAGTACCCGTTCCGGGTGGCCCTGAATCCGTTCATCGTGCGCCTGGGATGGCTGCTTGCCAGTCTCATGTCGGGCGAGCTGATGGTGTCGGTCACCCTCGGCCTGCCCACGCTGGCGCCGATCATGCTGCAGGCCGTGATGGCGCAGGACATGTTTCTGGCCGGCAGCATCCTGTTCATCGAGCTGGGCCTGACGGTGGTCGGCATTCTGCTCTCCGACATCCTGCTGGGGATCGTCGATCCCCGCATCCGGGACGCGGTGTGAGCACCTCGGGCACGTCGCTGCAGACCGGCGTTCCGCAGGCGGCGACCGGTCAGCGCGCGTACGCCTCCCAGTGGCAGCTCATGCGCTGGCGCTTCCTGCGCCACCGCGTCGCCGTGGTGGCGCTCGGCTTCATCTGCTTCCTCTATCTCGGCGTCATCTTCGCGGAGTTCATCGCCCCCTATGATCCCCGCGCCTACGACGAGGAGTTCACCCTGGCGCCGCCGCAGCGGATCAGGTTCTTCGACGCCGACGGCCACTTCCACCTGCGCCCGTTCGTGCACCCGATCGTCAAGACCGTCGATCCCGACACCTGGGAGTACCTCTACTCGGTGGACACCACCATCGTGCAGCCGCTGTACCTGTTCGTGCGCGGCGACCCCTACCGCATGTGGGGGTTGATCCCCGGCAACCTGCACCTGTTCGGCCTGCGCGACGGCCGCATCTTCAGCCTGCTGGGCAAGGACTCACTCGGGCGCGACCTGTTCTCCCGCATCGTGTACGGGTCGCGTGTTTCGCTGACGGTGGGCTTCGTCGGCATTCTGATCGGCTTCTTCCCCAGCCTGTTCATCGGCGGCATGGCGGGGCTGCTCGGCGGGGCGGTGGACAAGGTGGTCATGCGCATCACCGAGACCTTCATGAGCGTGCCCACGCTGCCGCTGTGGATCGCGCTGGCGGCCGCGCTCCCGGTGCGGCTCTCGGTGGTGCAGCGCTACGTGCTGATCACGGTGATCCTGGCGTTGATCGGGGTCGTCACCGGCGGCAGCCGTACCGTGCGCGGCAAGTTCATGGCGCTCAAGCGGGAGGAGTACATCCGTGCCGCCCGCCTCGACAACGTCGGCGACGGCAAGCTGATCTTCTCCTACCTGCTGCCCTCGTTCCTGAGCCACACCATCGCCGAGCTCACCCTGGCGATTCCCGGCATGATCCTGGGCGAGACCGCGCTCAGCTTCATCGGCCTCGGATTGCAGCCCCCGGCGATAAGCTGGGGGGTGATGCTGCAGGAGTGCCGCCACCTGCGCAACCTGATCGCGGCGCAGTGGCTGTTCATCCCGGCGCTCTTCGTGGTGGCCGCCATCCTGGCGTTCAACTTCATCGGCGACGGCATGCGCGACGCCGCCGATCCCTATGCCAAGGTATGACCGGGACCCCGGCGCTGCTCGAGGTTGACGACCTGCACGTGGTGTTCCCCTCCAGGGAGGGTGCGGTGCGTGCGGTGAACGGCGTCAGCTTCGCCCTGCACCGCAACGAAGTGCTCGGCATCATCGGCGAGAGCGGCTGCGGCAAGAGCGTCACGGCGCTGTCGATCCTCGGCATCCTGCCGCCCGTGGCGCGGGTGACCGGAGGCTCCATCCGCTACCACGGCGCGGGCGGCACGGTGACCATCACCGACGAAGCGCGCGAGAGCGAGACCATGAAGGCGATCCGCCGCAACGACATCTCGATGATCTTTCAGGAACCGATGACCTCCTTCAGCCCCGTGCACACTATCGGCAACCAGATCACCGAGGCGATCGCGATGATGGACGAGGCGCAGGGCATTCCCCGGCAGCGCCGGCGGCGCGAGTTGAGCGAGCGCGCGCTCGACGTGCTCGGCCGCGTCGGCCTGAACGACCCCGACATCCTGGCCGCCTACCCGCACAACCTGAGCGGCGGCATGCGCCAGCGGGCGATGATCGCCATGGCCGTGGCCTGCGAGCCGCGCATCCTGATCGCCGACGAGCCCACCACCGCGCTCGACGTGACGCTGCAGGCGCAGGCGCTGAACCTGATGCTGGAGATGCAGCGCAGCATGCAGATGGCGGTGATCCTGGTGACCCACGACCTGGGGGTGATCGCCGAGATCACCGAGCGCGTCGTGGTGATGTATCTCGGGCGGGTGGTGGAGACGGCGCCGGTCGGGCCGTTGTTCGCGCGGCCCGAGCACCCCTACTCGCGCGCGCTGCTGGCGTCGATCCCGCGCCTCAGCGGACCGATCGAGGCGCTTGCGCCGATCCGGGGCATGGTGCCGAGTCCGTACGAGATGCCGCCCGGGGGTCCGTTCCACACCCGCTGCGACGAGTTCGTGCCGGGGCGCTGCGATCGCGACACGCCGGCGACGGTGGCCGTCGCGGCCGACCACCGGGTGGCGTGCCTGATCCGCGGCGGATGAGTGCAGCGCGGCGGGCGAGCGGGATAGTGGCGGACGGCGGGCCGATCATCGCGGCCGAGCGGCTCAGCAAGAGCTACGCCAAGGAGTCGGGCCTGCTGCGCCGCCGGCAGGGCGAGGTGCGCGCGGTCGATCAGATGTCGTTCGCGCTGGCGCGCGGCGAGACGCTGGCGCTGGTGGGAGAGAGCGGCTGCGGCAAGACCACCACCGGGCTGTGCATCGTGCGCAGCGAGGAGCCGACCGGCGGCCGGATCTGGTACACGCCACGGCCCGGCGCGCCGCCGCGCGACATCGTGCAGATGGAGGCAGCCGAGCTGCGCGCGCTGCGGCGCACGGTGCGGGTGGTGTTCCAGGACCCCTTCGCCTCCCTCAACGCGCGCATGACCGTGCTGCGCATCGTCGGCGAGCCGCTGATCAACAACCGCCTGGCACGCAACGGCGCCGAGCTCAAGGAACGGGTCGCGGCGATGTTGAGCCTGGTGCAGCTCGACCCGGTGTACATGAACCGCTACCCGCACTCATTCTCCGGCCGCCAGCGGCAGCGGCTGGCGTTCGCGCGCGCGTTCATCCTCCAGCCGCGGGTGGTGATCGCCGACGAGCCGGTG
>JAPOQV010000054.1 GCA_026710565.1 Spirochaetaceae bacterium | reverse complement strand
GGGGGGCCGGAGGCCGGGGGTGCCGTGCGCGCCGCCGTTGCGCGCTTCGGCCCGCCAGCTCGCCGGCGCCTCCTTGTCGAGCAGGCCGCCGCCGCAGGAGCCGATCTGGATGGCCAGCACCTCGCCGAAGAAGCCCCCGTCGGCCAGTTCCTTGAGCCGGCGGTAGATGGGGGTGTGCCGCTCCTGCAGGCCGATGATCGACGTGCCCGGCGCCGTGCGGGCGGCGGCCGCCATCTCCTCGGCTTCCGCCAGGTTGGCGCCGAGCGGCCACTCGGTGTAGACGTGCTTGCCGGCCGCCAGGGCCGCCATGGTCGGCCCGTGGTGCCGGGGTGCGCGCACCGACACCACGACCACCTCCACCTCGTCGCAGGCGATCAGCTCGCGGTAGTCGGCGAAGTGGTAGCGGGCCCCGTAGATCCGCGCCGACTCGCGCGCGGTCTCCTCGCGGGTGGTGCAGACGGCCACCAGCTCCAGCTCCTCGGGCATGGCCAGGATCGCCGGCAGGTGGCCGCGCTTGGCCCAGCTCTGCGTGGGGTTGGCGCCGATGATGCCGATGCGCAGCCGGTCGGCCATATCAGCCGGCCGCCTCGCTGAGCGCAACGCGGTGCAGGTTCTTGGCGCGTTCGTCGCCGAACCACAGGTGGCCGGCGGCCCAGGTGAGCCCGTGCGGCTCGGTGCCGTCCGGAGACGGCGCGGCGGCGCGCACCTCGCCCGACTCGGGATCGATGCGGTGGATGGTGCGGCTGTCGGTGTCGGCGCTCCACAGCTCGCCGGCCCGCCACTCCAGCCCGTGCGGGCGGGTGCCGGGCGACGGGAAGCCGCCGGTGACGCGGCCGTCTGCCGGGTCCACCCGGTAGAAGCGGTCGGTGACCGGGCAGCTCGTCCACAGGTGCGATCCGTCCCAGGTGACGCCGTGGCACTTCGGCGCCGGCGCCGGGATCGAGCGGCGCACGGCGCCGTCGGCAGGGTCCAGCGCGTACACCTTCAGGTGGTAGGGGACGGACACCCAGAGCGCGGAGCCGTCCCACGCCAGGCCGGCCGGGATGCTGTCGACCGGCCGGAAGGAGCGGACCGACGCGCCCGTCACGGGCTCGATGCGATCGATGACGAAGCTGTCGCAGTCACAGCTCCACAGGTGCGATCCGTCCCAGGTCAGGCCGTTGGGGCCGCCCTCGCCGCCGATCGGAAGGGTGTGGGAGATCGTGGCCCGGAGATGCACCACGCCCGTGCTCCCTAGGAGCGCAGGCGAGCGAGCAGGACGCTGCGGAGCTGGCCGGCGACGATGCGTTCGTCGCCTTCCGACAGCACGTGCGGGCCGACGAACACCTCGCGTTCGCCCTCCGATCCCACCAGGATGCGCGGCGAACCCTTGTCGAGGTCGTCGACGACCTGTTCGGCGGTGGCCGGGAACTCCTCGCCCAGGGTGATGAACAGCCGCACCAACTGGTAGTTGTCGTAGGGCACGGGCTCCGCCGAGACGTGCGGGATGTCGGCGAGCTGCTCCTGGATGACCCCCATCCGGCGGTGATACTCGGCCAGGCGCGCCTCGTGATCGGTGTTGAACCAGACGTCCAGCGCGACCGCCAGGGCCACCACCTGCTGCCGGTCCAGCTTCATGCCGCGCCCGAAGGCGTAGCCGCTGCCGACGGGGACCTCGTCGTTGGCGATGCTGCCGGAGAAGTCCAGCTTGCGCAGCGGATCGATGTACTTGCGGCGGCCGGTGACCATGCCGGTCGAGTGTGAGCTGCCGAAGTACTTGCCGCCGAAGCAGACCATGTCGGCCGCCTGCGCGATCCAGCGGAAGTGCTCCAGCGGGTAGATCTGGGCCGCGGCGTCGACGATCACCGGCACGTCGTGGCGCCGGCCGATGGCGACCACGTCCTCCAGGGGGAGGTCGCCGGTGCGCGGCGGGAACAGGTAGCCGGCCGGCTGTGAGAACGGGTGGGCGATGGCGACGGTGTCCTCGCCGATGGCCGCCTCCAGTTCTTCCCCCGTGCAGCCGTCGTCGCGCCCGACCGGCACCAGCCGGCCGCCGGCGAACGTGAAGCAGGGCTGTACCCAGTAGCGGTGCTGGCGCTGGATCAGGACCTGGTTGTTCCGGCCGGTGGTGTTGGGCAGGCGCGCCATCTTGACGCCGTCGTCGCGGGTCATGGCGATCGCGGAGCTCAGGATGATTGCGGCCGCGCAGCCGGAGGTGGGGTGCGCGGTCTCGCAGCCGAGCAGGGCGGCGATGTAGTCGCCGGTCTTGCGCATGAGGTCGGCCATGTCCGTCCAGCCGCGGCCGGCCTCGTCCATCGCGGCGCGGACCACCGCCGACGGCGAGGAGCCGCCGAACGCGGTCGAGTTGCTGCGCGCGTTGAGAATCGGCACGACGCCGAGCTTCTGGTAGACGCCGCCCTCGGCGAGGCGCGGCAGGCCGTTGGCACCTGATGCAGACATGACCGTCAGGGTAGTAGACCGCCGAGCGCCGGTCCATCCGCAGGTCGCCACGGAGCGGCTCGGCTGGCATGATCACGGCGCGATGAAGGCCGCGCACGTCACCGCTCCCGGACGGATCTCCGTCGTCGAGGTGGATGAGCCGCAGGCGAAGGCCGACCATGCCGTGATCCGGCCGGAGATCGTCTCCATTTGCGGCAGCGACCTCAAGTCGGTCTACACCCTGCCGGCGGACGAGTATCCGCTGGTGCCGGGACGCAGCGGTCACGAGATCATCGGCGTCGTCGAGGAGGTGTGTTGCGGGTCCAAGGCGAGGGTCCCGTTTGAGGCGGGCGAGCGCGTGCTGGCGTTGCCGGCCGCTCAAGACGGCATGGCGGAGCGCTTTGTGACCCCGGTCGACCGGGTGTTCCCGGTTCCCGAGCACCCGATCGAGCACATGGTGATGGCGCAGCCGCTGGCCACCGTGATCAGCGGCATGCAGAAGCTCACGAACGTGATCGCCGGTGACGTCGTCGTGATCGGCCAGGGCGGCATCGGCCTGATGTTCGACACCCTGCTGCGCCGCATGGGAGCGCGGCGCGTGGTCGGGGTCGAGCTGATGCCGGCGCGCCGCAAGGTAGCCGAGCGCTTCGGGGCCACCCACGTCGTCGACGGCACCGCCGGCGAGGTGACCGACCGGATTGCCGACGCTCTGGACGGCGGCCTTGCCGACACCGTGATCGACGCGACCGGCGAGCCCGAGGCGATCAACCTGTGCGCGCAGGTGGTGCGCAGCCGGGGAGAGATCCTGTTCTTCGGCGGCCTGAAGGAGCGAACGTTCACCTTCGACTTCTTCTCATTCCACAGCAAGCAGCCCCAGACGCGTTTCTCCGGCGCGGGCGGCAGGACGCTGTTCGAGCTGGCGATCGACCTGATCGCGCACGGCCAAGTGTCCGTGGACGGCATCATCACCCATCGCTTCCCGCTGGCCGATGTGGCGCAGGCGTACGACACCGCCCACATCCGCGCCCACGACTGCATCCGCGTGGCCGTCGATCCGGATTGTAAGGAGTCACCATGAGCGATATCCCTGCCGCGAAACCAAAGGACGGCGTCACGCTGGAAGACTACGGGATCGTCCTGCCTGCCGTGATACGCGAGCTGATAGCGTCGGTGCTGCTATCGGAAGACGAGATACAGCGCAGGGTGGACGAGCTTGCGGAAGAGATCGGCAGGACCTATGTGGATGAGGAAGAGCTCATCCTGTTACCGATCCTGACCGGAGCGGTATTCCTGGCCACGGACATCGGCAGGGCGTTGGCCAAGTGCAGCTCGCTGAACATCAAGTACGACCTGACCAAGGCCTCTTCCTACGAGAGCAAGACCCAACAGGAAATACGGATTCAGCTGGAGCCGGTCGGCGTCCAGGGCAAGAGCGTCCTGTTGCTCGATGACGTGCTCGATCGAGGCACCACCATGGCTACGCTGCGAGCCAAGCTGCAGGAGTGGGGTGCCAAGGACGTCCGGGCGTGCGTCATGTTCGACAAGCTGCCGAACGATCCCGACCAGCAGGTGCTGGAGCAGCGCCGGGCAGCCAGTCCCGAGTTTGTCGGCTTCGAGATCCCCGTGATCGACGGCGAGAGTCCCTGGATCGGCGGCTACGGCCTGGACTCCACCAGCACGTACCACCTGAGACACCTTCCCTGCCTGGTCGCGATCAAGTAGCGTCCTGAGGCGGACCTCCACGCGCTTTCAACTCGCGGTTCAAGTGCTGGAGGCGTGGCTTGAACGCGACTTCGAGCCGCCTCACATGCTCTGCCAACCACTTCGCGATTTCCGGCCACACTTCCTTGTTGTACGAGTCAAACGATCGCGACCAGTCAATGCGGCTCGACTTCTTGTCATCCATGCGTCGCCACTCGAGCGGGCCACCAAAGTCGCGTTCCAATTGCTCCCTCTGTGCTTTCAGGCGGTCGAACAGCCACTTGTTCTCTTCTTTGCTGCTCCGTTGCAGGTCCAGCAGCACGCGCGCCTCGGTTCTCAGGAAGTGCAGGCTATAGACACATCCCGAGATTCCGGTACCGGCGCTGAGCCAGTGGTCCTTCGAGGGACTGATATTCTGATAAAGGGAGACCCCCTGCTCGCTGAGCGCTTCTAATGCCCGCTCCCAAAAGGCGGCGCGGATCTCGTGGCTTCGTCGTTGTGCGCCGCCGAGCGACTCCTCCTCGTCCTCTTTCTCCGCCATGCTGATCATGAAGTCCACGGCTTCCGGCGTCGGGATGATCTGCTGCAAATCGATGAACAGCTCTTCGCCGTAACCGTACGGAATCACTCGGAAGCACTGTGCGCGAACCCGATGATCGATTAGCCAGAGGACTGCGGCCGTCACTTCCCTGCGGAAGTTGGCAGCGATGAAGATGATGCGCTGGTCGGTGCCGGAATTCAGTACAACCTCGTCCAATGAGTCCTCGTCGAGGAATTCGCTGATCTTCGTCTCCGCGTCCCCTCCGTCGCCGTGGCGGTCGAGATACCGCTGGAAGATGTCGAGCACTTGCGCCTTCTTGAGCGTCGAGCAGTAGGCGGCATACTTCAGCGCCTGCCACACGACATCACGGCCGGTGTCGTCGAGCTTGTTCTCGATGATCACCAACTGGCCACTCTTGTCGAGCGCCAACAGGTCGAGCCGCTCGCGCGTGTCGGCAAACCCGTCGAATTCCTGCTGGATGATGAGCAACTCTTCGCCGAGTGCATCGGGAGTGTCGGCCATCCACTGCTGGAGGTGTGTGCGCTCACGCAGACCAAAATCAGAAAATCGCTTCTGGTCAAGCTTGAGGATCCGGTTTTCTTGCAGATCTACACGAAACATCTTAATCCTGGTTAGGAAGCTTCTCCCTACGCTCCGACGTTGCAGACGTCGAAGGCGTGCTTCAGGGCGGGGACGATGTCGCCGGCCGGGACGAACTCGTGGCCGACGTAGCCGTCGTAGTCGGTGGCGGCGATCGCCCGGCAGATCCCGCGGTAGTTCAGCTCCTGGGTGTCGTCCAGGTCCTGGCGGCCGGGGTTGCCGGCCGTGTGGAAGTGTCCGATGTGGGGGAGGGCGCGCCGGAGGGAGCGGATCACGTCGCCCTCCATGATCTGCATGTGGTAGATGTCGAACAGCAGCTTGATGCGCGGACTGCCCACCATCTCGCACAGCGCGATGCCCCAGTCGGTGTGGTCGCACAGGTAGCCGGGATGATTGACCCGTGAGTTCAGCAGCTCGACGTTGACGTTGACGCCGGCCTCCTCGGCGATGGGAGCCACGCGGCGCAGCACGCGGGCACACTCGACCATGCCCTCCAGGTCGCTCTGGCCGTCCAGCCGGTTGCCGGCGAAGGCGATCACGTTGGGGACGTCGTTGGCCGCAGCCAGATCGATGGTTTCCCGCAGCTCGCTGACGATGCGGTCGTGGTTGGCGGGGTTGTTGGCGCCGTTCTGGAGGGTGCCGTGGCCGCACGTGCTCACCATGCGCAGCCCGTGCTCGCGAGCCGTGGCCACGACCTCGTCGAAGTCTTCCTCTCCGGACGCTCCGCCGCCCCGGCGCCCCCACATCTCGATCGCGGCGTAGCCGATCTCGGCCGCATGCCGGCACAGGTCGCCCAAGGGGAGTTTGTCCGTCCCGAAGATCGGGAAGGCGATGGACTGCTTGATCTTCATCGTGATCCTCGCCTGAGACACTACCTCACGGGGTAGGGCGCGCATACTGCCATCCGCCTGCTTACTCCCACTGTTGACCAGTGTACCAGTGAAGTAGTACACTGGGCCTATCGATCACGAGGAGGAGCGAATGGTTGAACTTGAAGGAGTCGCGTTCGGGTACGGCAAGAGGGGTCGGCTGTTCGAAGGGCTGGACCTCAAGCTGGAGCCCGGCAACGTCTACGGGCTGCTCGGCCGCAACGGCGCGGGCAAGACCACGTTGCTGAACCTGATGTCAGGGCTGCTGTTCCCCAAGGCGGGCAGCGCCCGCGTCGCCGGTGAACAGGTGCGCCGCCGCACGCCGGCGTTCCTGCGCGAGCTGTACTTCGTGCCGGAGGAGTTCCATACCCCCGCGCTGTCTGCTCGCGGGTTGGTCGGGCTCTACGGCGTGTTCTATCCCCGTTTCGACCACGCCGCGATGGAGCGCTACCTGGAAGAGCTGGAGATCGATCCGACGCAGCGCATGACCGCCATGTCATACGGGCAGAAGAAGAAGGTGCTGCTCGCCTTTGCGGTGGCCAGCGGGTGCCGGTTGCTGCTGCTCGACGAGCCGACCAACGGGCTCGACATTCCCGCCAAGAGCCAGTTCCGCCGCCTGCTTGCCGGCGCGGCGGCCGACGACCGGGTGATCGTCGTCTCGACCCACCAGGTCCGGGACCTGGAGCACCTGATCGATCCGATCCTGATCCTGGAGCAGGGGTCGATCGTCTTTCAGCACTCGGTGGAGGAGATCTCGACCGCGCTGGCGGTGCGCGAGGCAGGCCCCGCCGGGGCGCCGGGCAACGGTCACGCCATCTACGTGGAGCTCAGCAGCGGCGCAGGCGGCGCGCACGCCGGTCGTGCCCTGGTGCCCGCCGAGCGCGGCGGACCGATGTCCGAGTCGGCCATCGACCTCGAGCTGTTGTTCAACTCGGTGTGCGCCGATCACCGGCGGGTGGAAGCGGCGTTCGCCAGCGCGGACTCGGACAAAAGGAGCGAATGATGTACCAGAGCAACGTATTCTCGGTGGCGCGGGCGTGGCACGCGCTGCGTGCCGATCTCCAACAGCACCGTCGGGCGGTTCTGGTCGGAGCGGGTGCGGTGGCGGCCGTGATCCTGGTCGTCAGCGTGTTCTCCCCGGAGCCCGCAGGCGATGAGTTTCACGCGACGTTCTTTCCGCTGGCGCTGGTCGCCGGTGGTGTCCTGTTTACCAGCACGCTGTTCGCCGAGCTGCCGGACAAGCCGCGGGCGCATGCCTACCTGACGCTGCCGATCTCGACGCTGGAGCGCTGGGCGGTGCGGGTTCTGCTGTCCACCGTCGGGTATGCGGCCGTCGCCGTGGCCGGCTATTTCCTGGCGACCCTGCTGGGGGCCGGCGTCGGCCAGCTCATCCGGGGATGGTCGCAACCCGTCTTCGCGCCGTCGGTGGACGTCTGGCGCACGGTCATGGCGTACCTGGTGACCAGCTCGCTGTTCCTGTTCGGGGCGGTCTACTTCCGGCGCTGGAACGCGCTCAAGGTAATCCTGTCCCTTTCCGGGTTGTTCCTGGGGCTGGCCCTGATCGCCGCGGGCGTGGCGTGGCTGCTGTTCTTCGAGTTCACCGGCAACTTCGATCCCCTGTTGGCGAGTGCTCCGCATGTCGTCGAGGCGATCGAAGCGGGCGCGAATATCTTCTTCTGGGGGATCATGGGGCCGCTGTTCTGGTTCCTGACCTGGCTCCGACTGAGCGAGACGGAAGTGTAATCGTGGAGTTCACCCAACCGCAGGCCATCTACCTGCAGATCGGCGACTACATTTGTGAGAACGTGCTGCGGCGCGTCTGGCACGGCGGGGACCGCATTCCCTCCATCCGCGAGCTGGCGATGGACGTCCAGGTGAATCCGAATACGGTCACCCGTACCTACGCCTACCTGCAGGATCAGGGGATCATCTTCAACCGCCGCGGCATCGGCTACTTCGTGACCGACCGCGCCTATCACGAGGCGCGCGAGTTGAAGCGCCGCAGCTTCATCGACCGCGATCTTCCGGACCTGTTCAAGACCATGGATCTACTCGGCCTGGAGCTGAGCGATCTGGAACCACACTACCGTGACCGCAGCCGCTCTGCGGCGCGGACCGAAGAAGGAGTCATTTGATGTATACGAATCGAATATTGGCGACCTCGGGAATCGTCCTGGTCCTGCTTACCGCGGGAGTCGTGGTGGCGATTCGCGTGTTCGCAGCGCCGGCCCGCGAGGACGGCGATGGACTTGAGTTCGATCGGCAGATCGAGGGGGATCGGCAGATCGAGATAGAGCGGTTCACCGCCATAGCGCTGAGCGGCGGATGGGAGCTGCACCTCACCCATGCCGCCGAGTACAGTGCGGTGCTGATCGGCGACCAGGACCTGGTCGACACCGCCGAGGTGTCGACCGCCGGCGATCGGCTCAGCATCTACTTCACCGACGCCGACGAGGACCGGACAGCCCGGATCATGATCACCGCACCGGCGATCGAGACGCTGAGCCTCGCCGGGGTCGTGAACGCCACGGTCGTCGGCCTCGATGCGGCAGAGCTCACGGTGCGTTTGGACGGAGCGACCAACCTGGTCTTCGAGGACAGCACCATCGGTGATCTGACACTGCAGACCGCGGGCGCCGGCAACATCGACCTGGAAGAGTCGCTGGTCGAGAACGCGGTGCTTGCCATGGCGGGCGCCAACCAGCTCCGGATCACCATGAACGGCGGATCGCTGACCGGACGCGTCGAAGGCGTCGGCAACGTGCGCTACTCCGGTGAGACGAGCAGCGTGAACGTGGACACCGAAGGGATCGTGAGGCTCCGCCGCAGGTAGCGGTTGCCGCTCATCGGCGACGGAACCTGGCAAGGATTGGGAACATGACGGATGAACCGGTCATTCAGACCGACGGTCTGACCAAGCGTTTCGGAGAGATCACGGCGGTGGACGACCTCTCGATGGAGGTGCGGCGTGGCCATATCTACGGACTACTGGGACCGAACGGGTCCGGCAAGACGACGACGATGGGGATGCTGCTCGGCGTGCTGAGGCCGACGTCCGGCAGCTTTCGGCTGTTAGGCTCGACCGTGCCACACCGGGAGGCGCTGCGCCGCATCGGGGCCGTCATCGAGAGCCCGGCCTTCTATCCGAACCTGTCGGGGCGGGAGAATCTCGAGTACTTCCGTCTCATCTCCGGACGCGGTTCGTCGGCCGAGGTCGACCACCTGCTCCAGAAGGTGGGACTGGCGGGCCGGGGCGACGACCGCTTCCACACCTACTCGCTTGGGATGAAGCAGCGGCTGGGGATCGGCTACGCCCTGCTGGGCGACCCGGAGCTGGTGTGCCTGGACGAGCCCACCAACGGCCTGGACCCGGAGGGCATGATCCAGGTGCGCGAGTTGATACGGAGCCTCGGCGACGGCAGCAGGACGGTGCTGCTGTCGAGCCACCTGCTCCACGAGATCGAACAGGTCTGCGACCGCGTCACCATCATCTCGAAGGGAAAGCTGGTGGTCCAGGGCGAGGTCGCCGAGCTGGTCCGCGCGGACAGGGACGAACTGGTCCGCGTGAAGACCACCGACGACGGGAAGGCGCGCGCGGTACTGGCGGCGCTGGACTGGGTCGGGGAGGTGGGAACGACGGAGGATGGCGCACTTTCCGTGGCGGCGCCTGTCGACAGGTCGGGGGAGTTGGTGGCGGCCATGAGCCGCTCCGAGGTCTACGTCACCGAGATGGCGCCGATCGGGCGGTCCCTCGAACAGTATTTCCTGGAAGTAACCGGCAGCGACTGATGGAGGAAACCATGATATCCCACGTTCTGACGCTCACGAGAGGAGAGTGGTACAAGCTGCGCCGACGGCGGATGCCCTGGATACTGCTGGGCATCATCGCCGCCATTACGCAGGGCGCCTTCTGGATGGGCTATGTCAGCTACCACCTTGGCGCCGATTCCGTAGCGGCAGCGGGGACCGGCGCCGCGGCTCTCGAGAGCGGCGAAGGTCTGTCGGTAAGCGTAGGCTTGGACGCAGGCGGCGCAGGCGCGGGCGGGTTCACCCTGCCGTTCAGCCTCAATCGCACGACCGGGCAACTGCCCATGATCTTCGTCATCCCCATCATGATCCTTGCGGCCACGGTCATCGGGGTGGAGTACGGTCTGGGCACGCTGAGGGCGACGCTGACCCGAGGGGCGGGACGCTGGCAGTTGCTCAGCGCGAAGTTCGTCATGCTCATGGTCGCGGTCAGCGCCGGGATCCTCGTCATAACCGCGCTCGTCGGCATTGCCAGCATCGTCGCGGGAATCTTGCCGCCCGCCGGGGAGGGACCGCTCGTGGCTGGCAGCGCGGCGGCATGGAAGGCCGTGGCAACAGCGCTGGGCAAGGCGGTGTACGCGCTGGCGCCGTACGTCGCGTTGGCCGTGTTCGTGACGGTGGCGACGGGGTCCAACGCACAGGGCATGGCGCTGTCGATGGGCTACTTCCTCTTCGAGCTGTTGATCGCTCCCGCGCTGGCCGGGATGGCCGGACGGCTGGGAAACGTCCTGGACGTAACGCTCCTGGGCTCCAACGTTTCCGCATGGATGAGCGCGGCGTTCCCGACCGACAGCGCAAGGGCGTTCTTCGTCATGCTGGCATACACCGCGGTCTTGCTCGGCGGAGCGCTCTGGATCTTCCAGCGCAGGGACGTGCCCGGCGCAAAGGGGGAGTGATCCTGCCGTGCTGAACCACCGCGCGCACTTGCTTCAGGGCCACGAACATCCGCGCGGGATTGCTGGGAAAACTCGCGAGTGCGCTTCGCACTACATGTCAAGTGAAGAAGGCTCTGCGTCTTGCGGCGGTGCCGAACCATGGCGTCGTGCCGCCACGTGGCAGGCGGCGAAGCGGTCGCGGCCCATCGGGGTGAGCACGGGTTCGTCCGTGCGGCAGATGTCCTCGCGATAGGGGCAGCGCGGATGGAACGAGCAGCCCGCCGGACGGTGTGCCGGGTCCGGGATCTCTCCCTCCAGCGTCACGCGGTCGCCGGCATGGTCCGGGTCGGGGACCGCCGACAGCAGCGCCTCCGTGTACGGGTGCAGCGCCCGCGTGAACACCTCCTCGGTGGGGCCGGTCTCGCCCACCGTGCCCAGGTACATGACGATCATGTGGTCGCTCATGTGACGCACGACGTGCAGGTCGTGCGAGACGAACACGTACGCAAGGTCACGCTCGGCCTGGATGCGCAGCATCAGGTTGAGGATCTGCGCCTGCACCGATACGTCGAGCGCCGAGGTCGGCTCGTCGGCAAGGATCAGCTTGGGGTCAAGGGCCAGCGCGCGCGCCAGACCGATGCGCTGGCGCTGGCCGCCCGAGAACGCGTGCGGGTAGCGGTTGATGTGATCGGGATTCAGGCCGACGACGGCCAGGAGGGCGCGCACGCGCTCGTCGGTCTGGCGCCGGCCGCGCGCCGTGCCGCTCAGGGTCAGCGGCTCTGCGACGATGTCGCGCACCGGC
>JAPOQV010000053.1 GCA_026710565.1 Spirochaetaceae bacterium | reverse complement strand
GGAGGCCGGCCGCGCAGGCGTGGGCAGCGCGGGGGGCGAGGGGGCGCGCGCGCGCGGGGGCGGCGCGGGCGGAGCCGATGCCGGAGGTCGTGCTGCCCGAGGACCTGCTGCTTCCGGGCGAGCCCACCTGGGACCAGCGCTACCCGCGCGACGAAGCGACCTTCGCGGCGCACGAGCGGATGATGTACCCGCTGCGCGCGCTGTACGGTGCGCTGCCGGCGACCGCCTTCGTGGCCATGCTCGACGGCGACCGCGCGTGCCGGGACTACGCGGCGGCCGGGATGCGGCACCTGGCCGGGCTCGACCTGGAGAGGACCTCCTACCTGAACACGCACCAGTTCCACGGGGTGGTGCCGTCCGTGGCGCAGGCGCTGGACTACCTCTGGGACGACCTGGGCGCGGAGCGTGAGCCGATCGTCGCGGGGCTCGCCGCGCGCGCCCGGGAGTTCCACCGGAACAGCGTGCTCAACACCTTCGACAACCCCCTGGACAGCCACAGCATCGTCTACGGGCCGCCGGAGATGACGGTGGCGGCGCTCGCGCTGTATCACCACGTGCCGGACGCTGCCGGCTGGCTGGACGACGTCGAGCGCTTCCTGACCGATGCGTTCCCGGGCTACGGCGGCGCCGACGGCGGCTGGGGACAGGGCTTCGGCTACGTGTACAGCCACTACTTCCAGCGCATGGCGCACCTGCTGCACGTGGCCACCGGCGCCGGCCACTTCGACCGGCCGTGGGGCCGCAACAACGGCCGCCACTTCCTGTACTTCAGGCCGCCGTGGAGCACCTGCACCAGCTTCGGGGACGCCTCGTACTCGACCACTCCGGCGCTGCACCGGCAGATCATGGGGCTGTACGCGCGCGTCTACGGAGATCCCGTCTACCGCTGGTACGCCGAGCAGGTAGAGGGCGGCGATGGGCCGGGCGGCGACCCGCTGGCCGAGCTGAGCGCCCGCGTCACCTGGCCGGAGCCGCCGCCCGCCACGCCGCCGCGCAACCTGCCGCGCTCGACCCACCTGGCCGACACCGGCTGGGTCGCGCTGCACAGCGACCTCACCTCGCGCGACGCGAACGTCATGCTCTGCTTCAAGAGCAGCCGCTTCGGCTCGTTCAGCCACAGCCACGCCGACCAGAACAGCTTCGTGCTGGAGGCGTACGGCCGGCCGCTGTTGATCGACAGCGGTTTCTACCCGTGGTACGGCAGCCCGCACGACCTGGCCTGGACCCGCCACACCCGCGCCCACAACGCGGTGCTGGTCGACGACCGCGGCCAGGCGGTCTGGCGGCAGGATGCCTCGGGCCGCGTCATCGCCTTCGCGACCGGGCCGGACTACGACTACTGCGCCGGCGACGCGACCGCGGCGTACCGGCTCGAGTCCCACGAGCACACCCACCGCCCGCTGCACCTGAGCGAGCGCAGCGCGGCCGAGCTGGGCGTCGAGCGCGCCATTCGCCACGTGATCTTCCTGCGGCCGGCCGTCTTCGTCGTGATCGACGACGTGGGCACCCGGGAGCCGCGGCCCGTGCAGCTCGCCTTCCACGCGCCGGTGCCCTTCGACGTGCCCGCGCCTTCCGAGGCGCCGGCCGGCGCGGACGGCGGCGTGAGCGCGACGGTCGAGAGCCCGCCGGCGCTGGCACGGCTCACGCTCTGCGCGGAGCCCGGCGCCGCCGCGGCGCGCCTGGCGCACGCCGACCGCTTCCCGGTCGCCCCGGAGCGCTCCCACGAGAAGGAGTACCCCCGGCAGTGGCACCTGACCGCGGCGTTCGACGCCGCCGGCCGCGAGCGGCTGCTGGTGACCGTGATCCAGGTAGGGCGCGAGGGCGATGCGGTGCCGCCGGTGCGCGTGGAGCACGACGGCTCGGCAGCCGGCATCGACGGCCAGCGTGTCGTCGCGGTCGAGGTGGACGGGCACACGGCGACGCTGCGGGTCAACCGGTTCGGATCCTCGCTCGCG
Source organism: Spirochaetaceae bacterium (assembly GCA_026710565.1). Next base: position 250 of record JAPOQV010000053.1, on the reverse strand, counting down.
TGCGCGGGACGCGGCACCGCGCCGCTCGACGTCTCCGCGCCGCGTTGAAGCGCGGGTCGTCTCATCGCCGCGGAGACCGCGATCAAGAGCACTCCGAGAATCCTCAGCAGGAAGCCGGGGAGCCCCCTTGCACGGCATCGCAGAACGCCATCTCCCAGCCGTGGAACACCACGACCAGGCCGATGAAGCGCACGCCCGGAAACTGCCGCGCCAGCCGTTCGTCCCCCAGGTACCGTTCGAGTTGCGCCGC
>JAPOQV010000052.1 GCA_026710565.1 Spirochaetaceae bacterium | reverse complement strand
TGGCTCCACCAGCCTGACCGCCTTGGCGGTGGACACCGAGCGGCGGGCTCCGGTGGCGGTGGAGTCGGCCGCGAACCGGCGCGAGACACCCTCCGCCGCCGACCCGATCCATGACCGTCCCAACGGCGTCCACCATCGCCAGCGACGGCTCGCAGGCGGCCTCGCCGAGCGCGTGGACCGCGCAGCACGTCACGTGATCATCGACGTCGGGCTCGGCCAGTATCGCCATGAGCGGCCCGACCGCGGCGCCTCCAGCGGCGGTCAAGCCGTGCATGGCGGCACGCTGGGTCGCCTCGCCGCCATGGCGGAGCGCCCGGATGAGCCCGGCTACCGACTCCGTGCTTCCCGCGCGCGCCGCGTGCGCCAGCTCGTAGGCCGCCGCCATGCGCACGGCTTCCGTCCAGCCGCCAAGCAACGCGTCGATCGTCCCGCTGACCGGCGCCGAGGCGTCGGAGCCACCAGAGTTCCGCGGAGGTGTCGCGGCTTCGCTCTCACCGAGCATGAACGACCCTATGGACGCGGTCAGCGCGTGAGGAACGGCGTCGTGTCCGATCGCCAGCGGCGTATCGCCACTCCGGTGATCCCACGAGGGGCGAGTCCGAGCCTGCCCGGCCGCGTAGAGAAACTTGAACATGACCCGCGGCGCCCCGGCGGCCGCAGCGCGGCGCATCCGCCGGTGGTAGATGTCGTAGTGAAAGAAGCCGACGCTGCCGGCCTCCACCGTCATCGGCACCTCGCGCGTCGCCGGATCGATCGACTCGATGGCCGCCCGCAGCAGCCGGTCGCGCGCGGCCAGATCGTCACCCTGCATGAGACGTTGCGGATCGTCGATCAGGTCGTGGCGAATCGGTGGCTCCGTCGGGCGGGCGCTGCCGTCGCCGTCCGCGGGAAGCGAGTAGTACTGCGATCCGGGTGCGATCGCGGTCGGCCCCATCGCCAGGTCGATGGCGGTCGGGTAGTACATGCACAGCAGCCAGCGGGGCCGGTGGTGACGGACGCGCTGAACGCCCCAATAGCTGTCCCGGTGCCAGCCCTGATCGAACAGCGACGACGCGGGCTGCTCCTCCTCCCGGTCGACCGTCGCCCCGGTGTGGGGATGCCGGATGTAGCCCGGCCCCAGGATGCTCTGCAGCGCTCCGCATACGGTGGGGCCGTTCAGCACCGCGTGGAGCTCCGGCATGCAGGCGTCGACCTCGTCGCTCAGCAGGCTGCTCGGCCTGCGCTCACGCGCACGGTGATAGAGCTCCTGGTGAAAGCCGGGGTCGAGCTCATCCACCTGCCGCACCAGAAATCCGTCGACGATGAACCGCCGCACCTCGTCGTCCGTAAGGAACTTGGCTTCGCTGTCTGTCGAGGAGGTCAAGGGCGACACCGCGCGTGAGGGATCATCGCAGAGACGATAGGATGAGCGCGATGATTCTGTCCCCTGATGACGCCCTGGCCAAGAGAGAGGAGCTGGTCCAGCGCGGCTACACGTCGATCCCGCAGGTGATGCCGGCGGATCTGGTCGAAGAGCTGCGCGGATGGTCGGACGGCATCTTCGCCCGCACCGACGTGCGCTACGAGATCCGCTACCAGGGCAGCGACCTGTTCGTGTACACCGAACGCGGCTGGTCGGCCATGGCGCCGGAGCAGCGGCGGCAGGCGGAGGACGACCCGCAACGCTTCCCCGACCCGATGGCGGCGCGGACGATCGACCTGCCGGCGCAACGGGCGGTGTGCCGGGAGATCGGGCTGGAGAACCTGCGCGCGGACGAGGTGGTCATCATCCTGTCCAAGCCCGCGCACGGACCGCCGCTCTACTGGCACCAGGACTTCATGCAGTGGGACAGCCCGCGGGCGGCCACTCCCTGGCCGACCCGGATCTTCCTCTCCTACTACCTGGTCGACACCACGCGGGAGAACGGCTGTCTGCGCGTCATCCCCGGCAGTCACCGCACCCGCCATGGGCTGCACGACATCCTTCCCGATGCCCACGGCGAGGAGCTGCAGGCTCTGGAGGACCTGACCCATCCCGCCTTCGCCGACTACCCCGATGCGGTGGACGTGCCGCTGGGGGCAGGTGATCTACTGATCGCCGACGCCCGCCTGCTGCATGCGGCATGGCCCAACCGAAGCGAGCAGCGCCGCACCCTGCTGCTGGCCTGGCACGACGTGTTCGCCTTCCCGGAGCCGCCGAGCTGGTGGACGGGTGAGATCCCCGACGCCGTCAGGAGTGCCGACCCCACCGGGCAGTACGAATCCACCAGGACTCCCAGCCACCACATCGCCTGACCGAGGCGGTCAGGCGGGCCGGTGCTACGGCTGCGACAGATGGGTCCGCAAGACGATGTCCCGGTGGCCGATACGTGCAGGGCTGAGATCGGTGCCAGGCCCTTCGTCGAGTTGGATATAGAGCGCCCTCTGACCGGCGGTCGCCCTGCCAAGGACCGAATCCGATGCCAAGTAGGGATCGTCGGAAAAATAGAATTGGGTCGTGAGCAACTCCCGGCCGTTCATCCATATTTTCACATGGATGTGGCGCGGGCGTGGTCGATAGTGGCCGGGGACGATGGTACGGAATCGATAGCTGCCGTCGTCCGCGGTCACCGACTCGCCATAGAACTGGAAGTGAGGGTCCCGCCGTGAAGTGCCGGGATCGTTGGGATGCAGATAGACACCGTTGTTGTCGGTCTGCCAGATCTCGACGACGGCGCCCGCTACAGGCATTCCCGATGCGTCGAACAACCTGCCGCCAAACTCCAGTATCTCCCCCGCTGGCGAGCCGTCAGACCCCTCAAGGTCTACCAGGTCGTTGTCTCGATCCTTCGGCTTGTTGACAGGATAGTAGGGTCCTTCCGTCTGCGCAGGCGTGAAATACGTGACCTTGATGGGGGCAGCGGCCGCACCGATCGCTTCGCGAGGAGACGTCGTCTCCGTCGCGGCCTCGGTCGCGCTGCATGCGACCAGCACGGACACTCCGGCCGCCAACAGCATCCGGTCCATCCGCCGCTTCATCGTTGCCATCCCTGTCGCCTGCCACTTCCGTACGTGAGAGTGCGACTCCGCGCCACCGCGCAGACGTCAGGCGAGCTTGGGTTCCTTCATGGCCGTCTGCAACTCGTAGATGACGTCCGACTGGAGCGCTTCCGGCATGGGCATGCGGACCGGAACGCGTTCGACGCGCGGAACGTTCGTCGGCTCTCCGCGGACGATGGTCTCGTTGAAGGCATCCCAGTCTTTGAAGTGGACGATGGGCCAGGCGTCGAGCGCGCAGTATTGGAACAGCAGCAGGCGGCGCGGCCGCTCCGACCGGTTCGGCGTGGAGCCGTGGACGGTCCGCACATGGTGAATGGAGATGCCGCCGGCCGCCAGCTCGACGGGCACGGCGCCCTCGTCGGAGAAGGCGGGATCGGTGATGGCGCCGCAGAAGCCGCTGTCGATGTGATGGTCGTAGACCGGACCGCGATGCGATCCGGGGATCACCAGCAAGGCTCCGTTCTCGACCGTCATGTCGTCGATGCAGATGCCGACGGCCAGCAAGTCGTCGTTGGTGTGCGGGTAGAACGCCCAGTCCTGGTGCCACTCGACCGGGCTCCCGATTTCCGGGAGCTTCAGGTTGAGCTTGTCGCCGTTGCACCGCAGGCCGTGTCCGATGAGCTGCGAGACCATGGCGAGGATGTCCTGGTGATGGAGCATGTCTCGGTAGACCTCGTGCTGGACGATCGGGCGCTTCAGGCGGCGAAGCTTCGGGTGGTCGGGGGAATGTCCGGGCTCCAGGTCGAAGACCTCGGTATGCTCGGTAACCTGGCGCGACCGTTCGACGAACTCGTCGGTGACGCGCCGGAGTTCGGAGACCTCCCGCTCGGAAAGTACGCCGTCGACCCCCACGTACCCGTTCGCGTGGTACGAGTCAATCTGTTCCTGAGTCAACGTCATATGCGCCTCATTTAGAACAGCAGCGTTTCATCGCCGCGGCGCTCGCGGTAGCCGGACACCAGGAGCCCGGGCTTGCGGCCCGCCCCGTTGCTCTCCGGATTGTGCGGGTGCCGGTAGCCGACGCGGACCATGCGCCGCGACCGCTCCGTCCGGTTGATGTAGGAGCCGTGCACAGTGTAGTAGCTGAACACGACGATATCGCCCCGCCTGGCCGGCACCGGGACCGAATCGGCCAGCCGGTACTCGTCGGTGGACAGGTGAGGCGCCGAGGGCTCCTCCTCCGTGCCGGTGATGTGCTCGAGCGGACCCTGCTTGTGCGATCCGGCCAGGAAGCGGATCTCCCCGTTTTCGTGGCAGGTGTCGTCGAGGTGGACGAGCACGTCCAGGTAGCGCCCGTCGTCGTGCGGGTAGAACGGATGGTCCTGGTGCATGGGAAACACCTGCCCGCCGGGCGGCTTGGTATGCATGACCGAGTGGTGCAGCTCGATGTCGGGTCCGAGGAGCGGCACCAGGCATGCGATCAGCCTGGGACTGGTCACCGTATCCAGCCACGCCCGCGAGTAGAAGTGCAGCTCGTGCATGGCTTCGAGCTTGGCCTCCTTCTCCTCCTCGTCGTCCATGTAGACCTTGCGCCAGGGCCCCGGCCAGCGCCGGTCGACGGTCGCCCAGTCGTGGGCCAGGCGGTCCAGGTCGTCGGCCTGCGCCTGGCTCTCCGCGGGCGTGAACACGGACGGGATCCGCAGGAAGCCGTTCTCGTGAAAGAAGTCGACATCGGCCTGAGCGAGCGGAGCCGGGCCGACGGCGGAGCCGTTCGGCGCCGCGCTGACCAGTGTTTCCGTTGCCATGCCGCGACGGTGCCCGGTTTCCGGGGTCCCGTCAATCAGACCGGGCGTCGGTGGGTCCGGCGAAGCCCGGACCTCCGGCGGCGACGTAGCCCGAGCTTTCGCCCCGAGGGCTCCGGGACACCCAGAAGGCGTACAGTGCTCCCCGGCGCAGATGGAACCGGAAGCGCACCGGCAGGCCGGCGAGCCGCGCCAGACTCGCGTCGCCCCGCCACGCCATCCGGTGGCGGGTCGAGTCGCCGGCCAGCGCGACACAGGCGGCGGCCGTGTATCCCGGTACCACCCCGCCCCGCTCGTCCAGAACCTCCACGCGCAACTCGCCGTCCGCGCAGGCGGCGTTGACGAAAAGGTGCGCGCCGCTGAACGAGAGCGGGCGGGTGACGAGCGACCCCGGCTCGTCTTCGGTCGCCATCGCCGCGAAGCCGTCGCGGCGCAGCGTGGCCAGCCCGGTGCTCGCGCCGGCGTACATGCGGTACCGGTTGATGCCGCGGTCGCCCTCCTTCCCTGGTTCGAGGATCGGAGACTCGCCGGAGAAGCCGGCAAAGTAGAACCGCAGCTCATCCCCGACCACCACGCAGAGCCCGCCGGCGGGGTCGTACCAGAGGCCGTCGTTGAACGGGGCCGCCGTCGGACACTGGCCGCCGTCCAGCTCCTGCGGCGTCGCCGGCACCAGGACCGGGCTGCTCGGGTGCACCTGCGGCCGGCCGAACCGGCGCTCCAGCGTCGTCTCCGAGATCAGGAAGTCGTCGACGAAGAGCTGGCGGCCCAGATCGATCGGAATCACCTCGGGCGGACGTTCCAGGTAGGGCACCGGCAGCGGCTCGCGCGAGCTCGGATCGACGTGGCGCGGCGGCCACGGCTCCGGCAGGACGATGCCGTTGTAGAGCGTCTCGCTCATGGTCGGGCGAAGGGACTGACCACCGTCAGCCCGTCGAACACCTGGCCGGCATTCAGGTCCTCGGTCAGCAACTCGTCACACTCGAGCATCCTCGCCGTTTCGATAATCGCGGCGTCCCAGTATGTGTGCTCACGCTGTAGAGCAGAACTCGCCTTCCTCGCGACGCAGCCTCTCGAACGGAGTCTCCTCTGCCGCCACTGCTACCAGCAGCTTCCTCACCATCGCCGAAACCGACGTTCGCCGCTCCGCGGCCCACATCCTCGCCCTGTGATAAACCTCTTCTTCCACAGAAACTGTGATATTCCTCACAATTTCACCGTGTGTGTCGGCTCGCTTCCGTCAAGTCTCCGGAGTGTCGAATGCGGGTCGATGTTATCGTTGCACGCGAGCGGAGGAGGGCGTATGCAGGCGTTGGTGCTGGAGCGGAAACAACAACTCGCCTTGCGCGAGATCGATCTCGATGAGCCGCTGGCGGCCGGCGACGTCCGCATCGCCATCGATACCGTGGGGATCTGCGGCAGCGACGTGCACTACTACCAGCACGGGCGAATCGGGCCGTTCGTCGTGGACGCGCCGATGGTGCTCGGGCACGAGGCCGCCGGCGTCGTGGTCGAAGTGGGCTCCGCGGTGAGCCACCTGCAGGCGGGCGACCGCGTGACCATGGAGCCGGGCATCCCCGACCCCGCGAGCCGGGCGTCCCGCCTGGGCATCTACAACCTCGATCCCGCGGTGCGCTTCTGGGCGACGCCGCCCGTGCACGGCGTCCTCCGCCCCACGGTCGTCCACCCGGCGGCGTTCACCTTCCGGATTCCCGACAACGTCGGCTTCGATGAGGCGGCGATGGTCGAGCCGCTGGCGGTCGGCATGCACGCCGCGAACAAGGCGCGCATCCAGCCGGGCGACGTTGCGGTGGTGATCGGCGCGGGTCCGATCGGCATGGTCACGGCGCTGGCGGCGCTGGCCGGCGGGTGCAGCCGCATCGTGATCGCCGACCCGGTGCAGCCCAAGCTGGAGCTGGCCGCCTCGCTCGGTCCGGTCACCACCGTCGACCCCACGCAGGAGGACCTGGCGGAGGTGACCGCCGGCCTCACCGACGGCTGGGGCGCCGACATCGTGTTCGAGTGCTCGGGCAGCCCGGCGGCGGCCGCGGGCGTTCTCGAACCTCTGGCTCCGGGCGGCCGGGTGGTCCTGATCGGCATGCCCGGAGAGCCGGTCGCCTTCGACGTGGTGGCGGCTCAGGTCAAGGAGGCGCGCATCGAGACCGTCTTCCGCTATGCCCACGTCTACCCGCGGGCGCTGGCGCTGATGGCGAGCGGCCGCATCGACGTGAAGCCCCTGATCACCGACACCTTCGCCTTCGGCGAGAGCGTGCGCGCATTCGACTACGCGTGCGCCATGCCGCCGACCAGCGTCAAGGTGCAGATCGACCTGGACGCGGGATGAAGGCCGGGAAGATGGGCGCCATGGATATCGACTTCCGCGGCAAGCGCGCGCTGGTGACCGGTGCCGGCAAGGGGATCGGGCGCGAGATCGCCGCGCTGCTCGGCGAGCTGGGGGCAGAGGTCACGGCGCTCAGCCGTACCGCGGAGGACCTGGAAACCCTCCACGCGGAGACGGGCTGCAGCACGATCGTCGCCGACCTGAGCGATGCGCGCGAGGCCCGGCGGGCCGCCGAGCGGGCCGGGCATGCCGATCTGCTGGTCAACAACGCCGGCATCTCCATTCCGCAGCCGTTCCTGGAGACGACCGTCGACGCCTTCGACGCGACGATGGCGGTCAACGTTCGCGCCATCCTGATCGTCACCCAGGTGATCGCCCGCGGCATGATCGCGGGTGACGGAGGGGCGATCGTCAACCTGTCGAGCCAGGCGTCGATGCGGGGGCTGGCCGATCACGCGTCGTACGGTGCCTCGAAGGGCGCCCTGGACCAGCTCACGCGCGTGATGGCGCTGGAGCTGGGACCGCACGACATCCGGGTCAACGCCGTCAATCCCACGGTCACGCTGACGCCAATGGCGGACCTGGCGTGGAGCGACCCGGCCAGACGGGACCCGATGATGGCCCGCATTCCGCGCGGCCGGTTCGCGCGGCCGCTGGACGTGGCGCACGCCGTGGCCTGGCTGCTCAGCGACCTGGCCGACATGGTGCACGGCGCCGCCGTTCCCGTGGACGGGGGATTTCTGGCCGTATAGGCCGGACTCCGAGCCGCGTCCGTCGTTGACAGCATCGCGCAAGCGGCTCATCGTTCGGTGATGGCCGATACCGTTCAGACTCCCGTGCAGGCAGAGGCAAGCGCTCGCGTCGACGACGGCACGGCGACGCGGGACGCCAGAGGCGAATGGATGCCGAGAGTGCTGCAGAAGGGCCAGCCCTTCGTCTGGCCGCCGCAGCCTGCGAAGCTGCTGCGCTTCCTGATCGGGTTTCCGGGCTTCCTGTGGCCGTTCGGCGCGGCGTTCTACTACGGGCTCGCCTGGGTCACGTGGCGATTCCTGCAACCCGGCGCGCACGACCTGACGACCTTCACGCAGTTGCGCGCCGACTGGATCCTGCCGATGTACGCGCGCAACGTGGCGATGCTGCTCGTGCTCGCGGGCGTCTGGCACGTGGCGCTCTACTGGCGGCGCTCCCAGGGCACGCGCTTCAAGTACAACAAGCGCTGGCCGAGCACCAAGAGCAAGGCGTTCCTGTTCAACAACCAGACCTGGGACAACATGTTCTGGAGCATCGCCAGCGGCGCGACCATCTGGACGCTGTACGAGGTGCTGCTGCTGTGGGCGTACGGCCACGGCCTGCTTCCGTTCGCCGACCTGCGCGCCAATCCGGTGTGGCACTTCGCGTTCTTCCTGGTGCTGCCCTTCTGGCAGGACTTTCACTTCTACGTCGTCCACCGCGTCACGCACTGGAAGCCGCTCTACAAAGCCGCCCACTACCTGCACCACCGCAACACCAACGTCGGCCCCTGGTCGGGGCTGTCCATGCACCCGATCGAGCACCTGCTCTACTTCACGCGCTGGATCATCCTGCTGGTGGTGCCCTCCCACCCGATCCACATGCTCTACCTGATGCAGCGTCCCGCCATCGGTCCGGCGGTGGGACACGCCGGCTTTGACGAGCTCGTCCTCAAGAAGGACTCGGACACGCGGATCTCGATCGACAACTACTTCCACTACCTGCACCACCGCCACTTCGAGTGCAACTACGGCACCACGGGCATCCCGTTCGACCGCTGGTTCGGCTCGTTCCACGACGGCACGCCGGAGTCCTACGAACGCATGCGGCGCAAGCGGCGGTTGCCGCCCGACGGCGCGACCTCCAACGGACGGTAGGCAGAGCCCCCGCCGACGCTAGCCGTCGCCGGCGCGGTCGCGGACATCGCGGAGGAAGGCGCCGAACGCTTCGAGATCATCGAGTACCGTCGGGTGCGCATCGTCCAGGGTCGTGAGCAGGAAGTCGATGCGAGTCCAGTCGTACTCCATCTCCACGTAGTAACGACGGAAGTGCCGGAACCGGAGCAGTTCGCGCAGGCGAACCAGGTTGCGATCGCCGACGACCCTTGCCCGCAGCCCTTCGATCTCGAGGGTCATGTTCTCCAGCAGGGCCGAGTGCCAGCGCCCCGGCGGCAGGTTGTTCTCGAAGTATCCGGACACGCGGACGAAGAACGTCTCCAGCGCCGTGTAGTAGGTTTCCAGGTAGCCGGCCACGACCAGCGCGCCGTCATCGGTTCGGCCGATGCGCGGCAGCGTCGTCTCCCGCGCATGGCCCAGCTTCGCGTAGACAGCCTGCAGGCGATCCCGCGCCTGCGCGAGCTCGGCGATCAACTCATCGAGGCCGCGGTCAGCCATGTTCGCCGGCCTGCCAGGCTATGGTGCCGAAACGCCGGATGAGGTCGGCCCTCCCGGGGTCGAGCCGCTCCATGACAACCAGATCGATGTGCAGGTCGGTCATCGCCTCCGCCCGGGACCGGATGGTTGCGAGGAGGGGCTCGTCGCAACTCATGCCTTCGACGGCGATGTCGATGTCGGAGATTTCGGCGAACCGCTCGGTATGCACGAGCGATCCCCACTGGTAGATGCGCCGTGGCCGGTGCTCCGCGACGATCATGGCGATGATCCGGGCCGCGTCTCGCTGCGCCGCATGCAACCGCCGGCGTAGCGCCTCGCGCCGCCGCACCTGTCGGGCGACTACCCAGCGTGCGGCCGCTGCACTATCGACAGCCATGTTCCCTCACGAATGAAGCACTTCACCATACCACGAAGGATTGACGCACGAATGTCTGTACGTACAATATTCAGTACAGACTGCCGGCGAACTCAGGAGGCGCACGCGCATGGCGACTGAACGGATCACGAACTACACCGAGGCGAGGCAGAACCTCAAGTCGTTGATGGACAGCGTGACCGAGGATCGGGTGCCGGTAGTCATCACGCGAACGACCGGCGACCCGGTGGTCATGCTGTCCAAGGCCGAGTATGACGCGACCATGGAGACCTTCCACCTGCTGCGCTCACCGCGAAACGCTGAACGCCTGCGCGCCGCCATCGCCGACGTTGAAGCGGGCAACGTCGTGCACGCCGACCTCGTCGACGGGGAGATCACGGAGCGGCGGTGATCCGGCTAGACCCGGCAGCCATCGCGTTCTCCCGGCAAGCTTGGGCCGAGTACCGGTACTGGACTCAGCACGACCGGGCGGTGGCCCGCCGGATCGCGCGGCTGATCGCGCGGCTGATCGAGGAGTGCCTGCGAGATCCCGCTCATGGGGTCGGCAAGCCGGAACCGCTGAAGCATGAGCTGGCTGGCTACTGGTCGCGCCGGATCACGAAGGAGCACCGCTTGGTCTACCGAGTCGCGAAAGGCCGGTGCGTCGTCGTCCAGTGCCGCTACCACTACTGATGCTGCCTGCGCGCCAGCTCTCCTATTTCACGCGCTGAGGCGGTGCCGGTGCGGTGCAGCTTGGTCACGGTGACGCCGGCCGCCAGCCCCGCGAACGCCGCGGCCGCACCCGGGTCGCGGCCGGCCGCCAGAGCGGCCGTGAGGCCGGCCAGGAACGCGTCGCCCGCGCCGACCGGATCGACGTCGGTCGGCATCTTCGGCGACGGCAGCTCGATCACTCCGCCGCCGTCGCACGCCAGGCAGCCACGGTCCCCGCGAGTCACGAACACCGGCGCTCGCCACCGCCGGAACAGCTCTCGCGCGGCCGCCGGAGCGGACCGGAACCTGTCGCCGGACGCGAGCGCACCGCCTGCCGCGGCCACGGCCTCGGCTTCGTTGAGCTTCCGGACCGTGCCCGCGAAGTCGTCCGCGAAGTCCCGGCTGTCGGTCACCCACGGCGTGTCCGGGTGCCGGCGGATCACGTCCCGCAGGTTGCGCCGCAGGCGATCGGTGTGCACGCCGTGCCGCACCTGCTGATTGACGATCACGGCATCGACCTTCCCGTCCGCGAGCGCGCCGGCGAGCTGAGCGGCCAGCCGGTCGGCCGTCTCCGGCCGCAGCCGGTTGAAGGTGCCGTAGTCGATGCGGTTGGATTCGCGCTGCCCGGCTTTACCCGCCTCCAGCACCTTCGTGTAGGCGCAGGTATCCCACGCCTCCCCCTGGGTCAGGACGCCGCCGGTGTCGATCCCGGTGCGACGCAGGATGCGCGCCACTTCCGCTCCGAACGGGTCCTCGCCGATCACGCCAAAGGCGCGCACCTGCGTACAACCGAGTGCGGCGAGATTGGCCGCCACGTTGCCGGCACCGCCGAGCGAGTAGCGCTGCTCGGCAACCGGTCGGGTCGGCAGGCCGGTCTCGACGGAGATCTCGGCGGCGGCCGGGTCGAGCACCAGATACACGTCGAGGCAGAAGTCGCCGATCACCGCCACGCGCATCGGGCGGATGTCGATCAGGAGATAGTCGACGTCGTTGGGGCTGATCGGCCACGGGGACGCGCGCTGCATGGATCGCCGACCCGGCGGAGCTGTAGCGGCCACGACCTGCTCTCTTGTCACAGGGTAGGCTGGCGGGCATGGACACGTCATTCCTGGAGCGGGATCTGCAGCAACTGAAGGCGGAGGCCGTGCAGCGGCTCACGGCGGCGACCGACGGGTTCGTGCGCTGGGCCGAGCGCGTGCGCGACCCGGCGGCGCCGTACCGGATGAGCTGGGCGGTGGACTCGGCCCGCGACGCCAACGTGGCCGCCACCAACTACATCCTGGGGCAGCTCAAGGAGGCGGGCATCCTGAACCGGGTGCTCGACGCCGATCAGCAACGGCTCGGCCGCCGCTGGATCGAGTCGCGGGAGGTGGCGCCGGGCAGCTACGAGGATCCGGCGCTGCTCGCCTACAAGCCGCCGAACTGGGACGACACGGCCGAGCCGTGGCCGCCCACCGCCGCCCACAAGGAGGCGATGAACCAGTACTCGCACGGCTGCCTGCGCGGCTACGGGGTCGATGGCGTCGACCAGTTGCAGATCCCGCCGCCGCCCGACTGGCCGCAGCAGGACGAGCCTGAGCGGGTCCTGCCCTGGATCAAGAGCGTCGAGCCGAACTGGAGCTGGGTCGGCCGCATGGTCAAACGCCTCGCGGACTGGCACCTAGCCGGCACGACGCCGGTCGATCCGCTGCTGGAGTGCCTGCGCTGGGTGTATTCGCGGCAGGATCCGGACACCGGCTTCTGGGGCCGGGGAATCCAGACCACCTTCAAGATCATCATCGCCGTGTTGGAGCCGCTGGGACTGACGGTCCCGCGCGCCGACACGCTCATCGACTCGGTGCTGGCGAAGATGTACCACCCCGGGTACGACGACAACCTGTTCCCATGCGAGGAGTTCGACGCCTTCTACGACCTGGCGGCGGCGAACGACCACGCGCCCGGCTACCGCCGGGAGGAGATCCTGAAGCTCGCCGCGCACCGCATCGCCTTCATCCTCGAAACGCACCTGCAGTCCGACGAGGGGCTGGCGAGCTACCCCGACCACTGCATCCCGACGTGGCTGATGTGGGACATGTCGCCGGCCGTCCCGCAGGGCGACGCGTTCGGGCTGGCCATCTACGGAGCGGGCTTCACGATCTGCGTGGATCTGCTGGGCATCCAGCGGGAGACCGGCTGGCGAGGCGCGTGGCGCTACGGACACGCGCACGACGACGACGCCTACAAGCGCCTCGGCGCAGAGGTGCGCGCGGCGCTGGCGTAGCCCCGTGCTGCTTGCGCTGAGCGGGTTTCTCTTCGAGGACCGCTACCGGGCGCAGTCGGTTCCGTTCGCGCGGTTCTGCCGGATCGCGCGGTCGGCCGGTTACGGCGGCGTGGAGCTGCGCCGGACCCAGATCGCGCCGGATGCCCCGGCGGCCCGCCGCCGGGAGTTGCTGGACATCGTCCGGGGCGAGGGGTTGACCGTGACCTGCCTGACCGCGCGCGGACTGCCTGACCGCGGTGACGAGCGCGACGCGTTCTTCGACCGCTACCTGGGGCTCTGCGCCGACCTCGAATGCCGGCTGTTGAAGATCAGCTCGGATCCCGCCTGGCTGCGCAATGCCGCGGAGCGGGCGCAGGCGCATGGCGTCGCGCTGGCCGGCAACAACCACGTCGGCACCGACCTGCAGACGGCATCCGGCACCCGCCGCCTGCTGTCACAGGTCGGCCATCGCAACTACGGCCTGCTCTACGACTCCGCGCACCTGCACATGGCCGGTGAGGACTACCTGAGCTGTATTCCGCCGCTGCTGCCGCACATGCGCAACGTGCTCGTGCACTCGTTCCGCCGCGCCGCGGGCGGCGAGCCGCCGTTCCTCACGCATGACGGGCAGGGCTGGGGCACCGCACTGCCGGACGCGCCCTGCGTGCAGGACTGGCCGGCGATCCTGTCCGCCTGCAGGCGCCACGGCTACGACGGCCTGATCACGGTCATCGAGAGCGGCTGGAGCGCCGCCCGGCGCGAGGCGGTCGCCAGGCACAACGCCGACTGCATCCGCCGCTGGTGGGGCCGCGCATCGTAACGGCTTCCCGGTGCACGATGGATTCCCTCTCCCCCGGCGTAGGTATAATGAGGACGCCGCATGAGTAGCCGCATCACCTGGTACCGTTGCCCGGTCCCGCGCGACGAGTTGAAGAGGCTGAATCAGCGGAGCGATCTGCTGGGGTTCGCGCAGACCCTCGGTTTCCTGGCCGTTCTGGCTGCGGCGTCGGGCGCCGCGATCTACTCCTCCCTCCACTGGCCCTGGTACGTCACGGCCGTGCTGGTGCTCGTCAACGGCCACTTCTGGCACTTCCTGGTCAACGGTTTTCACGAGCTGATCCACGACTCGGTGTTCCGGACCCGGTGGATGAATCGGCTGTTTCTGAGGATCTACGCGTTCCTCGGCTGGTACACCCATCACGTGTTCTGGCCCAGCCACACCGCGCACCACAAGTACACGCTGCACCCGCCGGCCGACCGCGAAGTGGAGTTCCCGCGCAGCTTCGACCTCAGGGGCATCTGGAAGTGGGGGATCGTCGACCTGCGCTACATTCCCACGGCGCTGCACGGCTATGCGCGGACCGCGCTGGGCTACGTCGGCCCGGAAGGGTCCTGGATCGCGGATCTGTTCCCCCCGAGCGAGCCCGAGCTGCGTCGGCTGCGGCGCGACTGGGACCGCATCGTGCTGCTCGGGCACCTCGCCATCGCCGCGGTGGCACTGGCGAACGGCCTGTGGGTCGTGCCGCTGGTGATCACCTTTCCGCGCGCCTTCGGCGGCTGGCTGCAACGGCTCTGCAACGAGGCCCAGCACATCGGCCTCACGGACGAGGTCACGGACTTCCGGGTGTGCTGCCGCACGATCTACCTGAGCCCGGTGCTGCAGTTCCTGTACTGGCACATGAACTACCACACCGAGCATCACATGTACGCGGCCGTGCCGTGCTACCGGCTCGGACGCCTGCACCGGCTGATCCGGCACGACATGCCACGCTGCACGCGCGGCCTGCGCGAGACCTGGACACAGATCCACGGCATCCTCGAACGGCAGAAGCGCGAGCCCGAGTACCAGTTCGCCCCGAAGGTACCCGAGACGGCGCCCGCTCGTGGTCACGCGACGGCTGCCGGAGCCGCCTGACTCCACTCTCGCAAAACCCGCGGAATCGATCGCTCGTGAACGACCAGAACATCCTCCTCATCCTCACCGACCAGCAGCGGGCGGACACGCTCTCCTGCTACGCCCCGGACGGCCTCTGCCGGACCCCGCACCTCGACCGCTTCGCCCGCGACGCCATCGTGTTCGACAACGGCTACACCAACTGCGCGGTCTGCTCGCCGGCCCGCGCGAGCCTGATGACCGGGTTGCAGCCGTCGCACCACGGCATCCAGACGAACACGCGCGGCTACGGATGCCGCGTCCACGATCTGCCCGACACGCCGGATCTCCTGAGCCGCCGCCTGGCGGCGGCCGGCTACCGCTGCGGGTACACCGGCAAGTGGCATCTCGGCTTCGACCGGACCGAGCCGGGGACCGACACGGCCCCGTTTCCGGACTGGTACTTCACCGCGGGCAACGCGCTCCCCACGACCCGCGGCTTCATCGGCGATGATTTCCCCGGACACGGCGGCGGTTACGAGTACGCGCTGTTCCAGGAGTACCTGCGATCCAACGGGCTCGAATTCGTCGTCGAGCAGAAGCCCCGGGAGCACACCCATCCGAATCACACGCACTGGGGCGAAGTCACCTCGCCCATGGAGTCGACCAACGAGTGCTTCCTCGTCGAAAGGGCGATCTGGCACCTGGAGCGCCTCCGATCGGAGGAGGGGCCGTTCTACTTCCAGCTCAATTTCTGGGGCCCGCACGAGCCGTTCTACGCGCCCACCCGGCACCTCGACGCGTATCGGGACCTGGCGATTCCGCCCTGGCCGAACTTCGCCGATCCCCTCATCGACAAACCCGCGATCCACGACGTGTGGCGCCGCTTCGATCAGCCGTGGGAGTTCTTCGCGACCGCGCTCCGGCACTACTACGGATTCATGTCGAGCATCGACGAGCAGATAGGCCGGCTCATCGCCCACCTCCGGGAGACCGGACTGTACGACGAGACGACGATCATCTTCGTCGCCGATCACGGCGATTCGCACGGGTGCCACGCCGGGCTGGAGAACAAGGCGGTCCACATGTACGAGGAGATCATGAAGATCCCGTACCTGATCAAGCCGGCCGGCCACACGCACGGCGGCAGGCGTTGCAACCTCGTTTCCCTGTGCGACCTCCATGCGACGGTGCTGGAACTGGCCGGTGTGAGCCGCCCGACCGCCGAGCGGGACGGCCGCTCGCTTGTCCCGGTGATCGAATCACCCGACGCTCCCTGGCGGGACTATCTCCTGGCGGAAGGCTGCGGAACCGGGCAGGACGTGCTCCTGGACCAGCGCATGCTGCGCTTCGAAGACAGCAAGTACGTCTTCAACGCCGGCATGCAGGACGAGCTCTACGACCTGGCGGCCGATCCGCACGAGCTGCGCAATCTTGCGCCGCGTCCCGCCGATGCTCGCCGGGTCCGCCACGCGCGCGAACGCATGCACGCGGCCATGCTGGAGATGGGTGATCCGCTCGCGCCCGTGTTCCGCCATCTGATGCTGCGCGGCGCATCCGCGGGCACGGGGGATTCGTGAAGTCCCGCGGCATCCGCGGCAACGCGGATCTCTACCTGATGCTCGCCCCGGTCTTCCTGTTCTACGTGATCTTCTGGCTGTGGCCGCTGTACGGCATCCAGATCGGCTTTCGCGACTTCACCGTCTCCGGAGGATTCTGGGGCAGTCCCTGGGTGGGGCTGAAGCACTTCGCCCGCTACTTCTCATCGTTCTACCTGTTCCGGACCCTCAAGAACACCATCGGCATCAATCTCTACGAGCTCGTGGTGGGGTTCCCGGCATCGATCGTGCTGGCGCTCATGTTCAACGAGCTGCGCTCGCTCCGTTTTCGAAATATCGCGCAGATCACCTCGTACGCGCCGACCTTTCTCTCCGTGATGGTCGTCGCCGGCATGATCGTGAATTTCCTTTCGCCCAGCGCCGGCATCGTCAACGCACTGCTCGGCGCGCTGGGACTGGAGCCGCGCCACTACCTGGCCGAGCCCGAGTACTTCTGGCACGTCTACGTGTGGTCTTCGATCTGGCAGCGGGTCGGGTTCTCGACGATCATCTACACGGCGGCAATGGCCTCCATTCCCGATTCCTACTACGAGGCTGCGGTGATCGACGGTGCGCGCAAGGTGCGCAGGATGTGGCACATCACGCTGCCGTCCATCTCGCCGATCATCGTCATGCTGCTGATCCTGCAGATCGGCAACATCATGACCCTGGCGTTCGAGAAGGTGCTCCTGCTTCAGAACGACCTCAACCTGGAGGCTTCGGAGGTGATCTCGACGTACGTGTACAAGGCCGGCCTGCTGCAGGCCCAGTTCAGCTATTCCACGGCGATCTCGATCTTCAACATGGCCATCAACATGCTGTTCCTGGTCGCGGCGAACACCGTCTCCAAGCGGGTCCGCGGCGTGAGTCTGTGGGGATGACGCCCCAAGACCGCACGCACGCGTTGGCCCGCACGCGGTCGGAGCGGCTCTTCGACGTCGTGAACGTCACCCTGATCGGCCTGTTCCTGATCGTCATCATCTATCCGCTGTGGTACGTCTTCGTCGCCTCGTTCAGCGACATCAAGGAGTTGCTGAGAGAGCCGATGGTGCTGTGGCCGAAGGGCCTGACGTTCGACGCATACGACCGCATCCTGACCACCCCGGTGATCTGGAGCGGCTTCCGCAACAGCCTGATCTACATGATCGGCGGCGTCACGCTGAACGTGCTCCTGACCGTGCTCGCGGCGTACCCGCTGTCGCGAAAGGACCTGCGCGGCCGCAAGACCATCCTGAAGATCCTGGTCGTCACCCTGTACCTGTCCGGCGGACTGATCCCGACCTACCTGGTGGTGCGCAGCCTGGGCATGCTGGACACGTTCTGGGCGATGGTCGCTCCCAACGCCGTGAACGCCTTCATGATCATCATCGCGCGCTCCTTCTTCGAGACCGCCGTGCCGAACGAGATGCAGGAGGCCGGACGCATCGACGGGTGCAGCAACTTCCAGCTCCTGATCAGGGTCGTCCTGCCGGTATCGACGCCGCTGGTGACGTTCCTGGCGCTGAGCTACGGGATCGGGCACTGGAACTCGTACGTCCAGGCGTTGATCTTTCTCACCTCGCGGGATAGGTTCCCGCTGCAACTGATACTTCGGGAAATTCTCATCGCCGCGGACTCGGTGACGGTCGCGACCATGCTGTCGGACCGCATCGACTACGACCTGCAGATCAGAATCCGCGAGGGGATCAAGTACGTATCGATGGTCGTATCCTCGGCGCCGCTCCTGATCATCTTTCCTTTCATGCGGAAGGCGTTCGAACGCGGCATCACCCTGGGGGCCGTCAAGGGCTGAACACTCAGGCTCGCGTTGCGAGCGCCTACCTACATCCATACGGAGGACAGCATGAAGAAGCTGTTGAGCATTCTGTTGCTTGCCGCACTCGCGGCAGGCGCGACTTTCGCGGACGACTTGGAGCGCGACGCCATGGGGCTGCCGCTCTCCAAGGACCCCATCACGCTGGACATGGTGCGCCTGAGCTGGCCGGGAGTTCGTGGCCCCGCCAGTGAGACGTGGACGTGGCAGCGGTTCGCGGAGTTGTCGAACATCACCGTGAACTTCGAGGAGTGGCCGATCTCGGGCTTCGCCGAGACCCTGCAGGTCAGGCTGGCGGCCGAGCAGCTCCCCGACGCGTTCTACCAGATGATCTTCAACCAGGACCAGCTCGTCAGCCAGTCGCTGGCCGGCAACCTGATCGCCCTGGACGACCTGATCGCCGATCACGGTCCCAACATCCAGGCGGTCTTCGCGGCGGACCCGTCGATCGAGCAGGCGCTGGTCATGCCGGACGGCAAGATCCACTCCCTGCCGTTCGTGGCGTACAAGAAGAACAGCGCCATGGTCCGCTTCTACGTCAACCAGACCTACCTGGACAACCTGGGGCTGGAAGTCCCGCGGACGATCGACGAGCTCGGCGCCGTGCTCGCCGCGTTCAAGAACGACGACGCCAACGGCAACGGCGACGCCGGCGACGAGTACCCCATTCACCAGAGCGGCAACGCGACGCTCATTCAGCGGCAGGCATTCTTCGGCGCCTACGGCCTCGGCAACCGGGGTCTGCCCGGACTGGGCGCCCACATCGATCAGGGCCCGGACGGCATGGTCCGGTTCATCCCGACCGACGAGCGCTATCGCGAGATGCTGGCGCAGCTCAACGAGTGGTGGGAAGCCGGCTACTACCATCCGGAGTTCTTCTCCGGTGTCGACGTCGCACGCTGGCAGGCCGACGCGGCCGACAATCGCATCGGCCTGTTCACCTGGGTCACCCCCGGTTACGTAGGCGTCGAGCCGCAGAAGCACTTCACCGGCGTCTCGCAGTTCGTCGGTCCGCACGGCGACCACGTCATTAGCTGGGTGGACCACAACGTGCGCGGCAACTGGTCGTTCATGATCACCAAGGAGAACGAGCATCCGGTCGAGACCATGCGCTGGGTCGACTACTGGTACGGCGAGCCCGGCCACGTGTATTCGGCCGTCGGCCTGGAGGGCGAGACGTTCCAGATGGGAGCGGACGGGACCTACGAATTCATCGGCGACGTCGCCGCATCCATCGAGGAGCACGGCCTGCAGGTCGGGGCGTTCCAGCACCTGGAGCGCTGGTACGGCGGGTTCGAGCCGCAGGTGAACGGCCTGGCGCTTTCCATGGAAGGCCAGCAGATCCTCGACGACCTCACCGCTTCCACCCCGGATGAGGAGGTCTACCGGATGGATCCGACCGACTACCTGAACCACATGCCGGACGCCATCTGGCCGAACTTCATGCCCACGGCCGAGGAGGCCTCCGAGCTCGGCGCACTGTTGACCGACATCAACACCTACGTCGGCGAGATGATGACCAAGTTCATCACCGGCGACGCCGACCTGGGCGCCGAGTGGGACGACTATGTCAACACCTTGAAGTCCATGGGCTCCGAGCGCTACGTCGAGATCAAGCAGGCGCAGCACGACCGCATCATCGGGATGTAGGCTCGCCTACATCGAACCTCCGGCGCCGCCGCGGCTTGTCCGCGGCGGCGCCTCTTTGTGGGCGGACGCGAACACGCCTACCATCGCCGCATGACCTACGGGACGCCGATGACGGACGAGCAGCGGTTCTTCTACGACCTGCGCGGCTGGATCCTGCTGCCCGCGGTCCTCTCCGAGGATGAGATCGCGCCGCTCAAGGCGCAGTGCTACGGCGGCATCGCGCACGGCTACCGGGGCGCCGTGCAGGAGTTGATCGACCACCCGGCCATCACCGGCATCCTGGCGGAGCTCCTGTCCGAGCCGCATTACCACCGGGAGGACTCCTACCCCTTCCGCTGCGAGGGTTCGTTCGTGACCGTCCGGCACGCCGGCTGGAAGAAGGAGGACCTCGGCGGCACGGAGATGGCGCACGTGGTGCGCCCGCCGCAGCACGCCAACCCGATGCGCTACCAGGTGGCCGGCAACCGCATCTTCTCCGGCCTGACCAGGGTCGTCTGGGAGCTGGAGGAGGTGAAGGCCGGAACCGGCGGCACCTCGTTTCTGTCCGGCTCCCACAAGGCGAACTTCCCCTACGGCGGACCCGACCCGTACCACCCGGACACCACGGGCTCACCCTGGGAGCCGAAGATGCGCGCGATGATGGACACCTATGGTTGCCCTCCCGGCTCCGCGCTGATCTTCACCGAGAGCCTGCTGCACGCCTCCGAGGACTGGACCAACCCGGACAACCCGCGCTGCGCGATCTTCAACTGCTACAACTCGGTGTGGGCGCAGTGGCACCTGATGGCCACCGGCGACGAGCTCGCCTGGTCGCCGGAGTTCGCCGAGACCATGCCGCCCCGGCGCCGCAGCCTGTTCCGGGGCGTCTGGCAGCTCGGCACCCTGCACGGCATCGAGGGCAACGTCGCCTACGCCGAGGACAACCGCGCCGTGTGAGCCGGCCGCCTACTCCACCGTGGCGGTGCGGTCCCGGTTCACCAGGTCCCAGTCGATCGGATAACCGAGCCCGGGCTCGTCCGGCGCGTGCACGAGGCCGGCGGCATCCACCTCGATGTCCCGGACCAGGCCGTACACGTTCGCCCCGGTACAGGGAAAGAATTCGTAGAACTCGCAATTGGGGACCGCCATGGTCACGTGCAGGTTGGCGACGTTGTTGAGGCTGTTGCCTCCGTGGTGGATCTCGCAGCGCATGGCGAAGCCCTCCGCAAGGTGGCACTGGCGAACGAGCGGCGTGATGCCGCCGGTGACGGCGACGTCGCCGCGGAGGATGTCGGTGGCCCGCTGCGTGATCCATGCATTCATGGCGGGAAACCGGCCGGGAGCGTACTCCGTGCACATGATGGGGATGTCGAGCTTCTGCCCCAGGTCCACGTAGTTGTAGATGTCCTCCTCGGCCAGCGGGTCTTCGTACCAGTAGTAGCCAAGCTCCTCCATGGCACGGCCGACGCGCAGCGCGTCTGCGTACCGATAGGCCCACATCGCGTCGAGCATCAGCGTGAAGTCGGCGCCGACCGCGTCGCGCACCGCGCGGCAGATCTCGATGTCGGCGGCAGGCTCCCCGTGCGGATGGATCTTGTGCGCCGTCCAGCCCGCGTCCTTGAAGCGCAGCGCCTCCTCGACGTATGCGTCCACGGTCTCGTGGAAGGCGGTGCTGGAGTAGGCGGGAACGGCGTCCTTGCAGGTACCGAGCAGGCGGTGGATGGGCAGGCCTGCGACCTTGCCGTTGATGTCCCACAGGCAGACGTCGATCGCGCCGATCGACT
This sequence comes from Spirochaetaceae bacterium, assembly GCA_026710565.1. Next base: position 1,782 of record JAPOQV010000052.1, on the reverse strand, counting down.
GGATCGACACCTGGCGATTCTTCTTCCAGAGCCTCTGCCACAGTCGGCCTATGTCCTGCGGGTCCTGGCCCATGACGACCGGCTTGAGGTAGTCGACGAGCGGGCCTGCCAGGTGATGCCCGCTCAGGTGGGAGCTGCCCAGAAAGGCGTTGCCGGTGATGCCGGCGTCCGTCTCCACGCTCACGACGCCGAGCTGCGTGGCGCCGCCGAACGTGGAACCGCCGGTCGTCCACACCTCGCTGTGCCACGCGAACAGATCGACCTTGAGGTTGGTGATTCGCATGGGCGCGCAGCGTATCACGGAGCCGCACGCCCGCCGCGGTATCCTCCGGTACCCATGAGCTACACGGTCGCGTTCATCGGACTGGGCGCCATCGCCCGTTCCCACCTGCCGGCCATCGCCGCGCAGGACGGGCTGCGGCTTGCGGCAGTGTGCGACCGGGACGAGCGCGTCCTGCGCAGCCGCGCCGGCGAGTACGGGGTGGCAGGGTACCGGGACTACCGCGATCTGCTGGCGTCAGGGGCGGACGTGGCCGTGGTGGCGCTGCCCCACCACCTGCACTGCGAGGTGGCGGTGGCCGCCTTGCAGGCCGGCTGCCACGTGCTGGTGGAGAAGCCGCTGGCCGTCTCGGTCGCGCATTGCCGGGCCATGCTGCAGGCGGCGCGCCGCCACGGGCGCATCCTGGCGGTGACCGATACCGCCGCCTACCACCCGGGAGCGCTGCTCACCGGGGAGCGGTTCCGGGACGGGACGCTGGGCCGCTTCCTCAGCGGGGTCCATCACAACGCGCGCTTCTACTTCCACGAGGGGCGCCCCGCCTGGTTCCTGGACCCGGCAGCCAGCGGCGGCGGGATGTTCGCGAACGTCGGCCTGCACCGGCTGGCGCAGACCCGCGCCTGCCTGCCGGGGCTTGAGTCCGTGACGGTGAGCGCATCGGTCTCGCACGTGGCCGAGCATCCGGTGGAGGCGTGTACCTCGGCGCTGGTCCGCTACCGGGCGGGCGGGGCCATGCACTACGAGGAGCTCGGCTACGTGCCGCGCCCGGCGTGGTGGCCCCTGGATGCCCACTACGTGTTCGAGGAAGGGATGGTGACCTTCGACGCCGAGGGCTGGCGGCTGGTGACGCGGGAGGGCGCCGAGCACGAGGAGGCGCTGGCCGGCGCCGGGAGCCCCTACGAGCCGGTCTACCGCGACCTGCTGCGCCGTCTGCAGGGCGAGACCCCGCTGGGACCGTCGGGCTGGGAGTCGGCCGCCGACGTGGCGGTCGTGCAGGGGGCCTATGCCAGCGCCCGCGCCGGGCGCGAGATCGACCTCACCGCCCCGGAGTGGCAGATCGTCCCCGAGTGAACGTGGATCCGGAGCGAGGCCTTGAAGCGGCAGCGACACTCGCTCCGTTGTCATGGGCAAGACGGCGTCCGTTCACCCCTACCTCGCGGGACACCAAGCCGGTCGACCGGTAGGATACTCGCGGGAAACGAGGGCGCCCGAAGAGGTGTACGTGAGCACAGAACTGATCGGGATCATCGCAGCGTCGATCGCCCTCGGCACCGCCCTGCTCGCTTCGATGCGCGGGCTCCGCCAGGAGATGCGCGACATGCGCACCGAGCTCCGGGAGGAGATCAGGGCAGGCGATGCTGGCCTCCGGGAGGAGATCAGGACAGGAGACGGTGCCCTCCGAGAGGAGATCAAGGCAAGCAACCGTTCTCTCCGGGAGGAGATCAAAGCAGGCGACGGTGCCCTCCGAGCGGAGATGAGGGCCGGCTTCAAGGAACAATCCGTGC
>JAPOQV010000051.1 GCA_026710565.1 Spirochaetaceae bacterium | reverse complement strand
GATCCACCGGTCAATCACTGACGTCTGCCAGAATGTCGTTGTGAATCGCAAAGGACCAGTCGGGCCGTGTACAGCCGCTATCGAACACCAGCCCACGACCGTTCTGTCCTTATTGGTGCTGAGTATGTGTGGCGGTCGTCGGGCACCACGTCTACTGAAGTTCCACAAGACGTCTAGACTCGCGGTCGATGACATAATTGCTCGATTCGCATTTTACGTACACGTGCGAAAATGGCTCAATTTGATGCAGCACCGACCTCTCCGGATGGACATCACTGACACGAAGAATGCCAAGGCTACCCGTCTCCCCATGGCCGCTCGGAAAATACTCTCCTGTCAAATATAGTACTAGTGGTGTGTCCGCGAAATGGCCTTACATCGCTGTCCGTGGCCGACAACACCGCGAAACCCGCCGATTGTCGGGCACCGATTGGGGGTCGTTGTGTCGCACGCGCGGAAGCTGAAGTGTCAAATTGTTCTAGTGACACACCACTAGTGAGCAAAAAGGGCTACTCTCTGGAAATCGCTTTCGGAGTTTGTTGGCCTTCCGTTGAACAAGTTTGTGTAGCCGTTCCGCATCCAGGGTCACATCGTCGCCAAAGTCATTGAATAGTCGTCCGCTTCGGTATGTAGTGCCAGAAACCGGATTTATGTAATCTGACTCAAGCCCCTGCGAGTTAGCCACCGCAACGTGCACATGGATGGCTTCGCGAACCTCACGTCCCCCGTGACGGGTTCCCCAGACGTATGGGATCCAGCGGGACTCCAACCTCCGGTTCCGATCGCGAAGTGACGCTACTGTTGGGGAGGACGGTTTCATGAATTCTCTTACACTGCACTCGATTATGTGTATGGCATCCTCTACCAAAACATTGCTCTTGCGCCTCGAACTTGATCTCAGACAGGACATCAACCTTCTTGTGATTCCGTAGGCAAGGCGAACTGGACGCTCGGAATTGCCGTCTCGATCGACCCATCGTCGTACGGCCAAAGACACCACCTCCTTGGCGAGCGAATAGCGCCGGTGCTGGACTTCGTCAACGAGTTCTGACACTTCAACCCCAACGCCATTTCTACCTGGGTACTCGGATCCAGTGTTAGGGACGACAAGAATGTCGGGTGGATCTGGGATATGCGGCCGAACGTCGCCTTGAGGAAAGCCCCGGATATCGGCCTGCGCCGTACACACCAGTTTTATCTCACGCTGCCACCGCTCATAGTCCTTCCGGGCATTGCGCGACATTTCCGCAACATCGCCGTGTCGTCGCTTCAGGGCGTCAAGGGAAGTCCAGAGGTTATCGGCACGCAACGGGACGCGATATGTGCGCGCGGTGGGTAGGACAAAAGAAACACGTCGGCACACGACACAGCCCGGCTTCGCAGTGTTCAAGGCAGTTAGACTGGGTGCGAGGCCTTTGTCAGATGCGTCGGCCGGCACTATCCAACATGTGCTGTGTCCGTCGCCGGCCGTCGATGGTTTACATACTCGCACGACCTCCGGGCCATAGTTGGTGATAGTAACGGTGCAAGGACCGTGAAGGTCTACTCGCCTCCACGGTACAGCGACCAGCTCGGCGGTCGTAGCGGTGCGGCCATCGGCCGTACACTGAACAGAAATCTGTGCCGTATCCGGGTGAGACATCTCATTCACCGAGCACCACCCCGGTTGTCTTCGTCAGAGGATAACGGCCGGAGGACGGGTGTCGTCAATACACGCAATCCCTCGTTACCACGTGGGTCCATCACTGCCGGGCTTTGCGTCGGCTCTGCACCGGGACGCGCGGGAGCTCCCCGCGGGGCATTGTCGAACCTGGTTCGCCAGGGATGTTCGCACCAGGCTCGACGGCAAGGAGGACAAGATCCGGCGCTTCCTCGAGCTGGGCATCTCGAAGACCGCCATCGCCAAGCTCACGGGCGTGTCCCGGACGGCCCTGTGCAGCATCATGAGCACCCGAAACCTCCGGCCGAATCCTTAGGGTGTATTTTTGCACGAATCTGGTCGGTTCCCTGATATCCGCGGAGTATGAGTGGATCCATCCGCCTGCGACCCCTGCGAGGCCCAGTATCTCGCGGACCGGCGGCGTCCATTCGGGCAGTCTGCGGCGGCGGCTGGCCAACTCCCGGCGCGAGTGAGCACGACCACCGCGAGGGGCGCGTCCGGCTGGCCGCCGGCTCGGCGAAACGCCCGCGCGGCCAGCGGCTGCATCGCCTAGAATGGGGATACATGGACCCGGCCTCCTGGACCGTCGTCGGCGCCGCGATCGCGATTCTCGTCGCGATCGGCGCCGCCTTCCGCGGCCTGCGGGCCGATTACCGCGAGCTCGGTCGCCGGATGGACGCCCAGGGCGAGGACCTGCGGCGCCAGGGCCGGGAGCTCGGCGAGCAGATCGGCCAGCTGCGCGAGCGGATGGCGCACCTCGAGGGCCTGCTCGAAGGCCTCCGCGAGGCCATCACCGGGAAGCGGGTCGCCTGACCCGCCTCCTGGCCCTTGCCACCCCCCTCGCTCAGCCGCATCGGCGCGTAGCCGGTCTGCTCGACCGTCAGGTTGGCGACAATTCGCGAGCATTCCCCCGGCGGCGGCGCAGAGTCGCCCTCCAACCCGCGAAGTCCATGCTGGTGGGTCGTTTCTCCGGCCGCCGGCAACTGAGCCGGAGGGTTCATGACCCGGCGCTGGGACGCCAACCGACGGCCGTGCGCCTCGCCGATGCGCTCAACTACGCGCACGACGGCCGCCGCTTGGTCGAGCTCGCCGATCGGCTCGGCCGCACTGAGGTGGCCGTGCGCCAGCGCACCTCGAAGCTACGCGCCGACCGCCTCGAGGTGCGGCAGCCAGGTGGCGGCAAACTCGAGGATCAGCAGGTGTGGCTGAAGGAGCGATTCTTGACAAGCGTGAGGTTGCCAGCCGGGGTGATGCTGGCGTACCTCGGAGATCCAGCGGCGATGCCGGCTGGCTGGCGACAGTGTCCGGACATTGCCGGTCGTTTCCTGGTCGCCACCTCACCAGCGCAGGCAGGGATCGCCGATGTCCTCGAGAAGCGGGACGGCCACCGGGACGCCGTCGAGCGCGTCGTGGTCAGCCGCGTGCTCGTCGAGCATCGTGGTGACGGCGACCTCGGCCGCGTTCAGCGCGTGCTTGAGCAGCCACCAGCGGCGCCTCGTGCAGTGGATGCAGCGTTGATAGCCGGCGTGCACGAAGCGCCCGCACGTGCCGGCATCGATGGGCAGGTCCACGCCGACACAGAGCAGCTTGCGCT
>JAPOQV010000050.1 GCA_026710565.1 Spirochaetaceae bacterium | reverse complement strand
CCCCGGGCGCGCCCCCCCCGCCCCGCCGGCGCGGGCCTCCAGCGCGATCCGCAACCGGTTGCTGCCCTGGCGGGCCGGCACGTCACCGCACCGGAGCTGCTGGCCGCTCGCCTCGCAGGCCAGCGGCTGGTCGTTGAGCTCGACCCGCAGCCGGTCGCTTCCGTCCCGGTAGCCGCCCAGGGTGATCCTGAGGACCACGCCGGCGAGCGACCCCTCGCTCCTGGCTCCGTCCAGATCGTCGGCGACGATGAGATCGATCTCCGCGGCCTGACCGGGCTCGGCCAGATCGACCGGCAGGGGCTCGTCGGGCCCGCCGCTCCTGCGGTCCACGTCGTGCGCGACCACGTAATGCTTGTCCTTGCGCGCGATTCCTTCGCGGTCGCCGATCTCGGTGAGGATCCGGTACTCGTCCGGGTTGAACAGCGGCACGTCGTCGAGGCCGATGTGCTCCTCCACCGCGTGGTGCTGGATGCCCGTGCAGTGGCAGTCGTAGTTGAACACGTGGATGGCGTCGACGCCGGCGTGCCAGACCTTTTCCGCCGCCGCGCGGAACATCGGCACGGATGCGCGCGGGTTGCGCTTGCCGTCCCTGTCCGGGTAGGCGGTGTAGTACGGGACCCAGAGGTCCGACGTCCCGCCGTACACCTCGCATCCGTGCTCGTGGCCGAGCGCCACCATGCCGCTCACGTCCGGGGTCATGTTCAGGTAGCCGCGCGTAGCGGGCGCCAGCACGTCCACCAGCCTCTCGGCCGCCCAGGTGCGCACGTCCATGCCGATCGCCAGGCACTGCCCCTCGGTCGGCAGCACCCGCGCCAGCAGCGTCAGCTCCCGACCCTTGGCGGCGCCGGCCCGCCGCACGACCGCGCGCACCTCGCGCATCATCTCGGTCAGGTACGGGGCGCCTGCGCGCTCGCGGCCCTCCTTGAAGTACATGGGGTGGCTGAGGAAATCGAGCTCGAAGCCGTCGATGTCGTAGCCGGTGCAGAGCTCCTCAATCACGTCGACCTTGAGCTGGCGGACCTCGTCCACGGAGAAGTCGAACGCCCAACTGAAGCCGTCCGACGGCTGTCCCGGCCGCGGGTAGCGCCGCTTGTAGCGCTCCGGCGCGTCGTGGCCCAGGCGCACGTGCGGACGCGCGAGCTCCCAGCGGGTGCGCAGCGACGGCCACCGCTCCGACCAGTCCTTGTGGATGTCGTTCATGCGCACGCTCGGCCAGAACTTCATGCCGGCGGCGTGGGCGCGGTCCGCCCACACGGTCACCGGATCGTTGCCGGACTGGATGAGCCCGCGGACGTTCACCGCCCCACGGCGGAAGTTCTGGTTCTCGAACTCGTCGTCGGGCGTGTCGAAGCCGTACACCTCGCCGACCTTGGTGTCGTGGCAGAAGAACGACCCCTCGGAGACGCAGCCGATAAACACGTCGACCTGCGTGCCGGCGAGCGAGTCGATGACGCGGCAGAGCTGATTACGGGTGATCGGCGGCTCGAACGCGTACATCGCGGCTGAGCCGCCGTCGCTGTTGAACAGGAGCCGGGGTCGGTCAGGGTCGGTGAACTGAGACATCGTATCCCTCCTGGTCACGGGACCTGCCGGTGGTTTGCGGGAACGAATCATGCTACACCGACCCCCGGAGGGTAGCGATGTCTGCTTCCTGGCCGCCGCGCCTGATGTTCAATTCGGACGGCAACTGGGTGAACAATTACCCGGAGCGGCACGACCCGTCCGACCTCACGCGGATGATCGGCCCGCTCCGCGGCGCCGGGGTCGACCTGCTCTCGGTGCTCATCGGCATCGACGACGACCTGTCATGGCGAGGCAGCCCGCACGGCCAGCTCTGGTGCGACAACGTCACCGAGTGGAACGTGGACGGCGTGCCCACCGACATCCACGGCAACCCGATTTCCGACGGCGCCGTGCACATCCACGGCCGCGCCACCGCCAACCGCAAGGCCACCAACGCCCACGAGGAGCTGTTCAACACGATCACCGCCGTGATCGACGACGGCCACGACCTGATGCAGATCTACGTCGACGGCGCCCGCGAGCACGGGCTGCCGGTGTTCGCGTCCATGCGGATGAACGATGCCCACACCGATTCCGAGGACCGCATGTGGTACGGGCGCTCCACCCTGAAGATGGAGCGCCCCGACCTGCTGATCGGTTCGGCCATGCCCGAGGCCAGGCACGGCGCCGAGTGGACGTTCAGTTGGATGTGGGACTACGCCCAGGACGAGGTGCGGGAGCGCTTCCTGGGCATCGCGGACGAGACCCTGACCCGCTACGACTTCGACGGCCTGGAGTTCGACTTCTGCCGGCAGCCTCCCTACTTCCGCGGCGGCCAGGTCGTGCAGAACATCCCCGTCATGACCGACTTCGTCCGGCAGGGACGCGACGTCGTACGGCGCCATGCGGAGCGGCGCGGGCGCGACCTGCGGTTCGTCGTGCGCGTCCCGACCAGCATCGGCGAATCGCTGTCCATCGGCATCGACACGCTGGCGTGGATCCGCGAGGGGCTGGCCGACGCGTTCGTGATCTCCTCGCCCGGCTACTGCGTGACCCGGGCGGACGTGGCCGCCGCGGTCGAGGCGGCCGGCGGCGCGGTGCCGGTGTACCGCGGCTTCGACGGCAGCACCTACGCGGTCTCGCCGCAGGAGGGCTACGAGCGCAACGCCCCTGCGGTCCTGCGCGGCGCGGGTCTGAACGGCTACCGCGACGGCGCCGCCGGCATCGCGCTGTTCAACTACGACTACGGGACCCACCGGGCCGGACCGGTCCCCGGCGACTACCACGACCTGACCGACGATCACCTGCAGACGATCCGCGACCTGCGCGAACCGGAAGCGCTGGCGCGGCGCGACCGCTGCTACTACCTGGGAGGCCCGGTGGCGCCGTCCGGCTGGGGCGACCACCGGCCGGTCCTGCCGCGCAGGTTGGCGCTGCGCGGGCGCGGCGCCGGCGACGGTCATGCCCTGCACGTGACGATCGACGACGACCTCGAGGCGGGGCGCGCCGACGGCCGCGTCCGGCGCACGGAGCTGCGGCTGCGCCTCACCGACCACGAGGCGTCGAAGGAGCGCCTGCATCTCGCGGTCAACGGCCGGCGCATCCCCTTCGCCCCGGACCGCACCATCGCCAACAGCGCCGGCGACGAGTGGCTGGTGTTCGACGATCCCGGCCTGCGGGCCGGCAGCAACGCCGTGCTCCTGATCCTGGACGGCGCTTCGACGCCAAAGCCGTGGCCGGTGCTGCAGGGTGTGGAAGCGATGGTGGTGTGCTCATGAGTACGCTGGACATCGGTACGCAGCGGCAACTGTTCATCGACGGGCGCTTCATCGACTCCAGCGAGGGCGTGGCGCTGACCATGAACCCGCCGGTCCAGCACCCGGAGCCGGTGGTGGTCGCCGACCGGCCGTGGGAGGAGCTGGGCATCGGCGCCTACAACACCGTGTGGCGCGAACCGGGCGGCGCCTTCCGCATGTGGTACGACGCCTGGATGAAGGCCGGCCTGCCCTCGGAGGGCGCCCGGCGCCTCGCCTATGCCGAATCGGACGACGGCATCTACTGGACGAAGCCGGAGCTTGGCCTGATCTCCTTCCGAGGATCGACGCGCAACAACATCGTCGCGCCCCACATCGAGCGCCAGAGCATGCAGGGCGCCACCGTGTTCCGCGACGACCGGGCGCCGGCCGAAGAGCGCTACAAGCTGTGGACCAAGTTCCGCCCCACCGACGAAGAGGTCGAAGCCGGCGCGCTGCAGGGGCTGTGGGCCATGCACTCGCCGGACGGCATCCACTGGCAGACCTATCCCGATCAGCCCAACCCGCGCGACGCCATGTGCGACGTGCAGAACATGCTGTTCTGGGACGACCGGCTGCAGCTCTACGTCGGCTACATCCGCGTCCGGGACACCCAGATCGTGGACGAGGCGGCGGAGGCGGCCGGCCGGGGAAGCTACCGGTGCGTCGGCCGGATCACCTCTCCCGACTTCCGCGAGTGGTCGCCGCTGGAGGTCGTCTTCGAGGCGGACGCGCAGGACCTGGGCATCCCGGTGCCATGGCAGCGCGACGATCCGCGCCCGAACATCGACTTCTACACCAACTGCGCCATGAAGTACCCGTGGGCCGAGGACGTCTACCTGATGCTGCCGTCGGCCTTCTACCACTGGGGCGAGAACGACTTCCCTGCGACCATGGACGTGCAGCTCCTGACCAGCCGGGACGGCGTGCGCTGGAGCCGCGCGGGCGGCCGCCAGCCGTTCCTGCGCCGCGGACTGGACGGCACCAACACCAGCGGCATGCTGTACGCCAACCCGTGGCTGGTCCCGGTCGCGGACGAGCTCTGGGTGTACTACGCCGGCATGAAGCGGCTGCACGGCGGCCCGGTGGAGAGCGAGGACGAGCGGAAGCTGGGCAAGCACTCCGGCATCTTCCGCGCCTCGCTGCGGCGCGACGGGTTCATCTCAGCCGACGCGGACTACGGCGGCGGCGAGCTGATCACGCCGCCGGTGCGCTTCTCCGGCCGCACGCTCACTCTCAACTGCGACGCGGGAGCCGGCGGCTGGCTGAAGGTCGAGCTGCTCGACTCCGAGGGGCACCCGCTGGCGGGGTTCGAGATGGACGCTGCCGACGCCGTGCTGGGCAACGGCGTGTCCAAGACGGTCACCTGGCAGGGACGGGAGGACGTGAGCGGCGCGGCCGGCCGGCCGGTGCGCCTGCGCTTCGTGATGCGCGACGTGAAGCTGTACGCCTTCCAGTTCGGGGACTGACGCGTTCCGCGGGAGCGGCAGCAGGGAGGATGACGATGGCCGCACGGGACTCCGGGCCGCCATCGGCGGCATCGCAACCGGCGGCATGGCCGCCTCGCCTGCTCTTCAACACCGACGGCAACTGGATCAACAACTACCAGGAGCGTCACGAGCCGGCCGACATCACGCGCCTGGCCGGCCCGCTGCGCGCGGCGGGGGTCGACATGCTGTGCGCGCTGATCGGCATCGACGACGACCTGTCGTGGCGGGGCAGCCCGCACGGCCAACTCTGGTGCGACAACGTCACCGAGTGGAACGTGGACGGGGGGCCGACCGACATCCACGGCCACCCGATCCGCGAGGGCGACGGCGTGCACATCCACGGCCGGCCGGCCGTCAACGCGCAAGCCACCAACGCTCACCAGGAGCTCTACAACACGATCGTCTCGGTCATCGAGGACGGCCACGACCTGCTGCAGGTCTACCTCGACGGCGCCCGCGCGCACGGCATGGGCGTGGTGGGATCGATGCGGATGAACGACGCCCACACGGACTCCGAGGACCGCATGTGGTACGGACGCTCAGGCCTGAAGATCGAGCGGCCCGACCTGCTGATCGGCCCGGACCTGCCGGAGGACGTGCACGGCATCCCGTGGACGTATAGCTGGCTGTGGGACTACGCGCGCGACGAGGTGCGGGAGCGCTTCCTGGGCATCATGGACGAGGCGCTGACCCGCTACGACTTCGACGGGCTGGAGCTCGACTTCTCGCGGGCGCCGCCGTTCTTCAAGGGCGGCGAGGCGGTGCGGAACATCCCCACGATGACCGGGTTCGTGCGGCAGGCACGCGCGATCGTCCGCCGCCACTCCGCGGCGCGCGGGCGCGAGCTGCGGCTCATCGTGAGGGTGCCGACCAGCATCGGCGAGTCGCTGCTGGTCGGCCTGGACACGCTGGAGTGGATCCGCGAGGGGCTGGCCGACATCGTCGTGCTCTCCTCGCCCGGCTACTGTATCACCCGTGCGGACGTAGCCGAGGCCGCCGCCGCGGCCGGTGACGGCCCGGTGCTGATCTACCGCGGCTTCGACGGCGCCACCTACGGCGCCTCGCCACAGGAGGGGTACGAGCGCAACCCGCCCGCCGTGCTGCGCGGCGCGGCCCTGAACGGGTACCGGGAGGGCGCGCAGGGCATCGCGGTGTTCAACTACGACTACGGGAGCCACCGCGCGGGTCCGGTCCCCGGCTACTACCACGACCTGAACGAAGACCACCTGCACGTGCTCACCGAGTTGCGCGACCCCGGCGCGCTCGCGCGGCGCGACCGCTGCTACTACCTTGCCGGTCCCCCGCAGCCGGGACCGGCCGCCGACCACCGGCCGGTCCTGCCGCGGCGGCTCGCCCTGCGCGGACGCGGCGCCGGCGCCGGCCACGCGCTCGCCACCACGGTGCGGGACGACCTGCGCAAGGGGCTGGCGGCCGGCCGCATCCGCGGCGTCGAGCTGCGCCTGCGGCTCGGCGACCACGAGGGGTCGACGGAGCGGATGCACCTGGCGGTCAACGGCTGCCGGATCCCGTTCACGCCCGATCGCACGCTCGCCAACTCGCGCGGCGACGAGTGGCTGGTGTTCGATGATCCGGGGCTGCAGGAGGGCGAGAACTCGGTGCTGCTGATCCTGGAGGGAGCCTCGACCCCCAGACCGTGGCCGTCGCTGCTGGACTGCGAGATCGTCGTCACCTGCGGGGACGCGGCATGATCGACGTCGGCAGCCGGCGGCAGCTCTTCATCGACGAGCGCTTCATCGCGTCGTGCTCGGGGATCACGCTGACCATGAATCCTCCCGTGCAGCACGCGGAGCCGGTGCTCACCCCCGACAAGCCGTGGGAGGAGTTGGGCATCGGCGCCTACAACACGGTGTGGCGCGAGCCCGACGGGACGTTCCGCCTGTGGTACGACGCGCTGCTGAAGGGCGGGCTGGAGGAAGGCGCCCGGCGCCTGGCCTACGCGGAGTCGGACGACGGCATCCACTGGCGCAAGCCCGAGCTGGGACTGGTGTCGTTCCGCGGCTCGACGCGCAACAACCTGCTGGTCCCGCACGACGAGCGGCAGAGCCTGCAGGGGGCCACCGTGATCCGCGACGACCGCGCCCCGGCCGAGGAGCGCTACAAGTTCTGGACCAAGTTCCGGCCCACCGACGCCGAGACCGCCGCCGGGGCCGCGCAGGGGCTGTGGGCCATGCGCTCGCCGGACGGCATCCACTGGCAGCCCTACCCCGACCAGCCCAACCCCCCGGACGCGATCTGCGACACGCAGAACATGCTGTTCTGGGACGAGCGGCTGGGGCTCTACGTCGGCTACGTCCGCGTCCGGGACACCCAGATCATCGACGAGGCGGCAGAGGCGTCCGGCCGGGGCTCCTATCGCTCGGTGGGGCGGATCACCTCCCCGGACTTCCGGACGTGGTCGCCGCTCGCCATCACCTTCCAGGCGGATGCGCAGGACCTGGCCATCCCCGTGCCGTGGCAGCGCGACGATCCGCGGCCGAACATCGACATCTACACGAGCTGCGCCATGCCGTACCCGTGGGCTGACGACGCGTACGTGATGCTGCCGTCGATCTACTACCACTGGGGCGAGGACGACTTCCCGGCGACCATGGACGTGCAGCTCCTGACCAGCCGGGACGGCATGCGCTGGAACCGCGCCGGCGGCCGCAAGGCGTTCCTGCGCCACGGCTTCGACGGCAGCTCCGAAAGCGGCATGCTGTTCGCCAACCCGTGGCTGATCCCGGTGGGCGACGAGCTGTGGCTCTACTATGCGGCCATGAAGCGCCGGCACGACCCGGGCAAGGACCCGGCGACCGAGCGCGAGCTGGGCAGGCTCTGCCACCTGCGGCGGGCGACGCTGCGGCGCGACGGGTTCATCTCCGCGGACGCCGACTACGGCGGCGGCGAGCTCGTCACCCCCGTGGTCCGCTTCGCCGGCCGCACGCTGGTGGTCAACTGCGACGCCGGAGCCGGCGGCTGGCTGAAGGTCGAGCTGCTCGACAGCGAAGGGCATCCGCTGCCGGGCTTCGAGATGGACGCCGCCGACGCCGTGCTCGGTAACGGCGTGTCCAAGCAGGTGACCTGGCAGGGGTCGGACGATCGGAGATCGGGCGATGTGAGCGGCGCCGCTGACCAGCCGGTCCGCCTGCGGTTCGCGATGCGCGACGTGAAGCTGTACGCGTTCCAGTTCGGGAGCTGACCGGACGCCGCGGAAGCGGCTGCCGAGAACCCCTGCCATGGCCCTCTTCTCCTCTGCTCGTGAGCGCCGCCTGTGGGTGTGGACGCTGGCCGTCGTGCTGGCGATCTACTCCCCCCTCGGCCTCGCGCGCACGCTGGCCGGGGCGCTGCGCGAGCACGGCCTGCTCGGCCCCTCCTTTCCCCTCGTCTCCTTTCTCCTCGCCATGGCCCTGGTGGGGGCGACCGTCGTCGCGCACGGCCTGAAGGCCCGGCCGGGCGGAGCGGAGATCACCGTCGCCCTGGGGGTCACGGCCGCCTACCTGCTCGTGTTCCTCAGGATGGTGGGTCCGGAGGAGCGCTCACACCTCATCGAGTACGGCGTTGTCGGCGTCTTCATCTACGAAGCGCTCGCCGAGCGCGCCGGCCAGGGGCGCCGCGTCCCGGCGCTGCCCCTGCTCGCCGTCCTGGCCACGGCGGCGCTGGGCGTGCTCGACGAGTGCATCCAGATCTTTGTGCCGAGCCGCGTCTTCGACCCTGTGGACATCCTGTTCAACCTGCTTGCAGCCGCGATGGCGGTGGGTGCGAGCGTCGCGCTGGCGTGGGCGCGGCGCTGGACGAGATCGCGCCGGGCGCGCCGCCACGTCAGCCCTCCCGTCCCCGCTCCCGCGCGTGGCGTGGCGGAGTCGGGTAAGCGCCGTTACAAGACCTGACCGTCGTCACGCCGCCCGGAACCTCTCGTACCGCCACGCCAGTCGGTCGCGATCCGGACGGTCTGCCCGTCGGCTGGGCAGGACAACCCCCGATTCGTGCAGCTCCTGCAAGCCATGAAGAAGCATCGGGCCATCCGTCTCTTCACGGACGTCCGGTCGGACGTGCACGGTGTAGTCGGGCGATATCCCGATCAGGTCATCGTCGTAGGCCGCGTGGTGAATCTTGCACAGGCACATTCCGTTCGGCACGACCGAATCACCGCCATCCTCGCTGTCCGGCACGATGTGCGCGGCGTCAAGCAAGTTTCGATGGCGAAGTCGACACAGGGAGCAACAGGCGGAGTACGCATCGAGCACGCGTTCCCGAAATGCGGTCTGGTGAAGCCGCCGCCTGGTCTCTCCCGTGATGTACCGGCGGATCCCGAGGATCGAATCCGATCCTATGACGTTCGGCGCTCCCTCCGGTGGGCTCAGTCCGTGCGCCACCTCGATCGCCACCATGCAGCAGAGCTCGTGCGGGCGATCCTCGACGATGAACACCGGCCACACCGGCATGTACCGGCCGCGTGCCACGCCGTGGAAGTAGATCAGCGGCGTACGAGTACGGCACAGCTCGCGCAGGCCGACATTGTCCCGGTGCTGAGGGTCCGTGCCACGGTAGCGATACGCGAGAAACCCTTCCTCGGTAAACGAGTCGTCGTATGGACCGGCGGGCACCGACGTGATGGAGAGGGGAAGCTCCAGCACGCGCGGTTTCCAGATGCCGGGCTGTCCCATAAACGTGATCGGTTGGCCACGATGCACGAAGCCCGCCTGGAGAATTCCCCTCGGGATGACCTCCCCGTAGCGGGCTGCCTGCTCGGCGAGCCATGAGAATGCGGCTGACCTGAAATCGGCGTCCACGGGCCTCTGATGGAAGACGGTATCGCGCGGCGGGCGCAGCTTACAATCGGCGGGGCGTCATGTCGGTGTGGCGGCGATCGGGAGCGACTCCCCCGACGGGCCGTCGACGCCGTCCAGCAGCGCCGCAACGTGCGCGCGGATGTGCGGCTCGAGTCCGGTTACCGCACGTCGCGTGAACGCCTTGTTGACGAGATTCCGCAGCCGCGTGTGGTCCGGCGGGTCCAGAAACAGCATCGGGTTGTACGCCACCCCGCTCTGCACGCGCTCCCCCACCAGAACGGTGTTGATCCCCAGCGATCAGACGGCGTTCCGCAGTGACACGACCGTCTATCGGTAGACTTCCCGTCGATGCCCGATCTTCTTGACGAGGATCTGCTGACTGCTCTGCCGGTATTCGAAGACGACCCGCCAGTCGCCGACTCTCAGTCTGAAGGTATCGGGGATACCGGCAAGGCGGACGACATCGGTTGCGACACCGGAAGTGAGCCTGTCCAATGCGGCGAACACCCTGCGCCGGGTCGGTGTATCCAGACGTCGAACGTCACGACTTGCGCGACGGGATAGAACGACGGCCCAGCTCAAGCTCCATATTCTCGTTTGAGTTGTTCGATGGAAACGACCCTGCCTGCGTCGATGTCCGCATCTGACTCCTCGATAGCCGAGAGGTCATCGTCCGTAACGGGCTCGTCGTCCGCTGGCACATCCGCAAGAGCCGAAGCGACAGGATCGTCGGACGGGTGAAGGGACTGGATATACTGCCTCACAGCGTCCAGTTCGTAGTCCGACAGGTCATCGATAAGGCTCTTCAATTCTTCTCTGGCCACCGTGATCTCCGGGGGAGTCATCCAGGCAACCCTATCCTGGCTCTGGTTCAGGGTCAATGGATCCGTGATCGACTGGAATCACGTCGCACGTCACCCCACGGTGAACGAGTAAAGCCTCGACTCGTACAGGTAGAACCGCAGCCGCACCACCTGTCGGGCGAGGTCGCGCAGCGCCGTGTCGCCGTTCCAGGTGACGTCCAGGCGCAGCCCGTCTCTTTCGATCGGCCGGCAGTCCCGCACGGTCAGTCCGGGAATCGGCGTCCCGATCGGGTCGGCGACCTCGACCTTGATCCGCCCGCGGGAGGCGTCCGCGTTGATCCGCAGGCGGTCGCCCTCCAACCGGAACGGCTTGGTGATCAGCACGCCCAGCTCGTCGGAGGCCGCGCGCGCGACGAAACGTCCCCTCGGCAGCGTGGCCAAGCCGGTCCCACTGGTCCGACTCGAGGCGTTGTGGGAGCCGGAGTGTCCGGAGTAGTAGAAGCGCACCTCGTCCCCGTGCTCGATCATGCGGGCGCCGGCGATCATGCCGCCGTCCCAACTGCCGATCACCCCGCGCGGAATGAAGACCGGCCGGTTGGCCAGCCGTTCCCAGCGGAAGCCGTCCCGGCTGAAGGTCAACTGGACGTCCATCGTGTCCGCTTGCGAGGGGTCGCCCAGGTATCCCTTCAGCCCCCACTTGTTGAAGATCTGCAGCAGCCCGATGTACACGCCGTCGCAGACAGCCACGTCGATGCCGTAGAGACGCGGCGGGTCCAGCTCGTCGGGGCGGATGACTACCTCCGGTTCCGTCCAGTTCACGAAGTCGTCGCTCTCCGCCCTGGCGATCCTGCGGTTGCAGCCCATCCCCTCGTGCGCGTGGTCGGTGGCGCCGATCGCCGCTCGGGTGTCCACGTACGGCTGAGCACGCAGGTAGCGGTGCAGATAGTCCTCCGCTTGCGGGTGCCGGTACAGGCCGTGGGCGTCCCCTTCGACCTCCGGAAATCCCAGGTCGCCGGGCACCTCGCCGCGCGGGCCGGCCAGGATGGTCGGCCGGCGGAAGTTCACGTAGCGCCCGATCCGTTCGTCGTACAGGAAGCATCCGTTGCCGTCGTTGGAGTCGCGGATGATGGAGTGCTCGTCCGGGTACATGTGCCAGTGGATGCCGTCGGCCGAGTACGCGGCGAACAGCCGGCCGCCGCCGCGCCGGTCGGGATCGACGTGGTGGTACCAGCGCTTGATCGTCGCCTTGTACCGCTTGCCGGGATCGGGATCGTGCGGGTCGTTCAGCGCCACCCCGAACTCGCCGTGCATGGCCGAGACGTCGATCAGGTTGTTTCGCGTGGATCCCTCGTGCTCGACGATGCCGAGCTCCGGCTTGTGCCAATCGAAGCCGTCCTCGGACACGGCATACGCGCGGGCGTACAGCGCCTCGTTGCCGGGGTCGTCCTCGGGGTCCTCCGGGACCGCCGGATACCACGCCTTGAACAGCTTCTCCTCGGCGTCGTACAGGCTGGGAGCGATCGCCAATGGGCTGTCCGGATGCTTGGCCGGCATCTCCGGAACCCGGCGGAGCATCCAGATGTCGTCGACGACGTGATCGTCGATCAGGAGCTGCGTTGCCGTGCCGACCTCCGCAACTCGATACCGTTCCTGCATAGCCACCCTCCATGCGCGCCATTCTGACCGTGGCTGCCGGCCGCCACAACGTCGCCTTGCCCCCGGCTGGTGGCGGCCCGTAGACTGCCCGGATACCCAATCCCACAGAGGAGGATTCACATGAGACGGTTACGGAGATCGCTGATCACAGGCGTCGTGGCAGGGCTCATCACGCTCCTGGCAGCCGGCGCGGCGTTCGGGCAAGACCACTTCGCCAAGCACCTGGAGATCGAGTGGCTCGGCTGGACGATGCGCTTTCACGACGAGGACAAGGCCGATACCTACGTCTACCTCCAGGAGATGTCGGAGCGGTTCAACACCACCTTCATCTGGCCCGACCTGCGGGACTGGAGCAACACCGAGGCTGTGGCCGCGCAGCTCGCGACCGGCCGCATCCCCGAATTCGCCGCGGTGCTGCAGGCCAACATGGACGAGCTGTACCAGGACGACATGATCCGCGTCTGGACGTACGAGGACATCCGCGAAAAGATGCCCAACACCGCCCACCTCATGGATGAGACCGGCGCCTGGTCATTCCTGCGCGTGCCGGGTGAGGACGCCGTCATGGGCATCCCGCAGCTCTACAACAAGCCGTTGACGATGATGGTGTCCTACTACCGCCTCGACTGGATGGAGAAGCTCGGCATCGAGCCGAACGGCGAGCTGGTGGAGATCGCCCCGCGGGTGTACTGGAGCTCCGAGGGATTCGACACCGAGGAGATGCGCCAGATACTCAAGAGTTTCGTCGACGAGAACGTCTCGGGCGCCGAGCGCACCTACGGGCTGGGCGCCTACTTCCCCGCCACCTTCACCAGCTTCGGACAAGCAGGCCCCCTCTTCGGAACCGAGGGCCGCGGGGTCGACATCAACGTCTCCGAAGACGGCGAGATGAAGTTCATGTACGCCACGGACGCATACCGCGAGGCGCTCAAGTGGTTCAACCGGCTCTATGAGGAGGGCATCCTCACCAAGGAGACGGTGATCGACTCACAGTCGTCCGGCGCCGCAAAGGACCTGTGGGACTCCGGTCACCTCGGCTACATGCAGTACCACTACAACTACATCACGGAGAACGACACGACCGAGGTGCCGTTCCAGATGCTTCTTGCCCACCCGGACGCGAAGGTGCTGGTCGTGCCGACCGAGAGGAATCACATGACCGGTCTGTACGGCACCTCGGCCGGCGGCGCGGCGATGACGCCGGCGATCCCCACCGGATTCAGGATCGGGACCCTGGGACGCGCCGCCCTGGCATCAAGCGAACTCAGCGATGAGAAGTTCGACCGCGCCATGCGCATCTTCGATTGGCTGCACTCCACCAGAGAAGGTGCCTTGCGCAACTGGTGGGGCGTCGAGGGGGTCAACTTCGACTGGTCGGGCGAGCCCTGGAAATCCCCGTTGATCTATCACGAGGTCGGCCCCGAGCATGCCACCAACCTTCTCGGAGGCTACTGGCTGCCGTGGCTGTACGAGGTCCGCAAGCTCGGAACGCCGTACGAGACGGTCGAGAACGATCTGCTGGCGAAGTCCGGATACATGGACCACTACGTCCATCAGTACCGCTACGACTTCCTGAACGAGACCGACATTATCAGAATGCGCCAGCGTTACGACTCGGGCCTTACGACCACGGCCCTGGAGTACACGGCCAACTTCATCCTGGGCGAGCTCGACATCGATGAAGGCTGGGACGACTACCTGGCCGAGCTCGAAAGGAACGGCATGAGCCGGTACCTGGAGGAGTTCGCCAATGCGCCGCTGGTCGACGCCTACCTCGACGGCCGGCTCGACTACTGAGCTTCGCCGCTCGGAGCACCAGCTCCGGAGCACGTTTCAGGCAGGGCTCGAAAGGGCCCTGCCTTTTCTTGTGCTCGCTCGCTTACGCCTTCAGGGAGCCGACCATGATGCCGCGCACGAAGTAGCGCTGCAGGAACGGATAGGCCAGCACGATCGGCCCGATGGTGATGAGGATCACCGCCGACTGCACGTTGTCGCGCTGGATCTGCCGGCCGAACTCGTCGTTGAACCGGTCGATGACCGCGAGCTCCCGCTTGTTGAAGACCTCCTCCATCATGCGACGGATGAACTCCTGCAGCACGATCCAGTCGTTCCCGGACGTGAAGATCAGCGCCTCGAACCACTCGTTCCAGATGCTCACGGCCGTCCAGAGGGTGACCGTCGCCAGCACCGGCGTGCTCAGCGGCATGACGATCGACACCAGGATCCGCAGGTAGGTGGCGCCGTCCATCAGCGCCGACTCCTCCACCCCCTGGTCGATCGCCATGAAGAAGTTGCGGATGATGATGATGTTGAAGGCTTGCACGATACCCGGCAGCACCAGGACCCAGAAGGTGTTGTACAGCCCGAGGGCCCTGATCAGCAGAAACGTGGGGATGAACCCGCCGGAGAAGAACAGGGTGATCAGCAGGATCGCCATCAGCAGGCCGCGGCCGGGCAGGTCCCGCTTGGACAGGGTGTAGGCGGCAAGCGCGCAGACGAACACGCTCATGGCGGTCCCCACCACCGTGCGCAGAATCGTGTTCCGATAGGACCGCAATACCAGCGAGTCGAACAGCAGGTATTGATAGGCCGATGCCGACCAGTGGGTGTTGGTCAGCTTGAAGCGCAGCACCTTGGCCTCTTCGATGCCCTCCAGCGACACCAGGATCAGGTTCCAGAACGGGTACAGCACCGTGACGCAGAACGCGGCCATGAACAGCACGTTCAGCCCGTCGAAGGCATGGCTGCCGATACTCCTGCGTATGGTCACGGTACCGGCCGTCCTACCACAGGGCGTACTCGCTGTAGCGCCGCGCCAGGGTATTGGCGATCAACACGAACATGACCGCCACCAGGTTCTGGAACAGGTTCACCGCGGCGCCGAAGTCGTACTGCCGGTCGACCAGACCCACGCGGTACACGTAGGTCTCGAAGATGTCGGCGACGCTGAACACCAGCGGGTTGTAGAGGTTGAATATCTGGTCGAATCCGGCCTGGTTCAGATCGCGCACGGTCAGGATGAGCATGATGACGATCACCGGGACCATCGCCGGCAGGGTCACGTGCATGACTTTCTGCAGGCGGTTCGCGCCATCGACGTCGGCAGCGTCGTACAGGCCGGGATCGATCGAGGTGATCGACGCCAGGAAGATGATGCTGCCCCAGCCGATGCTCTTCCAGATGTGGGTGATGACCACCGAAAACAGGAACCAGTCCGGCTCGGCCAGGAAATAGATCGGCTCCGCTCCCAGGGCCGTGATGACGGCGTTGATCGGGCCCCGCTCCACCGAGAACAGGACCTTGAAGATGGCGCCCAGCACCACCCACGACAGAAAATGCGGGAGGTAGGAGATGCTCTGCACGACCCGCTTGTAGCGACGGTTGGTCAGCTCGTTGAGAATCAGCGCGAAGGCGATCGGCGCCGGGAAGCCGAAGGCAAACTTGAGCAGGCTGATCCGGAAGGTGTTGAGGAGCAGCTCCGGGAACTGCGGCGTGGAGAAGAAGAACTTGAAGTGCTCGAAGTCGTTCCAGGAACTGCCCAGGATGCCGGCGCGGGCGCTGTAGTCCTTGAAGGCGATCATCACCCCGACCATGGGGACGTACTTGAAGATCGCCAGCAGCGCCAAGGGGATCAGAAAGAGCAGGTACAGCTCTTTCATGCGGAGGATCCGGGATCGGGTCTGCCTGCGCAGCGTCTGTCTGACCGCCGCGTCGATCGCGCCGGGGGCCGTCGCACCGGACGGCTTGTCCATGGTCAGATCATCGGCTCAGGCTTGACTCGATGTCAACATGGACGGATGGCGATGGCATGGTGATGCGTGCTTCCAGAGCTGCGGACTCTCGCGCGGACCGCCGCGTTCAGTCCACGCAGATCCGACACCGCGCGGCGCGTCCATCGAACGGGCAAGTACCGTCCTTCGGAGAGTTATCGCTGCAAGAGCGAGTCGAGTTGCTCGTCGTCTACGACCGCGCCCTGTTCCACATCCCGGTACGCCTCCTGAATCGCCCCGACTTCTTCAGGAGACTCCGGCTCATCATCCCACGGTGCCCTCATCAGCGCAGCGCTCAAGGAATCGTTCCCCACTCCTTGAAGAAACTGCAGGTATCTCTTGGCAGCAGTGAGCTCGCGCTCCGGCAAGGAATCGACCAAGCGTTGTATCTCGCGGCGTGTCAGCTTCATGCGATCGATCGTCTCAGCTCCCCACCGGACCGTCTGTCGATGGTCGGTTCCAGAGTTGCTCCTCGATCCCCCGGCCATCGTGAGCCGGGTTGTAGATGAGGCCACGTCTCATGTCGACGGCCAAGTCCAGCAACTCCATGACCATGTGGCCGACCAGCACCGGTGCATCGTCGGGAAGGTCGGTGACCTCCAGTGTTCCGGATCTCCCCAGGACGGTGAACCTGACTTCGGAATAGATGGTTCGGTCCACGGTGCCGTTGGCGGTAAGGGACCGCGCACTGCCGACCGGTGCGAGCCCCAACTGCAGGATGAGGGGTTGAGGCAACGAGAGCCGGGTGGCACCGGTGTCAACCAGCGCATCGTGTACGACGTGACGCCGCACGTCCTCCTCCTTGATGATGCCGCTCTCAGCCAGGATTTCGTCGGCTCGGTTGACTAACGTGATCTCGGTCGTATGGCGCATGACGCCGGCCGAACGTATCACCGCGACCCCAGGCAGGCAACCGGGCGGCGACCTTTGCCGACACCGCTTCCTGGTCGCGACGGGATGGCGGCCATCGCTCTTTACTCTCCCGTCATGCCGGAGGTACCCATCGTCTCCACGATCCGGCTCTGGTTGCAGATGAACACGCCGATCGGCACGGCCATGATGAACAGGGTGACCACCGAGGCGGCGCCCACGCGGGCGATGCCGCCGCCGGCGACCTGCGACAGGGCGTAGGGAAGCGGCTTCAACTGCTCGGAGTAGATGAAGATGTCGCCCGTGTTCCGCCACATCACCTGGAAGTTGATGATGATCAGGGTCAGCCACGCCGGCTTGACGATCGGCATGACGACGCGGGCGAAGATCGTCAGCTCGCCGGCGCCGTCGATGCGGGCCGCCTGGATCAGCGAGTCGTGCACCATGGAATCGATGAACTTCTTCATCAGGTAGAGGCCCAGCGTCTGCGCCCACGCGGGCACGACGATCGCCCAGTAACTGTCGATGAAGCCCAGCCATGACAGCGTCAGGTAGTTCGGGATGACGGTCACGGCTCCGGAAAACATGAGGCTGAGGATGATGACCTCGTTGATGAGTTTCTTGCCGGGAAAGTCGTGCTTGGAGAGCACGTAGGCGGCGATCGAGCAGATCGCCAGGTTGCCGGCGAGCGCGAAGGAGACGATGAACACGGAGTTGAAGAAGTAGCGGGACAGCGGAATCCAGGATTGCTCCATCAGCAGGAACAGGTCGGTGAAGTTCTGGAACGTCGGCCGGCGCGGGACGAAGCGGGGCGGGAACAGGAACAGCTCGTCCAGCGGCTTGAACGCGTTGCCGGCGGCATAGACCAGCGGCAGCGCCATGAAGATGCCCCCGCCGCAGAGAAACAGCAGGATGACGATGTCGCCTGCCAGCGAGCGCGACAGGTTGCGGTTGCGCAGGATGGTCGCGACGTTGCGCCTCATGCTCACCCCACCTTGGCCAACAGCCGTTGGACGACCTTCTGCGCCACCACCATGGCCAGGAACAGCAGGAAGATGATCGCCGAGGAGTAGCCCAGCTCGAAGCGCACCAGTGCGTGATCGTTCGAGTGCTGGACGATCGTCCAGGTGGCCCAGTCGGTCGGTTCGTCGCCGGTCAGCGCGGAGATGATGGCCGTGTTGGTCATCGACTCCGTGATGGCGAGGATCGCCCCGAACAGCAGGTAGCCGCGCATGGCCGGCAGGGTGATGTACCACAACTCCTGCCAGCGGTTGTCGATGCCGTCGATGGCCGCCGCCTCGTAGAGGAACTCGTCGATGCCCTTGAGGCCGGCGATGAAGACCAGGAAGCTGGTCCCCAGGCTCATCCAGAGCACGACGCCGATCACGATCGGCATCATGTAGTCGGGATCGATCAGCCACTGGATCGGTTTGGTGATCATCCCCAGGGCGATCAGCGTGCCGTTGATGTAGCCGTGCGCGTCCGGGCTGAAGAGCAGGACCCAGATCATGAAGGCGTTGCCGGCGATCGCCGGCGCGTAGAACAGCAGCGTCAGCACGATCCGCAGCCGGTGGCGCATCTCGTTGATGAGCCAGGCGAACAGAAAGGAGAGCAGGTAGCCGACCGGGCCGGTGATCGCCGCGTAGACCAGGGTGTTCTGCAGGGCGATCAGGAAGATCCTGTCGTCCAGGAACATCCGCAGGTAGTTCTCGAACCCCACCCAGGTCGGGCGCTGCACCATGTTGAATTGCGTGAAGCTCAACACGAAGGAGAACACTACCGGCACCACCACGAACACCGTGAAGGCGGCGAGAAACGGGGCGAGCATCGCGTAGGAGACCCGTGCCTGCCAGAGCTTCGCGCCGGCAACCCGCAGCCGCTCGCCGAAGGTCATGCCGGGAACGTGCACCGCCGACATCACGCTTACTCCGCCGCCGCCAGCTCGCGCACGATCTCTGCCGGCACGAAGTCGCCGACTTCCGGCACGTCGGCATCCTGGAGGCGGTCGATGCGGACGAACCGCTCCCAGTACCGGTCGCGGTGCTCCGCCGGGAGCGCGGCACGGTCGGTCTCCAGCCCGAACTCGGCGCGCTTGCGCGCCAGCTCCCGGTTGATCGCATCGTCGTAGCGCCGCACCGATTCCCGCACTCCTTCTCCATCCACGACGATGGCGCGGATCATCCAGTTCAGGTTGCGGAACACGTAGTAGCTGCCGACGATCGGCGGCAGTCCCTCGACCCAGCCCGCCTGCTCGAACAGCACGCGCCGCTCGTCCGGGCTCCACGGGATCTCCGCGAGCGCCTCCAGGTTGGCCGGCGCGTAGCGCGCCGCCTCCCCCAGCAGCGACTCCAGCTCGGTGCCGTACAGCACCTGCGCTTCGCGCCCCGACCACCATTTCAGGAACTCCCAAGCGCCGTCCGGGTTCGCCGAGCCGCGCACGATGGACGATCCGGTGACGCCGACCGCCGTCAGCGACGACACGTCCCAGGTGTTCTGCACCGCTCCCGGCCCGGCGACCGGCTCCGGAATGATGCTGGGCAGGACGGTCACGGTCCGGTTGACGGTCCCGCCGGCCGCCCGCGTGCCGGGGACCATCGCCATCCCCCACCGCCCGGCGAGCTCCGGCGCGAAGACGACCAGCGTGTTGTAGAAGCTGAACGGCTGGATGGCCAGCGGCATCTCGCCGAACCGGAAGCGGTTGAAGAAGTTGTAGGCGTACGGCACGTCGTAGCGGATAAACAGATCCGTGAACTCATCGACCGTGGCGATCACGGTCTCCGAGTCGAGGTTGGTCTCGATACTGTCCTCCTTCATCACCGGGACCCCGCGCTGGTTCACCATCGTCAGCAGCGAACCCGGATCCATGCCGAGCCCGAAGTCCAGGTGGTGCGCGCGCAGCCTCGGCAGCAGGGCCCGAACGTCGTCCCAGGTCGCGGGGATCCCGAGCCCCAGCGAGTCGAGGATGTCCGTGCGGTAGAACAGCACCGGGAAGCTCATCGTCTCCGGGAGGGCGTAGACGCCGTCGCGATGGCTGAACGGCGTCAGGGCGCCGGGTGCGAAGCGTTCGGCCACTTCCGCGTAGCCGTCCATCGCCGACAGGTCGGCGAGCATGCCTCGGAAGGCCAGCTCCATGTTGGCATGGCCGATGACCGCGTCCGGCGCCGTGCCGGCCAGGTTGGCCGGGATCAGGATGGACTGGATGCTCCGCACCAGCTCCAGCTCGACCGGGATGCCGGTCGCCGGCGTGAACAGATCGTCGATGATCTGCCGGAGGATCTGGCTCTGGTCACGGCCGGTGCCCATCCAGACGGTGACCGGGTCGCCTGCTATCTCCGATGCCTCGCCCGCGACCCCATCGCTTCCAGCGACAGGGAACGCCTGGAGGTAGTTCGGGGAGAACGAAGCCACGAACGCCTGCAGCTTCCTGAACCACCGCACGAACAGGCCGACGCGCGTATCAGGGAACTCCCGGTCCGGCGAGGCGACCGCGAGGTAATCGACCTGCAGCGGCTGCTCCCGGTTGCGGGTCGCCCATACGCTGAGCGCCGTGATGGCGTTCTGCAACTCGCTCAGGACGAACGGGATGACCTCCGGGCGCTGCCCCATCCGGTCGAGCAGGACGACCAGCTCCTGCACGCTCGATGACACGCCGCCCGCGCCGTCCATGCCCTCGACCCGTCCGGCCGCGGACACCAGCCGCTCCCGGAGCGCGGGCAGCGCGCCGATCTCGCGCGGAATCCGCTCCGTGAGCTGGTAGCTCCGGAACGGGTCGGGGTTGGACGAGGTGATCATGATCACGTCCCGGTAGAAGGCGAGCAGATCGGCCACGATCCCATCCACCTCGGCCACCGCCGCCGCGAACTCGCCCAGCACCGCTTCCATGCGGATCGTGTGCTCCCCTGCCTCCAGGTGGAACAGGTAGGGCTCGTCACCGCCCAGGGACGTCACCCGGTAGGTCGAGGAATAGGGAAACGCGACAGCGTCCACTTCCCGGAACGGGACGCCGCCGTCGATCGAGATCCGCCGCCAGGAACGGGAGCCGCGGTTGATGTCCTGCTTGGCCTTGACCGCGATGCGGTAGCGCCCGGTCGCCGGCACCGTGAAGGTCCACTCGATCCAGTCCCCGGCCTTCGCCCAGCGGTAGCCGCCGATCGAGTTCATCCGCACCTGGTACGGGTGGTAGGGCTCGATCGACGGATCTCCCTTGTCGTGCACGGAGAAGAGGGTCGCAGACGAGCGCGCCCCCGCATCCTCGCCCTGGATCTTGAGCAGGAAGCCGGACGCCTCCGGGGAAGCGTCTGTCGCATCGCGGTATTCCGCGTAGGGCGGCGGTCGCTTGCCCTGCGTCACGGTCAGCGCCGCGATCGCCATCGGCTCGGCGATCCCGGTGAGGGTCACCGTGTTGACCCCGCGCCGCAGAACGAACGCGAACGGCTCGGCGTGGTCGCCGCCCCGGTCGCGGAGATACGCCGTGGTCCAGCGCGGCCGCTCCTCGATCCGGGGCCGGATCTGGTTGCCGCGGATGTCGGCCCGCACCCCGCCGCTGTCCTCCCAGGTGCGCGGGAAGCTCAAGCGCCGCGCCTCCTCGAACGGCACCTGCCCGCCGATCGAGAGCTCCCGCACGGCGGGCATGCGCCTGCCGGGCAGCGAGTGGTAGGTGACCCGGATCCGGTAGAGCCCGGACCGGGGGACGGTGACGTCCCAGCTCACCGATCCCCGTTCCGCGGTCAGCAGCGCCGCCACCCCGCCGATCTCGCCCGTATGCGACTCTCCGTCGGCCGCGGTGAAGTCCGTTCCTGGTACGACGATCGGCGGGTCGAGCCGCACCTCCGGCCACTCCCCGTGCCGGCGGGGGGAGTCGCCGTACGTTTCGGCGCCGGCGGGCAGGTTCACCGCCAGCGCCAGGAGCGCCAGAACGCACCGCGCCGCCCTTCCGGTCACGAGCGGCTCACCCGTCGTGCAGGTACTCCCAAGTCAGGAGCATGAAGACGCTGGCCGTCCAGGTGTAGCCGGGAGCGCGCAGCCCAACCCCGGTCAGCGCGTCGAAGTTCTCGTACTGCCCCATGGCCTCGTGCTCGGCCATCCGGCAGAACGACGCGGCGATCCGCCGCGCCAGCTCGACACGTCCCCCGCGCCTGAGGCCGTCCACGATCAGGTAGGTGCTCGGCGCCCAGATCGGCCCGCGCCAGTAGCCGTCGTTCTCGTAGCGCGGGCTGTCGGGCGCCTCCGTTGCAGGGCCGTGCTCGGTCAGGAAGCGCTCCTCCAGGATGGCCGCGAGCGCCGCCATCCTGTCGGAGTCCAGGTGCTCTCCGAGCGCAATCGGCATCAACGCCAGCAGCGAGGTCGGCTCGGGATCGTACGCGTGGCTCCCCGACCGCCTGGCGACGAAGCGGCCGCCCACCCAGCTATGGTCGTAGAGCCGCTCCAGCAGCTCCGCCGCGGAGCGCCGCCACCGGCCCGCCTCCTCCGTTCTGCCGAGCCGCTCGGCGATCCGCGCGCAGGTGTGCATCTGCAGGACCAGGAACGCCGACAGGTCCGGCGACTCCAGGAAGAAGCCGTCGTCGAACAGCGTCGAGTTGTCCCAGCCGCTGTCGCACCCCTGCGGGTACTCGGGGATGCCGTCGCCGTCGGAGTCCCGGTAGTCCATCCACCAGTTCGTCCACGCGGCCAGGTGGCCCAGCACCTTCTCCAGGACTGAGCGCTCGAAGTCGAAGGCGTCCATCATCCGGCCGAAGCACCAGCCGTGGATCGGCGGCTTGGTCACGGCCCAGATCACTTCCTGGTTCGGGTTGGTCATGTCGAACAGGGTCCCGGACTCCGCCTGCAGCTCGAAGGGGAGCAGGAACTGCTCCAGCGCCGTCTGACGGCTCACCTTCATCATCGCCAGCGCGTTGAAGCAGTGGTCCCACGTCCACACCGAGCTCATGAACTTCTTGGACATGAGCATCGCGTCGTACCGGTAGACGTCCCGCGCCCGCACGAAGCAGGACCACAGCGTGTACCAGGTCGCCACCGTGAAGTCGTGGTGGCCCTCCCGCGCGGGCGGCATCCGGGCGAGGAACCGCTCCCACTCCGCCCTGGCGGCTGCCGTCTCCCGATCCACGTCGACCGCCGCGTGCTCGAGCTTCCGCTCCACATTCATGATGGTGAGGGTGACCGTCGCCGCACCCTTGTCCGCTCGCACGGTGAGGTCCCGCTTCCAGTCGAGGTTCTCGTTGCTCTGGAACGGCTTCACGGGCCCGTGGAGTACGCCTGCGCCCCGGAACACGTGGAACCGCGAGGTCGTGCGCTGGTTCACGGAGATGACACAGAAGTCGTCCGGCCCGTACTCGGTGCCGTAGCCGTGCGCGGTGATCGCCCGGAACTCCAGGTCCAGGCCGTGCGACTCGAAGGCCAGCGTGTGGTCGTCCCTGACGAAGATCGCGGCGCTCCCCGGATCGCTCGCCACGGTGATCCGGTCGGGGCGCATCTCGTAGGTGTAGTCGACCGCGCTTCCGCCGCGGGTGAGCTGCAGCGTGAAGGCTTCGTCCTCGCCGAAGCGCCGCTCCACGTTGTGGATGACGAACAGCCCCTGCTTCCGGTCGCGGTTGACCGAGACGTAGGCGCCGTAGCGGCTGAACGGGATGTGATCGAGGTTGATCGTCACGTCCTTCATGCGCGCTCTTCCTGCAGCAGGTCGATCGTCTCACCCAGGTCGCTCTCCCAGTCCGTGAGCTGCTCGATCGGGATCTTCCTGTAGACGATCCGGGAGTTCTCGATCATGAACACGTAGCCGGTCCCGTTCCTGATCACCATGCGCGGCCAGCCGATCCAGTGACTCTGGCCCGACTCCAGGGCGGGGTTGCGCGGATGGTACTCCCAGTTCCTGAGGTCCTTCGAGCGCGCCAGCCCCACCGTGTCCCACCAGCCGTGATGCTGCTTGCCGTGCGGCTTCCAGGTGTTGCAGCCCTCGTACCACAGGTACCATGTGTCGCCGATCTTCGTGAGCGACCGGGTACGCACGTGGATGGCGTCCCAGTCGTCCCGCGTGTCCGGGCCGAACACGGGGTTGTCCTCGTCCGGCACCCAGTGAACGAGGTCGTCGCTGTACAACGCGTAGCCCCGGTCCCCGGCCGGCCCGCGCGGAGGGCTCGGCGTGAAACCGGCGTACATCAGCAGGTACTTGTAACGCCCGCCCTCCAGGGCGACCACGTCGAACTCGTGCGCGGCGTCGCCGTGGTCGAACACCGGGTTCCCGGGGTGGTCGACGAATGGCCCCAGGGGATGGTCGGCCATCGTGAGGCAGAACCCGTTCCACTTCGGATACATCTGTGACGAGTACAGCAGCGCCACCTTGCCCTCGTCGGTGACGATGGCGCCGTTCGGATAGAGGTTGTCGTAGGGCACGTTCGACTGTGTCACCACGGGCTCCGGGTGCAGCTCCCAGCGCTCCAGGTCGTCGCTGATCGCCACGCCGATCACGCGCTCCAGCCCTCCTTCCTGCTGCCCGGGCCGGGAGCCCATGACGTACAGGTAGTACCGGCCCTCGTACTCGATGATGCCGCCGGGCAGCACGTGCCCGGCGGTCCAGCTTCCTTCCTCGCCCGTCGGAATGGCCAGCGTGGTCTCCGGGAACCAGGTGAGCCGGGTCAGCCGGCACTCGTCGATCCGGTAGTGCGCTTCGTCGCAGTCGATGAAGACGTGCGCCTCCGTCGGCTCGAAGAGCATGTCCCACTGCCCGGTCGGTCCCTTGATGTAGCCGTGAGGCGCGTCGTTGATCCGGAAACGGAAGAAAGCGCCTCGCTTCTGCAGCCGGATCCGCCAGGGCGGATGGCCGGCGTCCGCGTAGGTTCGCAGGATCTCCTCGTTCCCCTGCCTGCGGCGCCCAAGGTAGGTGCGCCCGCTGCCGACGTTCAGAAACGCGCAGTTCTCCCGGACGGCGTCCGAGGAGAACCAGATCCTCACGTCGCTGCCGGTCAGCGGCCCGTCGGTCGCGACCGATACCGTCAGCTCCCAGTTGCCCGAAATCAGTCTCCCCATCATCATCCTGTCAAGCCCCTTTGGTACGGAGTCCAGGCCGAACTCAAGACTCCATGGTACAATGAGCGCACTTATCAACTCGACTGGACGACGGGCCTCCCGGCAAGTGGTCTTTGACGCACTCGACGAGACCGCCGACTTCTATCGCATCGACGCTTCACCGAAGCTGGACGCAGAGAGACGAGCGCTTCTCGGTCAGTACATGACGCCGGCGCCCGTGGCGCGATTCATGGCGAGCCTGTTCTCGAAGACCGAAGGAGACGTGCGGGTACTGGATCCCGGCGCCGGCGTCGGTGCGCTCACCGCCGCGTTCTGCGAGCGACTCTGCGCCGAAGAGCCCCGGCCTCGTGCCGTGGATTTCGTATGCTACGAGATCGATCGGGTTCTGTCGGACTATCTCGGCGACACGCTCATGCAGATCGAGGCCCGTTGCCGCGCCGCGCGAGTCACCGCGACCGGTCGGCTGGTCAAGAACGACTTCATTCTCGATCATCCGCTCGCTTCACAGTGGGACCTGTTCGACAGAATAGTCGGCGAAGACGCAGGCTTCACCCACGCCATACTCAACCCTCCCTACAAGAAGATCTCCGCCGGCTCCGAGCATCGCACCGCCTTGCGCGCCGCCGGAGTCGAGACCTCCAATCTCTACACCGGCTTCATGTTCGTGGCCGCGAGCCGCTTGCGCGATGGCGGGGAGATGGTCGCCATCGTACCTCGCTCTTTCTGCAACGGCCCCTACTTCAAGGATTTCCGCAAGCGCTTCTTTGCGATGATGCGCCTTGTCCACATACATGTTTTCGAAAAGCGAAATCACGCATTCAAGGATGATGACGTACTTCAGGAGAACATAGTCATTCACGCCGTAAAAGACCAACGGGCCGGCGATGTCGCGATCACGACGAGCAGCGGAGCTGCGTTCGAGGTCGATGCAGCCGGCTCTTGCGTCGCCGAGGACATGACGTACCGGACGGTGTCCCACGATTCAGTGATGCGGCCCGATGATCCCGACCTGTTCATCCACATCGCCGCCAACGAGATCGAACAGGGCATCGTCGATCGCATGAACCACTTTCGGGCGACCCTCGCCGAAATAGGAGTAGAGATCTCCACGGGTCCGGTCGTCGACTTCCGACTGAAGGACGACCTGCTCGATCAGCCGCGCGAGGACGCTTGTCCTCTGCTGTATCCCACTCACTTCAAGGGCGGTGCTCTCACGTGGCCGACGACGAAGCGCAAGCCGAACGCCATTCGCCTGTCCGACAACAGTCGGAAGTGGCTCTGGGAAAACAAGGGCACTTACGTCGTCACACGAAGGTTCACGTCCAAGGAGGAGCGGCGCCGGATCGTCGCTTCGGTCTACGCGACCGAGCTGCCGGGCGATCTTGTCGGATTCGAGAACCATCTCAACGTCTATCATTCGGGGCGGACGGGAATGTCGCGTAACTTGGCGGCAGGCCTCAGCCTCTACCTGAATTGCAGCCTCGTGGACCGGTTCTTCCGGCAGTTCAATGGGCATACTCAGGTCAACGCTGCCGATCTGCGCTCGCTGCGCTATCCGGATCGCGTCGTGCTGGAGCGTCTAGGGGAAACCCATCACGGGCGCCCACTCACTCAGCGCGACATCGACACGATCATAGAGAAGGAGATCGCTCACATGGCGGAGCAGGACAACCCCCTCGATGCCCAGCGCAAGATCGACGAGGCGCTGACGGTCCTGCAGGACCTCGGGATGCCGCGTGGTCAACAGAACGATCGTTCGGCGCTGACCTTGCTCGCGCTGTGTGGTCTTCAGCCGTCGGGCGCGTGGAACCGGCTGCAACGGCCCATGCTCGGGATTACGCCCATCATGGACTTCACGCGGGAGTACTACGGTCGGGAATACGCGCCGAATACCCGCGAGACGTTCCGTCGCCAGACGATGCACCAGTTCGTCGAGGCAGGAATCGCCGTCTGCAATCCTGACGATCCTGCGCGGCCCGTCAACAGCCCGAGCACCTGTTATCAAGTGAGCGAAGAAGCCTACGAAGTGATCCGCACATCAGGCACGAGCGAGTGGCCAGCGGCGCTCGAACGCTGGCTGACCGCACGAGAGAGCCTGGTGGCGAAATGGGCGCAAGATCGCGAAATGAGGATGATCCCGGTCACCGTGGCGCCGGGCACGGAAATCACGCTCACGCCGGGGGATCACAGCGAGCTCATGAAGGGAATCATCGAGGAGTTCGCGCCGCGTTATGCACCGGGCGCCGAAGTCATCTACGTGGGCGACACGGGTGACAAGGCTGCGTACTTTCGGGATGAACGTCTCGCAGCCCTCGGCGTAACGGTCGATCGCCACGGCAAGATGCCGGATGTCGTGTTGTATTTTGGCGAGAAGAACTGGCTTCTGCTGGTGGAGTCAGTCACGAGCCACGGGCCGGTGGACCCGAAACGCCACCATGAGCTGGCCGCGCTGTTCATCGGCGCAGAGCCCGGTCTGATCTACGTGACGGCTTTTCCGGACCGGGCTTTGATGGCCCGCTATCTCCGGGACATCTCCTGGGAGACGGAGGTGTGGTGCGCGGACGCCCCGAGCCATCTCATCCACTTCGACGGAGAACGGTTCCTCGGACCGTACTGAGCCCAAGCCGACGGCCTCACTCCTTCAGCCGACCAGCCCCACGCGGTCGACACTCTTGATGAACCAGCGCTGCACGAACAGGTAGAGCACGAGCACGGGCAGGATGAACAGCAGCATGGCGGTATTGACGACGGCAGCCACGAAGCCCGGATGCGGCCGTGCGCCGGCGTTGAACGCGACGTACCAGTCCTCGTACTGAAAGCCGAACCCCACCATCACCGTCGACAGCAGGTCCCGGTTCGGCAGGAACAGCTCCGTGAAGGTCAGGTCGCTCCACTGCCAGACGAACGCCAGCAGGAACACGACAAGCAGTCCGGAGGCGGCCGACGGCAGGACGATGCGCACGAACGTGTTGAGATAGCCCGATCCGTCGACGTAGGCCGCGTCCTCCAGGTCGCGCGGGATGCCCTTGAACACCTGCCGCATGATGTAGATGAAGATGCCGTTCTTGTATCCCATGCAGGTCAGCGAGGTGAGCACGAACGGCACGATGCTGCCCGTCAGGTTCAGGCCCTCCGGAAACAGCCCGAAGAGGCTGAAGTAGCGGAAGTTGAAGACCAGCGGAACCATCAGCAACTGCGGCGGAATGACCATGCTGAACACGGCGATCGCGAACAGGACGTTCGTGAGCCGGTTCCTGAAACGCGCCAGGCCGTAGGCCACGAACGTCGACGAGGCCATCTGCGACACGCACACCAGCAGCGTCAGGCCGAGCGACCGCAGCGCGTTGTGGAAGTAGTCGAGCGAGACCGCGACGATCCGATAGTTCAACAGCGACAGCTTCGACGGGATCCACACGCGGTTGACGTCCATGATGTCGGCCTCGGACATGAACGACTGGACCAGCTTGTGCAGCACGGGAAACAGCACGATGAACGACACCCCTGCCAGGAACGCGAGCCGGAAGACCCGGAAGAGCAGGATCCGCCAGTCGATCCGGTACGCCGGAATCGTCCACCTCGCCAGCGCGGAGCTCATACGGCCACTCCGCTGTTGCGCGTGCCGCGCGCCACGATCGCCCCCACGATTGCCAGGATGACGGCCATGGTGAGGAAGAACACCCACGCCATCGCCGTGGCGGTGCCGTATCCCGCGCCGCTCCGCATGCTCTCGAAGATGTACCGGAGCAGCTCGCTGTCGGCGGCCGTGAACGAGTCCACGATCATGTAGACGACGATCGGGAAGATCAGCGGCGCCGCCAGCGGCAGGGTGATGTAGAAGAAGGTCTCCCAGGCGTTGGCGCCCTCGATCCTGGCCACCTCGTACATGGAATCGGGTATCCCCTGCAGCCCGGCCAGGAAGATCAGGATGGGGATGCCCGCCGCCGCTGCGATGGCCGGGAGGCGGGCGGTGGCGTCGGCGAGGTAGGCGAGCACGCCGTCGACGGCCGGTGAGTCGACCGCCCAGCCGCTCACCATCTGCAGCGTAAAGCGCTCGAACAGCGATCCTATG
The DNA here is from genome assembly GCA_026710565.1 of Spirochaetaceae bacterium. The sequence continues at coordinate 5,097 of JAPOQV010000050.1, read as the reverse complement.
CTGAGCTCCTGGGTCAACAGGTACGACTGCTGCAGGGTCACCAGCACGCCGGACGACAGGATCACCGGGAGGAACAGCACCGTTCGCATCACGCCGCGGCCCCGGAACGGACGGTTCAGGAGGGAGGCGCAGATCAGGCTGAACACCAGCACCACCGGCACCTCCGAGGCCAGCTTCACCACTGCCGCCGCCAGATGCCGGGGAAAGAAGGTGTCCACGCGAAGCACGTGGTGGAAGTTGGCCAGCCCGACCGGATGCAGGAGATAGCCTTCGCCGGTAATCTCGATCTCACCCACGCTGAACGAGATGGACTGCGCGATCGGCATGATCAGGAAGAAGACGATGCCGGCCGTCAGCGGCAGCGTGAACAGGTAGCCCAGGCGCGCCTTCTTCCTGGCAAGGTCGACGCCTCCTACCATGGCAGGGCCTGCCACGCCACTCGCTCCGGCACGCGCAGGTAGTCCCTCGGGCCGACCGTGACACCGGCATGGGTATACGGCTCGTCGCGGTAGTTGACCACGACGTCCACACCGTTCTCGTAGCGGGTCAGGCGCACGCCGTCGGCCAGGGTCGCATGCGCGCGGATCGGCACCCCCGCAAGGCCGGACAGGGCGCGGTTGAGGGTGCCGTGCATCTCGACCATCGTGTCCTTCCAGCTCGCGTAGAGCGAGGCGTGCAGGTCGATGTCGTGAAGCGGTTCCGGCAACTCCGGCACGTCGTGGATCACGGCGAACGCCAGGCTGCTCCCCGATTCGATCGCCCGCAGCAGCGCCGTCCGCGGGTCGGCCCGGTAGTTGATCGGCTCGGACGAGTACGGCACGGAGCCGTGCAGGACCATCTGCATGAAGGGGATCGTGCGGGTGACGATGTCGTAGTCCGCTTCCCGGTAGGGGACGTGCATGACGGCCGACGCGTGCGGGATCAGATGGGCGTTCGCCCCCGCGATCAGGAGCCGGAAGCCGCCGGCGGCGAGCTGCGATGCCGTCTGACCAAGTACGTGCAGGGTCTCTTCGGGGTTGAAGATCCGCTCCGGATCGGCCCCTCTCCGGTAATCGCTGAAACTCAGGAGCCCGAACCGGTCGAGGCCGAGGTAGGGGTGATCCATGCGCCGGTAACGGCCGGCGAAAGCGGCGGCCAGGCCCGGCAGCGCGGCCGGGGAGATCAGGTACGCGCCCGTGGGCACGTCCTCCGTGAAGGCCGGGTTGCGGTCGAGCAGCCTGACCGGAGCGCGGTCGAGGCCGCGCGCCGCCTCGCGGCTGGCGCCGAACCCGTCGAAGAGGCCCCGCTCGTTGACGGCCAGGAAGTCCACGGCAGGGTAGAAGCCGATCCCGTGCCGGCGGCAGAAGTCGAGCAGGGGCAGGAACTCCCGCCGGCTGCCGAGCTTGCCGTTGAGGGAGACGCGGCCGGGAACCCGATGGGAAGTGCCGCCCGCCAGCCATCCCGCATAGCGGACGATCAGGCCGTCCGCGTTTTCGAGGTCGGAGAGGATCCGCCGCGCATCGCGATAGCCGGTCGCCACCGCCGTCGAACGGTACGGGATGCCGGCCACCGTGGCCGTCGTGGGCACGGACGCCGTGACATCCAGGAACAGAGGCTGGCTTGCGACGCTCGCCTGCCGCGGCAGTCCCCGTTCGAGGAGGTGCTCGCGGTAGATGCGCGCCATGGACGAGTAGTCCGCACTGCCGGCCGGCAGCAGGTGGTAGCGCGCCACCACGTCGCCCACGTACCACTCGGGGGCGTAGATCGCGTAGGCCCCGAACAATGCGTCGCCGGTCTCCCGCGCCTCGGTCCGCCCCTCGGTGATCGTGTAGTCCGCGAAGACGGTGTGGTACGAGTTGTAGACGCCGGCCTTGAGCACGGACACGGACGCGATCGAGGCGCCGGACTCGATGATCGCCAGGAAGCCCGTGTCCTCCCGCACCGCGCCGAACACGGGCAGGTAGCCGTGATCGCCTGAGCCCGGCTTCGGCTGGAGGCTGAAGTCGCCTCCGTAGACCGGGACGGTCAGCGACCGGGCGCCGGCCTTGCGCTCGGCCAGGTCGATGAGGGCGCCGGACCCGGACGGCACGAACAGGTAGCCGGGATCGTCGAGCCGCGCCGCGAAGAAGAACGGCAACAGCTCCAGCGACAGCACCGGATACGACACGGTGGTGAAGGCCGGGCCGGCGCGGTACGGGACGTCGACGCCGTACTCGATCTCCCGGCCGCGCACCCGGGCGGTGAAGCCGCGCCCGTCGAGCACGATCTCCAGCGGTATGACGAACCGCTCGTAGTTCTCCTCCGGGGCGGTCATGCCGAAGGCACCGTGGTCGGCGACGATGTCTTCGGGCGTGTAGCCGTTGCCGGCCAGGGCGGCGAGCAGCGCCTCCGTCCTGAAGCGCGGATGCCTGAACTTCAGGTAGAACGTCCGCCCCAGGAACGGCTCCATGACCGCGGGCGTCAGCGACCTGATGTCGACGTACTCCTCCCGGTCGGCGACGATCATGTCGATGAGCGCCTTGGCGTAGTCGGTCTTCCGCTTCACCAGCGAGCCTTGCATCTTGAGCAGTTGCCCGCGCAGCTCCTGCTGCGCGTCGCCCGACGCGCTTTCGGCCTTGCGGCGGAGGTCGGCGAGCTGGTCGAGCCCGGCCAGGTACGGGTCGTCCCGGATGACCAGCGTGTGTCCGGCGAGCAGCGTCTCGATCCGCTCCGTGAACACCTCGCCGAGCGGCCCCGGCACGCTGATCTCGATCGGAAAGGGCTCGTCCTCGACGGGGACCAGCGCCGCCGGCACGTAGTAGGTGAGCAGCGTCTCCCGCTCCGCTTCGGTGGCCGCCGCCAACACGGTGGACGCGAACCGCTCGCCCTCGACGACCTTGGGCATGAGTCCGGACTCCAGCCACTTCCTTCCCAGCCGGAACTCCACCCGGAACCCGCCGTCGATCCGGCGGATCTCGTGTTGGCGGTGCATCACGCTGTCGGTATAGCTGTCGTACGCGACCCTGGCGCCGTTGCCCCGGACGTACGACATGCCGAGCAGCGCGCGCAGCCGGTTCCGTTCCTTCCCGGCCGCGATCCGGTCGTAGCGACTGGCGTCCTGCGGGTTGGAGTGCCAGACCGCGCCGCTTTCCTTGCCTTCCAGCGCGAAGTTGGCGGTAGCCGTGTCGACATAGAGGCGCAGGTAGGCGCTCTCGGCCACCAGGTCGAAAGAGTCCGGCACCCGCGCCGAAAGCGGCCCGGCGGCCGTCGCCAGGCCGACGGCCACCACTGCGAGCGTCAGGATGCCTCTCTTCGCAGGTGGGGGCGTCATCGGGTGAACAGGTACTCCCGGTACACGCCAGCCGTGAACCTGACGATGGTATTGCCGACGCTGAACAGCACCAGGACCACGAAGACGGTCACGCCGATGCCGGCAAGGATCAGCAAGATGATGAGGATGCTGCGGAACAGCCGGTCGTAGTCGTGCGTCATCATCGTGGACGTCAGCAGCAGGAACCCGCTCCAGACGAATGCGAGGGAGAGCACGCCGTGGTAGAAGCCGGCCTCCTCGCGAACCAGCACGTGGCTCAGGGGGATCAGCACAACCATGGCAAGGAGCACGGGCACGGTGGAGAAGACCGTGGCGCCGTACACCTGTGCCAGACTGCCCTTGCCCTGCAGGATCGTCGTCAGCGCCCAGCTCACGACGCACCAGAGGGCCAGCGGCACCAGGATCGTGGGGACGACCCGGACCAGGTTGAATCGGGCGGGGTCGAACCCACCGGTCGTGGTGTTGAACACGAACCCCGTGCCCTGCCGGAACAGCACGTAGACGAAGCAGAGGACGGCAAGGATCACGGTGGCAGCCGGGACGGCCGCCGCACCGCTCTTCAGGTCGCGGAAGCCCCTGATCGGGTGGAAGGACGTGTGCAGGGAGAAGCGGAGGGCGCGCACCAGGTCGCGGCCGCTCACGCGCGCCAGCGGCAGTGCCCGGGTCATGGCGGCCGTCCGGCCGAGCCGGACCAGCAGCGCCCGGCAGCGCTCGCCGAGGCCGAGCTTCATGAGGACCGCCAGCAGCACCGCAAGGATCACGGCGGACACGACCACCGGCAGGAAGATGCGCCTGGCCACGTCGCTCCGCAGCTCCACGAACGCCTGCGAGTAACCCTCCCGGTCGTTGGCGCGGCGAAACGAGCGCAGAGCCGCCCGGTGGTCGCCGGCGGCGAGCCGGGACCGCCCGATCGCGGCATAGGCCACCTCGAACTCGCTGTCGTGGGCCAGCACCCGCTCCCACAGCCGCACCGCCTCGTCGTGGAAGCCGTTTGCCTCCAGGGCCAGGGCGGCAAACACGTACCGGCCGTGGGCCGTCGGCTTCATCACGACCAGGCTCCTGGTGCCGGTGTCGAGAACGACCAGGTCGGTGCCCCGCGCATCGATGCTCACCGGCGTGCGGAACTGGCCGACCCGGTTGCCGAGCCCGCCCATGACGGCCAGCAGGGAACCTGCGCCGTCGTAGGTGAAGATCCTACCCCGCCGCTGGTCCAGCGCGCTGAACACCCCCCACGGCTGACCCGTCACGTCGACGAACACCGAGGGCCCTTCGTCGAGGGAGTGGAGCAGGTCGCCCCGCGGCGGCGTGCGGTCGCCCGATGCGATGGGCACCTTGAAACCGGAGTTGCTCAGCTTCCTGATCGGCTCGGTGCTGTACTCCTCGCCCGCCGCCACCGTGGTGAGGAGGTAGCCGTCCCAGGTGAAGTCGATGGTGCGGTAGTCGATGGGAAGAGACAGGGTCATCCGGCTGCGCTGCTCCGGGCTGAATATGCGCGCCCAGAGAAGGTCCACCGGGCTCACCACCACGCTGGGCGCGCCGACGAAGCCCTCGAACCGTCCCTGCTCGTCGAGCTGCATGAACCCCTCGAAGAGGTTCCTGACGATCACGTAGACCGTGCCCAGGGCGTTCACGCCGACTCTCACCGGCCGGTACTCGTAGTCGGCGGACATGATCCGGAAGGAGGCGTTCGCGGGCTCGCCCAGGATCCTGACGAGGCCGCCGGCGGTATCGAGCACCACGATCCGCCGGTTGTCGGTGTCGGCAACGTAGATCGTGCCGTCCGCGGTGACGAAGACCCCCCGCGGATG
>JAPOQV010000049.1 GCA_026710565.1 Spirochaetaceae bacterium | reverse complement strand
GGCCGTGCCGACCGCGGCCCTGCTCCTGCCGGCGCGCCCAGACGACCAGGCCGGCCTCGGCCGGCCGGCCCGTCCGGCGCCACGCCTCCGCGTTGGTACTGTCGACCGTGTGCAGCCGCACCACCCGAAAATCCGCCACCATTCCCGCTCAGAACCCGAGCGTGCCCGCGGCCCTGGCGGCTGCCTCCACCACCACCGGGGCAACCACGAGGAACAGCAGGGCGGTCACGGCGGTCGCCGTCACCGTCCATGTGATCCGCCGTCCGGGCATGCGCTCGAAGTCCTCGTCTCCGTCCGCGAAATACATCACGTAGACCACTCGGAAGTAATAGGCGGCAGCCACCACGCTGGCGAGCACACCGACCACCGCCAGCCAGAACAGTCCGGCCTCGACGGCAGCCCGGAACACGTAGAGCTTGGCGAGGAAACCGGCAAGCGGCGGCAGGCCCGCCATCGACAGCAGCAGGGTCGAGAATGCCAGCGCGAACATGGGGCGGCGGCGGCCGATCCCGGCGAGGTGCTCCACCTGCTCGAAGGGCTGATGGCTGCGGTGCATCGCCAGGAGGCATGCGAAGGCACCGATCGTCATGACCGCGTACACCGCGAGGTAGACGCACGCGCCGTGCAACCCCTCGGGGGAGCCGGCCGCGATGCCGACGAAGATGTACCCGGAGTGACCGATGGTCCCGTACGCCAGCAGGCGCTTCAGGCCCGTCTGCCGCAGCGCGCCGAAGGCGCCGACCGTCATGGACAGCACGGCCAGCGCGGCGATCGCCGGCATCCACACGTCGGCGAGGCCGACGAGCGGGCCGAACAGCACGCGCAGCATCAACGCGCCGGCGGCAACCTTGGGGGCTGCCGCCAGGAACGCCGTCACGGGAGTCGGCGCCCCTTCGTAGACATCGGGTGTCCACATGTGGAACGGTGCCGCCGACAGCTTGAAGGCGATTCCCGCCACGAGGAAGACGAGGCCGGCCGCGGTTCCCAGCGGCGAGGCGGCGGGCAGCGCAGTCGCCAGCACGTCGAATTCCATCGTGCCGGTGAACCCGTACAGGAGCGCGCATCCGTAGAGCAGCAGCGCCGAGGCCAGCGCGCCCAGGACGAAATACTTGATCCCGGCCTCGCCCGCGTGGCGCGATTCCCGCTTGAGCGCCGTCAGGACGTAGAGCGGGATGCTCATCATCTCGAGGCCGAGGTAGAGGCTCATCAGGTTGCTCGCCGACACCGTGGCGAGCATGCCGAGCGCCGAGAACAGGACCAGCACCGGGTATTCGAAGGCCCGCATGCTCGCCGACTGGCGCCCCTCCTCGGCGATCAGCAGCGTCCAGGCGGTGGCACCCAGCACCAGGACCTTCATGAACTTGCCGAACCCGTCCACCACGAACAGCCCGCCGAAGATCGGGCCGTCGGGCGCGATCGGCACCAGGGCGAGCGCGACCACCAGCGCGAGCAGCGCGGCGCGCGTCAGCCATTGCCGCCGGCCGTCGACGACGAAGGGCCCCACCATGGTGAGCACGGTCGCCGCGAGCGCCAGGAACAGCTCGGGCAGGGCGCCGAGGAGCGCGGGATCGAGCGCCGTCACGCGCCGCCGCCCATCTGCGCGGCCAGCAGCCGTGCGGCCAGTTCGGCGGCGGGACCCTCGATCAGCCGGAACACGAACGCGGGCTGGATGCCCAGCCAGAGCACCAGGATCGCGAGCGGCAGGAACATGCCGGTCTCGCGGAGGTTCAAGTCGGGCAGCGGCGCCCCGGTGGGCACTCCGCCGAACACCACCCGTCGGTACAGCCAGAGCATGTAGGCCGCCGACAGCACCATGCCGACCGCCGCGCAGGCCGCAAACACGGCGCTCACCGGAAACACGCCGACGATGACGAGGAATTCACCGACAAAGCCGCTGGTGGCCGGCAGCCCGACCGCCGCCAGCGCGAACAGCATGAACAGGGCGGCGTACCGCGGCATCGAATGGACGAGGCCCCCGTAGTCCGCGATCTCCCGGGAGTGCCGCCGGTCGTACACCACGCCGACCACCAGGAACAGCGCCGCGGACACCAGGCCGTGACTCAGCATCTGCATGATCGCGCCGGAAATGGCCCGCGCCGACGCGGTGAACAGCCCGAGCGTGACCACCCCCATATGGGCCACCGAGGAATAGGCGATCAGGCGTTTCATGTCCCGCTGCATCAGCGCGACCAGGGACGTGTAGAGGATCGCGATCGCGCTCAGCACATAGACCAGCGGCACGAACTCCGCGCTGGCGGCCGGCAGGATCGGCAGGGAAAAGCGCAGGAACCCGTAGCCGCCGAGCTTCAGGAGGACGCCCGCCAGGATGACCGACCCCGCCGTCGGCGCCTGGACGTGGGCATCGGGCAGCCACGTGTGCAGCGGCCACATCGGTACCTTGACGGCGAAGGACGCGAACATCGCGATCCAGATCCAGCGCTGCGCGTCGAGCGGGATGGAGGTCGCCGCCAGGTGATCCATGTCGGTGGACCCGGCCATGCTGGCCAGCGTCAGGATCGCGATCAGGAACAGGACGGAGCCGGCCAGCGTGTAGAGCACGAACTTGAAGGCGGCGTGCACGCGCCGCTCGCCGCCCCAGATCCCGATGATCAGGAACATCGGGATCAGGATGGCCTCGAAGAACACGTAGAACAGCAGGGCATCGCGGGCGACGAACACCCCGATCATGAGGGCCTCCATGGCCAGGAACGCGACCATCCAGGAGCGCACGCGCTCCACGACCGTCGTCCAGGAGGCGAGGATGCAGATCGGCACCAGGAGGGCCGTCAGCAGGATGAACAGGACGGAGATCCCGTCGACGCCGACGTGGTACGCCACCCCGAGTTCGGGCAGCCACGCGGCATGCTCGACGAACTGGAAGCCCTCCTGCGCGGGGTCGAATCGCAACGCCAGCACGATCGCCAGCGCCAGGTTGGCGAGCGAGGTCCAGAGGGTCACGTCGCGGGCGTTGCGGTCGTTCTGCGCGTCGGCGCGGCCGGTCAGCGCGAGGAAGGCGATCCCCCCCACCGGCAGGAACACGAGGAGCGACAGGATGGGCCAGGTGCTCACCAGAGCCCCCCGATCAGCAGATTCCACGCCGCGAACAACACCGCCCCGATCACCACCACAAGCGCGTAATGGTGCAGCTGGCCCGTTTGGAGGAACTGCACCCGGACGGCGCCGGCCAGCGCGGCGCGGCCGATCCCCTCCGGCCCGTGCCGATCGATGAACCCGCGGTCGACCGAGGCACCGAGGAAGGCGCCGAGACGGCGGACGGGCCGCACGGCCACCGAGTCGTAGAGCGAATCGAACCGCCAGCCGCTGGCCAGGAAGGCCGCAACGGCGGCCGTCCTCGCCGCCAGGTGGGCGCGAAGGTCGGGGCGGGCCATGTACAGCACCCAGGCCGCCAGCAGCCCGGCGGCCCCGGCCAGGGCCGGGGCGACCGGAACCCAGCCCGGGACGTCGGCATGGTGCGTCACGGCGAACAGGCCGCGCCAGAACGGTGCGTCCGCCGCCGCGAGGTCATGCGCCCACCAGCCCGCCACGCAGGCGGCCGCGGCCAGCACGAGCACGGGGAACCGCATCGACCAGCCCGGCTCGTGGGCCGCCGCCACCACGCCGGCCGGCGCCCCGCGCTCCCCGCGGAACGCCCGGAACACGGGGCGCCCCCTGCAGAGGCCGGTGCGGAACGCCGGGCG
>JAPOQV010000048.1 GCA_026710565.1 Spirochaetaceae bacterium | reverse complement strand
CCCGGGGGGGGGGTCGCGGGCCCGGGCGCCCGCCGGGGGGCCGCCCGCCCCCCCGCCGAGGGACGCCTCCTGGCCGCGGGCCACGTCCAGCGCGTTGATCACGCGCGGGCTGCCGGCAACCAGCTCGACGTGGGAGTGCGCCTCGTCGGTGAGCGAGCTGACGATGACGGTGTCGGCGGCCAGCGGCTCCAGCGGCGGCAACCCGAGCCGGCCGGGCGGGTAGGGGTCGGTGACGATCGACGGACGGCCGTCGATCCAGATGCGGAAGCAGGCGTGGCCCACGAACTCGACGCTGACAGACATCGGTGGGATCATACGCGGCGATCATGATTCAGACCAGACCGTTCGGGAGCACCGGACACCACAGCACGCTGACCCTGTTCGGCGGGGCGGCCTTCAAGCCCACTTCCACCGAGGCCGACGCCGAGCGCGTCCTGGAACTGCTGTTCCGCCACGGCGTCAACCACATCGACACCGCGCACGGCTACGGCGGCGGCAACTCGGAGGCCCTCATCGGCGGCTGGATGGAGCGTCACCGCGACCGCTTCTTCCTGGCCACCAAGACCGGAGATCGGACCGCCGCGGGCGCCCGCGCCCAGGTGGAGCTCTCCCGCCGCCGCCTGCGCACCGACACCGTCGACCTGATCCAGCTGCACAGCCTCACCGCGGAGGAGGACTAGACTACCGCGCTCGGTCCCGGAGGCGCCCTGGAGTCGCTGGTCGAGGAGTGGGAACAGGGCCACGTGCGCTTCATCGGCGTGACCGGGCATGGGTTCGCCGCGCCGCGCATGCACCTGCGCAGCCTGGAACGCTTTCCCTTCGACTCGGTGCTGCTGCCCATGAACTTCATCATGGGCCGTGATCACCGCTACCGCGCCGATTTCGACGCGCTCAAGGCGGAGTGCGACGACCGCCGCGTCGCGGTACAGCTCATCAAGTCGACCGCCCGGCGGCCCTGGGGCGGACGCGAGCGCTCCCGCGGCCCCTGGTACGAGCCGCTGGAAGCGCCGGGGGACATCGCCCGCGCCGTCGCCTACGCCCTGAGCTACGCCCCCGCGTTCGTCAACGCGATGGCCGACCTCGACCTGCTGCCCCTGCTGCTGCAGGCCGCCGAGTCACCGGGCGACCGCCCCTCCGACGCGGAAATGGAGGCGATGGTCAGCTCCCGCGAGATGCAGCCGATCTTCGAGGATCTGGCGATGATCCACTAAGCTCTGCCGAAGAGGGTCCATGGCTTCGAACATCCTCGAGACGGTCGACAGACTCAAGGACGAACTCGACGCATTGCGTCCGCTGCCCCCGGAAGTGCTCGCCAGAGCCGAACAGAAGCTCAGGATCGAGTCCAACTATCATTCAAATGCAGTCGAGGGCAACTCTCTCACTCTTGGCGAAACTCGTAGCCTCATCCTGCATGGCCTCACCGCTCACGGCAAGCCAATCCGCGATCATCTCGACATCCAGGGTCACGACGATGCCGTCAAAGCGATCCAGAGTGCCGTAAAGGACGAACAGGGACTGAACGAGGTCTTCATCCGCAACCTCCATCGCGCGTTGCTGAAGGAACCTTACGAAGTCGAGGCAGTCGCCCCTAACGGTACACCGTGTAAGCGTCTGATCTCGATTGGCGACTACAAGACCATGCCGAACAACGTCAGAACCTCGACGGGTGAGATCTACTACTTCACGCCGCCGGAGCAGGTGAAACCGGAGATAACCGACCTTCTCGACTGGTACCGCGATCGAGAAGCCGCAGGTGAGCATCCGGTAATTGTCGCCGCGACCTTCCATTATCGCTTTGTCCGCATACACCCGTTCGACGACGGCAACGGACGCATGGCACGCCTGTTGATGAACCTGATCCTGATCAAGTACGGGTACTCGGTGGCCATCGTCCAGAGCGACGACAAACCGCGCTATCTCCAAGAACTCGAGCGGGCCGATCAGAGCGAAGACCTCACGCAGTTCATCGAGTTCGTCGCATCCCGCTGCACCTACGCGCTGGATCTGTACCTGCGCGCCGCTCGTGGCGAATCGATCGATGCCCCTGAGGACATCGATCAGGAGATTGCGCTATTCAAGTCTTCTGTAGTCAGGAGTGCCACTGCCGATGATCGTGTGGCGCTCAGGCAATACGTCGAAACGGTAGCGTTCCCTGCCTACCAATACTTCGCGTCCAAAGTGTGGTCGATCGCATCCGATATTTCTTTGTCGAAATATGGTCCGGTTCTGGATATTGAGGGTCTGGACGTCGATGGAAAGGTATTGCAGGCACGTGTAGATGGTAACGTCGAAGATCCATCAAACGTCGTAGACCTGAAAGTTCTTCCGGAACAGGCTTCCAAAGTAACGATCAGGTTTGTCTTTGAGATCCAGAGCTTTCAGAACACAGAAAAGATGATCCTATACTACGTTGACAACTTCGTAGAGCCAGGCAGAGTTGTGTGGAGACCACGCTTAGAAGGCAGCCACTCGCACGCCATCGACGAATACAATGGACAAGATCTGCACGATATAAGAATGAAAATTAGGGAGCTTCTTAGTTTTTCGATGAATCTCATGCAGGAGTGGGCCAATGGAGGCGGATAGTAACCTGGTCCCGTTGCCGATTCGTTATTGGCTCGTTTGCGGGCGCCAGCGTGTGGCGGCGCAGTGAGTGACGTTGTCGGCGGGCGTCACGTAGTAGGCGGTCAGGATGTCGCCGTCCGGTAGCTGCATCGATACCGGGTAGCCCACGTCGCCGACGCCGGTGCCTTCGCCGCGATGGGGAGAGTGGCCGCTGCTGTCGTCGCGGAGCACGACGGTGCCGGCGACGTCCCAGGTCTCGCCGCCGTCATCGCTGAGGACCGCGCGCACGCCCATCGGCGGGGGGGGGGGGCCATGCGTGGCGAGGGGGCGGGCGCCGGCGGGCGTTCGGGGGGGGGGGGGGGGTGGCCCGGGCGGCGCGTTGTGGGGGTGTGGG
>JAPOQV010000047.1 GCA_026710565.1 Spirochaetaceae bacterium | reverse complement strand
GGCTGGAGGAACCGCTGCCGCGCGGCGACGTCGCGGCCATCGCCCGTCTCACGCGTGAGGCGGAGCTGGCGATCGCCGGCGGGGAAGGCGACCGCGGCACGGCCGCCTTCGCCCGGCTGCTCGACGCCGGCGCCTACGACGTGCTGCAGCCCGACTGCGCGGCCAGCGCGCCGCTGTCGCAGATGCGCAAGATCGCCGCTGCCGCCGAGCTCGCCGGCCGCCGCTTCGTCCCGCACCACGGCGCCTGCGGCATCGGCCTGGCCGCGCACCTGCAGCTCTGCGCGACGCTGACCAACAGCCCGTACGTGGAGTACATGCTCGACCCGCCGTACCGCACGGTGGAGAGCTACCAGCAACTCCACGGCATCATCCCGGAGCCGATCGGCATCGACGCCGACGGAATGGTCCGCGTGCCGGCGGGCTCCGGGTTGGGGATCGAGATCGACGAGTCCCGGATCGAGCGCTACCGCGTCGCCTGAGCGCGCTCCTTCCACAGGCGGACCGTGAAGCGGTCGTCCTCTTCGATCAGGTCCGGATCGGTGCCGTTGTGCTCGCGCATCCCGCGCACGATCTTGCGCGGCACGCCGAGACCGGTCGCCTCGACGTAGCGGTAGTCGCGCAGCACGTCCTTCACCAGCTCGTTGCGCGTGGCCCGGTAGCCGGCGCGCATCTTCTCCACGGTGACCGTGTTGGGCAGTCGGCCCGGCGAGACGATTTCCATCCGGTCCGCAAAGATGGAAAGCTCGACGTCGGTGACCGTGATCGTGTAGTCACGATGGGCGATCGCGTTCACGATCGCCTCCCGCACCGCCTCCAGCGGGACTCCATCGCTCTTGCCGCCGCCCACCGGCATCGATCCAGGCCTCGAGATCGGCGAGCGAGGTGCCGGGTACCGGCTTGCGGTCGTCCTCGTCTTGTGGTGCGAGCTCGATCTTCATGCACTGCTCGCGAGGGGTAGCTCGATCTGTGCGGAACGAGTCGGCGGCGGCGCCGGTTCATGCCGGGCGGAGAACGTTCCCGCCGATCCTGCCTCCGCCGCGCAGGGTACAGCGAACTGCAGGTCGGTCTCCTGGCTGGTTACCACGGCAAACCCGTAATGGCGGTTGACGTACTTGCAGTGGCGTCCCGCCTCTTCTCGGGAGTGCAAGAACTCGAGATGGGCAGCCAGCCGTCGCTGCGCGTAGTCCCGGCCCAGCGGAACGGCGGTCTCGATAGCGTTGCGGATCGGTTCTTCGAGGCTGTCCTCTTTCTCGAAACCGATGCTGGAGCGGCCACTGGCAATGGCGGCGGCCGTGGTCGTTCCCGTGCCGAGAAAGGGGGCGAGCACGGTGTCGCCGATCAGGGAGTGCATCTGGATGAGGCGATAGGCCAGCTCGAACGGAAACGCCGCGCTCCGCACGCGGGATTCCAGATCGCCTGTCTCGGTGGTGCCGAGCACCTGTCTGGTTCCGACCAGGTCGACCCACACGTCGGAAAACCAGGCGTTGCGTTCCTCCCAGAAGAAGGCACTGCGACGCCGTCGTGCCTTGTCGGCGGGCGAGAACCGCCGGAGACCGCCCTTGCGCACGATCAGGATGTACTCGTGCTCGTAGGTGACGTACGCGCCCGCGGGCAGCATGCCGGAGCCCAGGAACTTGTTCGGCGCATTGGTCGGCTTGCGCCACAGGATGTCGGGCAGGGTGGAGAAGCCCAGGCTGGCCATCTTCTGCAGGACGCGGCTGTGGTTGGAGAACAGCCGGAACTCGCCACCGATCTTGCGGGTGGCGTCGCCGATATTGATGCACGCCAATCCTCCCGGCCGGAGTATTCGCTGACACTCGCTCCAGACCTCGTCAAGCGCGGCGTGCATGAGCTCGAAGGCGCGAACTCCGGCCTGCTCCGACAGCGCCGCGCCGACCGACGGATCTGCGGCGGCGAATTGCTCATCCCACATCTCGACCATGGGATAGGGAGGCGACGTCACCATCAGGTCGATCGTGTCATCACCGACCGCGGACATGCGCCGCGCGTCGGCGAGGTGGACCTCGTGCCGGGTGGTCTCCATGTCCTGGCGAGGACGGCTACTTCCAGCCGCGCTCTCGGCAGAAGGCGTCGAGCCGCTCGAGCTGCGCGTCGTCCAGGTTGACCATGGGGGGCCGGCGCCAGCGCGGCACGACGCCGAACACCTCCAGCACGGCGTGAAAGCCGCCGTCGAATCCGCCTGGCAGGGACATCAGGTAGTCGAACAGCGGCCAGTCGTCCTGCTCGACGACACGGGCCGCGGCGGCCCAGTCGCCGGCGCAGACCGCGTTCCAGTAGCGGCGGCTCACCTCGGGCTGAAAGCTCACGAACGTGGACATGTAGCCGACGGCCCCGTAGTGGACGAGATCGAGGTGGTTCTGCTTCTGGCCGCCGGCGAACACGGCCCAGCGCTCCCCGGCCATGGCGGTCAGCTTGCGGGCCGGCTCGCCCCCCATGTCGTCCTTGAGCGCCACGACGCCGTCGACCCGGTCGAGGAGCTCGGCGGCGACCGACAGCGCGACGTCCGGCATGCCGCCCCAGACGTTGGTCACCAGCATGACCGGGATCTCAGCCGCGACCGCGCGGTAGTGCTCGACGAACTCCTCCCTGCCCGGCGGGCTCCACACCGGCGGCTTGACCATCAGCACGTCGATGCCGATCTCCCGGCAGTAGCGGGCGAACTCCACGGTCTTGCCCGTCCACCAGTCGCTGTCCGCGGCGACGGTCAGGGCTCGCCCGCGGGCGTGGTCGGCCACGGTCGCGGTGACCTCCGCGATCTCGTCATCGGTCAGCACCGAGAACAAGCTGTCCCCCCAGGTGAGCAGCGCGGTCCTGCTGCCGCCGGCCAGGTTGGCGTCGATCAGGCCGCGCAGGCCGTCGTGATCGACCGCGCCGTCGCGGGTGAACGGAGTGGCGAGCGATGAAATCGGCCCGGTCAGGCCGGCGCGAACCTCGTCACGATCGATCATCGGATTCCCCCAGAGACGGTGTCATCGTGCGTGGGCGAGAGGCTTCCCCAGGCCGGGTGCGTGGGGCGGCTCCAGGATGCGGCGCTGGCTCTCGGTGACGGGCAGGCCCTCGGGGACGGGATAACTGGACGCCCAGGACGCGCCGTGGTGGTGGTACTTGTAGAACAGCGTGCGGCGCTCGCCGGCCCCGGACCAGGGCAGCGCGCCGTGGGTCAGCGCCTCCGTGAACAGCACCGCGGTGCCGGCCGGCCCGGTCACGGCCTGCACGAACGGCGGCCGGGACGTCAGGTCCTTCCAGTCCTCCGGGAACGGGTAATTGCTCTTGTGGCTGCCCGGCACACACCCGAAGCCGCCGTCGTCCGGGCCGACGTCGGCCAGGTTGTAGGCGGCCACGAACAGCCCGCTGTACATGCGGCCGTTGCGGAAGTCGTAGGACATGATCGGACTGTACGGCGTGCCGCCACCGTGCAGCGTGGCGCCGATCGGGCTCAGGCCGCTGCGGATCACGTCCAGGTAGATGTGGTCCAGGCGGAAGCCCTCGCCCAGGATCTCTCGCAGGCAGGGCTCGATCTTCGGGTTGTCGATGACGTCCAGGAACGGCTGGCCCCAGCGCAGCATGTCGCCGAATCGATGGGTCGAGTCGTCGGCGGCCATCTCCGCGGCGATGTGCTCGTCCAGGAGTGCGTTCATCGCCCGGACCTGGTCGGCGTCGAGCGCGTTCGGGATCCTCAGGTAGCCCTGCAGGTCGAACAGGTATCGGTCGTGATCGGTCATAAGCGACTCCCCGGCGGGTCGGATGGCGCGAGCCTACCAGCGCCAGTGCATCTCCGGCCACCGCGCCACGGCGGCGGCATCGTGTGCCATGATAATCGCCATGCGGTTCTTCGACACCGAAGGGCAGGTAGTTGCCGAGCTCGCCGACGAACTCCGGGAGGACCGTGGGCGCGGCGTGATCGTGCCGCTGCCGAGTCGTGTGTGGAGCATGTGAGGAATCACACCGGGACCATGCGCAAATTCAACACTGAAGGCCCGGTCATCGCCGACCGCCACTACTGCATCCCGCCGCTGGAACGGCTGAACCTCGACGAGGTCCTCGAGCTGATACGGGACATGCGGTACTTCGTACTGCACGCGCCCCGGCAGACCGGGAAGACCTCCGCCCTCCTGGCGCTGCGTGACCTGCTCAACAGCGGCGCCGCAGGCGACTTCCGGTGCGTGTACGTCAACGTGGAGGCCGCCCAGGCGGTGCGCGAAGACGTGGGACGCGCCATGCGTATCATTCTGGGCAGATTGGCCTCCCGCGCACGCCTGTTGGGCGATGGGTTCCTGTACGAGACCTGGGCTGGGATCCTGGAGACCTTCCGCGAAGGCGCCCTGGCAGAGGCGCTGACGCAATGGTGCCAAGCGGACCCGACACCTTTGGTGCTCCTCATCGACGAGATAGACTCCCTGATTGGCGACTCCCTGATCTCCGTGCTGCGCCAGTTGCGGGACGGCTACGACCAGCGCCCGGACGGTTTCCCGCACAGCGTCGTGCTGTGCGGCGTGCGCGACGTGCGGGACTACCGCATCCGATCCAGCTCCGAGAACGCCGCGATCTCCGGCGGCAGCGCGTTCAACGTCAAGGCTGCGTCATTGCACCTTGGCGACTTCACCCAGGCCGAAATGGGCTCGTTGCTCGCGCAGCATACCGCCGACACCGGGCAGGCGTTCACCCCGGAGGCGCTGGCTACGGTATGGCGGCAGACCCGGGGCCAGCCGTGGCTGGTCAACGCCCTCTGTCGCACGGCGTGCTTCGAGTTCGAGACCGGCCGCGACCGCTCCCGCGCGATCACCGGCGACGACATTCTCGCCGCCCAGGAGCAGCTCATCCTGAACCGCGTCACCCACCTCGATCAGCTTGCCGACAAGCTCCGGGAAGAGCGCGTGCGGCGCGTGATAGAGCCGTTGCTGACCGGCGCCAGCGAGGACGAGTCGTCGACTGCCGACCTGGAGTACGTCCGCGACCTGGGGCTGATCGCCCGCGACGATCCGCCGCGTATCGCCAACCCGATCTACGCCGAAGTAGTACCCCGCGAACTGACCTACGCCGTCCAGGCCAAGCTGCTTCAGGACACCGCCTGGTACGTGGACGCCGACGGCGGCTTGAACCTCGACAAGCTGCTGGCCGATTTCCAGAAGTTCTTCCGCGCACACTCCGAGCACTGGGCGGCGCGCTTCGACTATGCCGAGGCCGGCCCGCAGCTCCTGCTGCAGGCGTTCCTGCAGCGCATCGTCAATAGCGGCGGGCGCATCGAGCGGGAGTACGGCCTGGGGCGGGGGCGCACCGATCTGCTGATCACCTGGCCGCAGGGAGCCGGGGCGCCGCCACACGCCGCAGGCAGGTTCGTGATCGAGTGCAAGGTGCTGCACGAGGGTCTGGAACGGACCATCAGCGAGGGTCTGAAGCAGACGGCCGGCTACATGGACCGCTGTGCAGCGCAGGCGGGTCATCTGGTGGTCTTCGATCGCAGCCCGGACAAGAGCTGGGAGGCGAAGATCTTCCGCCGCGAGGAAGCGGTGGCCGGCCGCACGATCACGGTATGGGGAATGTAGGGCGGGGTCGCGTCGGTCATGCGTGCTTCCCCAGCCATCTTGGCTGGCGTCAGCTTCGCCGGCGCCAGCGTGCCCATCGTCAGACGATTCGGCGGGCTAAGGAACTGCTTCGCCAGGGACACGGCTCCGCCGTGGCGCTCGCGAGGCGCACTTCGCGTGCCGGTCTGCGGGGTGCAAGGCGTGGATCGTCATCCGTGGTCGGTCGTGAGGGAACCGTCTCTCATCTTCTTTGCGCGGGATGGTGTCGCGGTGGAAGATGCGACCGAACGTGGGCTCCGGATGGGAACGCAGCCGCAAGCGCTCGCCACCGGGACCTGGAGATCGCCGTAATTCCTGTCAGGAGAGGGCCGTTGAGTCAGGCCGCCGGCCGGTTGTACGCTATCGGGTGGGACGGGACCGGCTTGCGGCTCGGTGTCCGGGTTCGCGGGACGGAGGTCACGACATGGCGCGAAGGCGGTCGGGGAAGCGGGCAGACGATGCGGCGACGGCCCAGAACGGCGGGGCCACGATCGGCCATGAAGCCGAGCTGTGGGCGATGGCCGACACCCTTCGGGGGTCGATGGACGCCGCCGAGTACAAGCACGTCGTACTCGGCCTGATCTTCCTGAAGTACATCTCAGACGCAGTCGAGGAGCGCCATTCCGCGGTGCTGGCGGAGTTCGGGGAAGACGCCGCCGAGGACCGCGATGAGTACACGGCCGAGAACATCTTCTGGGTGCCGACGGAGGCGCGCTGGACCCACCTGAAGGCCCAGGCGCGACAGCCGACCATCGGCCTGACCGTCGATCAGGCGATGGCGGCGATAGAGCGCGACAACCCCGGCCTCAAGGACGTGTTGCCGCGCGACTATGCCCGGCCGGCGCTGGACAAGCTCCGCCTCGGGCAACTCATCGACCTGATCAGCAACCTCCAGGTGGGCGATGAGGAGGCCCGCTCCCGCGACGTGCTCGGGCGTGTCTACGAGTACTTCCTCTCGCAATTCGCGAGCGCCGAGGGCAAGAAGGGCGGCGAATTCTACACACCGCGCTGCGTCGTCAGAGTGCTGGTCGAGATGCTCGAGCCATACCGGGGCCGTGTCTACGACCCGTGTTGCGGCTCATCGGGCATGTTCGTGCAGTCGGTCGGGTTCATCCGCGCCCACGCCAGCGGCAACGGGAACGGCGGCAAAGCCAAGGCGGACATCAGCATCTACGGACAGGAGTCGAACTACACGACGTGGCGACTCGCCAAGATGAACCTCGCCATCCGCGGCATCGAGGGACAGATCGC
>JAPOQV010000046.1 GCA_026710565.1 Spirochaetaceae bacterium | reverse complement strand
TGCATTCGAGCGGCGATGCATCGCGCCTGGACTGCGTTGCTCATCGTTCACATATCTTCGAATATGCTCACTCTTCGCGCCTTGCCAGCCACGCGCCTCACCGCTCTCGGTGCGACGCGGGGTTTTACCACAGGCTGCTAGCGTTACACCGCAACCAGGGAGCACTGCCATGAGCACACGCCTGACGCGAACGTCTTGTCTCGCAGCCGCCGTCCTGCTCGCCCCGCTGGCCGCGCTCGGCCAGTCCGGATCTCCGGAGGCTGTCCAGCGGACGGCGTGGGGAGCGCCGGACCTGGGCGGTGTCTGGGACTACAACTCGCTGATTCCGCTCGAACGCCCCGCAGAGTACGAAGGGCGCGAGTTCATGACCGAGGAGGAAGCCGCCAGCCTCGGCGAGCAGGCGCAGGCGACCGCGGGCCAGGACCAGCGGCACCCCGACGCCTCGATCGACATCGAAAGCGCCTACAACGCCTTCTGGTCGGACGAAATCACCACGGTCCCGGCCGACCGGCGCACGTCGCTGATCGTCGATCCGCCGGACGGCCGGCTTCCACCGCTCACGCCGGCCGCGCAGG
The DNA here is from genome assembly GCA_026710565.1 of Spirochaetaceae bacterium. The sequence continues at coordinate 1,227 of JAPOQV010000046.1, read as the reverse complement.
CGCGGGAAGCCGCGTGGCGCGCGAACCGCACGCCGCCAATCCGGGCGCCGCTGCTGCTCGCCTTCCTCGCCGGGGACAACCCGGCGCGCGGTCCGGAGGACTTCGGCCTTTCGGAACGCTGCATTCTCGGCTACAGCACGGGGCCGCCCCTCAACGGCGGCGCCTACAACAGCAACCTGCAGATCTTCCAGACGCCGGACCACGTCGTGCTCTTCACCGAAATGGTGCACGAGGCGCGCGTCGTGCCGCTCGACAGCCGGCCGCACGTCGCCCCCGCAATCCGGCAGTGGCTGGGCGACTCGCGCGGTTACTGGGACGGCGACACGCTGGTCGTAGAGAGCCGCAACTTCACGAACAAGCGCTCCAGCTTCATCACCACCTCCACTGATGCGGTGGGCGAAGGCGGCGCGCTCCACCTGATCGAGCGTTTCACGCGCGTGGACGCGGAGTGGCTGCGCTACGAGTACACGGTGAACGACCCTGTCACCTGGGTCAGGCCGTTCACGGTGTCGCAGATGCTCCCGCGCACGGCGGGGCCAATCTTCGAGTACGCATGTCATGAGGGCAACTACGGCCTGCTCAACGCGCTGGCCGGCGCGCGCGCAGAGGAACGGGAAGTGGCGCAAGGAAACGAGCGTGGACACTAGCCGCGCCACCTCCGCCGCAGCCTACCGTGCGCGTTCCTGGCGATTGGCGCTACAATGTGTCGTTCCATTGTGCTTGGCAGCCACGTCTTGCGCCTTCCATTTGTTATCATTACTGCAAGATATGACTCGACGCGACTATCTCGGAAGCTTCGAATTGATGGTGCTGCTGGCCGTGATGCAACTGGAGGACGACGCCTACGGCGTCCCGATAGCGCGCACCATCGAAGACACGACAGGCCGTCCCGTGGCCCTGGGCAGCGTGTACGCAGCCTTGGACCGGCTGCAGGAACGCGGTTTGCTGGAGTCGTCGCTCGGCGATCCGACGCCGGAGCGCGGCGGGCGCGCCAAGCGGTTCTTTCAGGTCAGCGCCAGGGGTGCGCAGGCGGCGAGCGAGTCCCGCCGCACGTTCACCATGCTGTGGCAGGACCTGCCGGATCCGGGCGGCAATCCGGCATGAACCAGGGAACGTTACCGTTGGCAGGATGATTCAGGCGCGCGCCAGCCGTGCTCCGCAACGCCAACAACTCGCCAAGTAGCCGCCCAGCAGGATGCCCGCGCTGAACAACGGAAAGTAGAGCGC
>JAPOQV010000045.1 GCA_026710565.1 Spirochaetaceae bacterium | reverse complement strand
GGCGGGCGGGCGCGAGGCCGGCGGCGTGGAACTGCCAGTACTCTCCCGCGGTGTCGGTCATGCGCCCCGGGACGTCCGTGGTCCCCACCCGCAGCACCGGCGTGCCCGACAGCGGGCCGTCGAACGACGCCTTCAGCAGGATGCGCGAGTCGCTGACCCCCGGCAGCAGGTGCCTGACCCGCCCCGCGTCCCACCCCTGCGCCGCCGGCGGCGCCCCCTGCTCGACCAGCGCCCCGAGCGGCAGCCGGCCGAAGAAGGCCGCGCCCATCGCGCCCGCGCTGCCGGCCAGGAACCGCCGGCGATCGACCGATCCTCGGTGTCTCATGCTCTCCCCCATCGCCACCTTGCCAATTGGCACGTACGCTTGCAGCATGCCCTCCGGATCGGCAACGACCAGAGGAGAATATCACCCATGGAGGCGACTGTCAGACTCTTGCTCGCCCAGTGCGCGCAGCATCGGGTCGGCATCTTGGCAGCTCGCCGCGGCCTCTCGCGTCGCCTCGAGGCCTAGTCCTGCGGAGCCTCTGCCGACGCCGATATACCTTCATCAGGTATACTTGGTCGGGTCGTGGCGATCCAGGGATTTGCCACTCGCGCCGTTGAGCGCTTCTTTGCCGATGGCACCGAGCCGCGTCGCGCCGGCTGGACCCCAGTTGCCCGGATCGCGCGCCGGAAGCTCGACATGCTCGACTATTCCCACGAGCTGGGCGATCTGCAGTCACCGCCCGGGAACAGACTCGAACCGCTGAAGGGCCGAATGGCCGGGCTGCACAGCATTCGGATCAACGACCAGTGGCGCATCGTCTTTCGCTGGACCGCGGCCGGGCCTGCGGACGTCGACATTCTCGACTATCACTGACGACCCCGACCGGAGGCGTTCATGACGGTCCTGACCGTGAAGTTCGGATCGGCCGCCGTAGGCCAGCGGGACGCCGACCAGCGCCTCCTGCTCGCGCAGCACCGCGGCGTGCAGGGCGGAATAGCCGGCCTCGGCGTCGTTCGGGTCGGCCCCCCGCTCGAGCAGGACCTCGGCCAGCGCGCCGTCTTGCCCTCGTTGGGATATGCCTGTAGTATGCACGAGAGGCATCCTGGCGAAAATGCTCGTCCAGAAGGGGACATCATCCATGGAAACGACTGCCAGACTGTTCACCAACGGCCGCAGCCAGGCGGTTCGCATTCCCAAGGCGTATCAGTTCCACGGGGTCAGCGAGGTGCTGATTCGCAAGGAGGGCGACGCGCTGACCATCGTGCCGGCGCGCAAGACGTGGACCTCCTTCGCCGATGACGCTCCTCCGGTGGATGACGACTTCATGGCCAAGCGGCCCGACCTGATGGACGATGACGGCCGCGTCGTGTTGTGATGCGGTATCTCCTGGACACCGACATCTGCAGCTACGCGATTCGCGCGCGTGATCGCGGCCTGCTCGCCATCCTGCAGAACCACGCCCGCTCAGGCGCGGACCTGTCCATCTCGGCCGTGACCTACGCCGAGCTGAGACTGGGGGCCGAGCGGTCGCAGAACGCGGCGCGACACCACCAGGCGATCCGGGCGTTCTCCAGCCGCTTGAGCGACGTGCTGGCCTGGGACCGGGCCGCCGCGGACGAGTTCGCGACTCTCCAAGCCCGGCTGCTCCGAATCGGGCATCCGATAGGCAACAACGACGCCATGATCGCCGCCCACACGCTGAGCCTCGACCGGGTGCTGGTCACCAACAACGAGAAGCACTTCTCCCGAGTGCCGGGATTGTCGGTGGAGAACTGGTCCTGCTGATTCTCGATGTCAGGGTGGTCGCCCACACGAACCGCCGCCCCATCCGACAACAAGCCGCGGAAACGCGAACCGCAGAAAGACGCCGCGGACGACATCCGCGAATCGCTTCCCGGCGCGGAATCGGCCCGGGGCTCGCGACATCAACCGCGCCGAGCGCCGAGCCGGCGCCGGAAGTCCTCCGCGTCGGTGCAGGTCACCGCCCGCCATTCCAAGGGCGGGCCTCATTTAGCCGGCCGAACGGGCTGGATCTGCGCGATGGCGCGGGCGCCGAGGCGCCAGACGAGAACGCCGTTCAGGGTACCCTCGGCAGCTCTGCCGGCCAGTGACGTGAGCAGACCGGCGCCCACCGCCTCCACCGCCTCGCCGGCCCCGCGCCCGGCTTCCGTAATCACGTCTTGAAGCGGACCGTTCTCCGAGAGGTTGTCGGCCGCCGTCTCCGCGGCATCCGCCGCGTCGTCGGAAACGTCCTGCAGCACGCCGCTCAGGTAGGTCGCCATGACGCAGCGCGCCAGAAGCAGCCCCGCCTGGACCGCGGTGGGCCGCAGCCCGTAGAGCGCCAACAGCTCCCGCAGCAACGCCATGCACGCGTACAGCACGATCGCCTGATCGAGCAAGGAGAAGCGCGACGCGGCCGTGCCGACGCCGACCTTGACCGCATAGGCTCGAACCCGCCGCGCCGCGGCCGCATCCAGAATCGACTGGAACCGTGCGCCGAACGCCTCGAGCCATTCCGAGGCGGACAGGGTCTGCGATTCCTCCAGCAGATCGCGCTGCGCGTCCTCGAAGCGGGTCCGTTCGTCATCGTTCAGATGGGGGTGCGCGGACCGGCTCTCGTACTCATGCAGATAGCGCCGCAACTCGAGACGCGCGCGGTCCACGTGGTGAATGGCCAGCCGCTGCCACTGCCGGCGCTCGTCCAGCCTACGGAGCCCCGCCAGATTCACGGCCGGACTGCGGCGCAACCGCATCAGCGCCCATCCGAGACGCGCGATCAGCGCCGCGAGGACGAGGGAGAAGCCAG
>JAPOQV010000044.1 GCA_026710565.1 Spirochaetaceae bacterium | reverse complement strand
GGCGGTGGGGTGAGGCGGGGCGGGTCGGTGTCGCGGCCCGCCCCCCCCCGCCACTCTGCCAGGAAGTTCCGGTGCGGGGCGCCCTCGTCCAGGACATCGAGCCCCCAGCTCGGCGACTCGCCCCACAGCAGGTAGCCCAGGCGGTCCGCCCAGTACAGGAACCGCTCCTCGAACACCTTCTGGTGCAGGCGGGCGGCGGTGAAGCCCGCCCCCCGCGCCAGCTCGCCGTCGCGCCGCAGCGCGTCATCCGTGGGTGCGGTCCAGATGCCGTCCGGGTAGAAGCCCTGGTCAAGCACCAGCCGCAGGTAGCGGGGCTTGCCGTTGAGGAACACCCGGTTCCCTTCGACATGGGTCTCCCGCAGGCCTGCGTAGCTGGACACGCTGTCGACCCGGGAACCGTCGGCGCGCGTGACACGCAACTCCAGGTCGTAGAGCACCGGCGACTCCGGTTCCCAGAGCCGCGGATCGGCGATCTGTAGAGACAACGGGATGCCGTCCCGCGCCGCCCGGCCCGCCCGTCCCACCTCCCGGCCGTCGAGGCTGGCCGAGACCTCGAAGCGCTGGCCGGCGGCGATGCCGTGGAATGAGGGCGTGACCATCAGGCGCCCCGCCTCGATGTCGGCGACGATGTGCACGTCCGCCAGGCCGCAGCGGTCCACCGCCTCCATCCACACCGTCTGCCAGATCCCGGTGGTGCGGGTGTAGTGACAGCCGTAGGAGCGGTACTTCCAGGACTGCTTGCCGGAGGGCTGCGCCCCGCTCCACAGGTCGTTGCTGACGGCAACCGTCAGGTGATGACTGCCGCCCGGCTCCACGAAGCGGGTGACGTCGACGGCGAAGGAGACGCTGCCGCCCACGTGCTGGCCGGCGTAGGCGCCGTCGACGTAGATCTCCGCGCGGTAGAACACCGCCCCGAAGTGCAGCAGGACCTTTCTTCCGGCCCATTGGGCGGGCACCTCGATCACGCGGTGGTACCAGAGCACGCCGATGAACTCCCGGTCGCCGACGCCCGACAGCGGGCTCTCGGGACAGAACGGGACCGTGATCGGGGACTCGAAGCCGCCACGCGCCGCCATCTCCAGGTGCTTGTCCGGCTGGAGTTGATCCGGCCGCATCGGCTCGCTCCGGAACGTCCACCGGCCGTTGAGGTTCATCCACGCGGAGCGGAGAAACTGGGGGCGAGGATGCTCCGGCCGGGGAATGTCCCCGGTCGTGCAGGTGCCCATGGCGCGACTATGCCATGGCTCCGGCGCCGTCAGCTCCGGGTGATCCTGAACGCCACGGCCTCGTCCGCCGGGGATTGCCGCGGGGCGCGGATGCGCAGCTCGCGCCGCGTCTGCTCGAACGGCAGCGGCTCGTCGGAGCCGAGGGCGGCCACGGCGGTCACCTCGCCGGGGTGCAGGTACTCGGCCGCGTCGCGCAGGATCACCTCACCGGCCGGCCGGCCCAGACAGATGGCGTACAGCGTGTCGCCCTTGCAGGTGTAGCGGACATCCGCGCCGGTGTAGGTGATGGAGCTCCGCTTTTCGCTGATGCGGTCGCCGCCGGTCACGGTGTTCGGGCCCTCCCCGAACAGCTTCCAGGGCGTGGTGTCGAAGATGGCCTCGCCGTTGACCTGCAGCCAGCGGCCGATGCCGCGCAGCACCTCCTGCGCCTCCTCCGGGATGCTGCCGTCCGCGCGCGGGCCGACGTTGAGCAGCAGATAGCCGTTCTTGGCGACGTTGTCGACCAGGTTGTGGACGATCTCGGCGGCCGTCTTGAACGGCACGCCTTCCACGTAGGCCCACATGCCCTGCGCATCGATCGAGGTGTCGGTCAGCCAGTCGTGGTAGGTCAGGCCGGCGAACCGGCCCAGCTCCAGGTCGACCACGGCGCTGCCCGGCACCAGGTGGTGGTGCTTGTAGGTGACCGCCACCTCCCTGCCCCAGTCCACCGCCCGGTTGTAGTAGCAGGTCAGCATGTCGAGCACGTTTCGCTCGCGGATCCAGTTGATGCCGAAGTCGAACCACAGCAGGTCCGGGCTGAAGCGGTCGATGACCTCCACGGTCTTGCCCATCCACCGATCGCAGAACGAGGCACTCGGCTGATCCTGCACCCACCAGTGCGCCATCAGGTCGCCGGCCGAGCGCTCGAAGTCCACCTCCGGGACTCCGCCGGCGAATTCGAGGTTGTGCGGTTCGCCGTAGAGGCTCGACGCGCCCGCACCGCCGGTGTCGTAGTCGCTGCGCCAGTGCGGATAGAACCACCAGTGCTCGGCGTGGTGCAGCGCCACCATGTAACGCATCCCTGCCGCGCGGATCGACCGCTCCAGCTCGGCGACGATGTCGCGCTTCGGCCCCAGGCGGGCGGCGTGCCACTCGGTCTGCTCGGTCGCCCACAGGGAGAACCCGTCGTGATGCTCGCCGACCGGGCCCGCGAAGCGCGCCCCGGCCGCCCTGAACAGCTCCGCCCACTCGTCGGGATCGAACTTCGGCGCCGTAAACAGGGGAATGAAGTCCTTGTAGCCGAACCGGTCCAGCGGCCCGTAGGTGGCGAGGTGGTGCCGCTGGTGCGGGCTTCCGTCCACGTACATGCGATGCGGGTACCAGGTGGCGTTGCTGGCGGCGCCGGAGCTGCCGAATCCGGGCACGGAGTAGACGCCCCAGTGGGTGTAGATGCCGAACTTGGCGTCGCGGAACCACTGCGGGGTCGGGTGCTCGCGCAGGCTGCGCCAGGTCGGTTCGTAGCGAGTCGAGGGCATGGAGGTGCGCGGAGTCTGTCGGATCTGCCGCGCCAGCAGCAAGGCCGGACGACGCCGCCGCCGCTTGCACGCGCAGCCGCACTGTGACAGCGTGCCGTACGGACCAGCTTCGGGCGCCGACGCCTCCCGAGACGGCCTGCGCAACAACCACTCCACCTCAACGAAGGAGCATCCCGTGAGGAAACTCATTCTCGTTCCGGCGCTGCTGTCGGTCGCGGCCCTGCTGTTCGCGACCGCGACCACGGAAGCCGACTCGGAAGGCGGCGGACCGGTCGTGCTGAGCGCCGCCGCGACGCAGCCGCCCTGGATCGCCTCCATTGAGGACAACCGGCTCACCGACCTGATCGAAGAGACGTTCAACGTCGAGTTCGACTTCATCGTCATCCCGCTGGAGGGCGCCAAGCAGCAGATCACGCTGCTGCTGACCAGCGGGCAATACCCCTCGGTCTTCATGAACGCCCCGTTCGTGCCGGCCGACGAGCTGGAGTTCGGGGTCGAGGGCAAGGTCCTGATCCCGCTCGACTCCTATCTCACGGAGCAGGCGACCCCGAACATCCTCGCCGGCTTCGAGGAGTTCCCGAAGCTGCGGCAGGAGATCACCGCCCCGGACGGCAACATCTACGTCCTGACCGGCGGCGGCTCGGGCGGCTGCTATCACTGCTCGATCTATCAGAAGTTCTGGATCAACCAGGCGTGGCTCGATGCGCTGGGACTGGACATGCCGGCGACGCCGGACGAGTACCGGGATGCGCTGCGCGCGTTCAGGACCCAGGACCCCAACGGCAACGGCCAGCAGGACGAGGTGCCGCTCACCGGCGCCACCAACGGCTGGTACACCAATCCCATCTACTTCATCGGCCAGGCCTTCGTCCCCTACGCCGCCGCCGGCTCCGGCACCAAGCTGTTCGGCGTGAACGGCAACAGGATCTACTTTCCGTACAGCGACGGCCGCTGGCGCGACGCCCTGCGCTTCATGAACGGGCTGTTCGAGGAGGGGTCGCTCGACCTCAACGCCTTCGTGCAGACCGGCGACCAGCTCAGCGCCATGGGGGGCTCGAGCGATGACCCCATGGACAACGTGATCGGCTCCTTCCCGGCCGGCGGCCCGATGGTCGCCTTCGGTGGCGGCAACCCGCGGGCAGAGGACTACTCGCCGCTGCCGCCGCTGACCGGACCCACCGGGATCCGGACCGCGGCCGGCTATCCGTTCGGCACCCGCCGCCTCGGCGGTGAGGCGGGCACCTTCTCGATCACCGACAAGGCGTCGGACGCCGAGATCGGCGCGGCCATGCAGATCATGGACTGGGCCTTCTCGTTCGAGGGCTCCAACCACGTCACGCACGGCGCCAATCTGTGGCGGAAGGCCGAAGCGGGCGAGGAGAACGTCCTGGGCGGACAGGCCGCGGTCGTGGCCCTGGAACGCCCCGGAACGGGAGACGTCAAGTGGGAGTTCCCGGTCTTCTTCCCCACTCCGGACTTCGGTTTCGGGATCGGGTTCGAAGGCGAGGTGAACGTCCTGGAGCGGCTCCTGAACACGTCGACCAGGGACGTGTACGAGCCGGTCAAGGACGCGACCGGCATCAGCATGTTCTCGGACTTCGTCTACCTTGCTCCGGACGACGCCCGCCGGGTCGCGCAGATCTCCGCGGAGCTGCGCACCTTCGTCGAGCAGCAGGCCGCCCTGTTCGTGACCGGAGAGCGCGACCTGAAAGGCGACTGGGACGCCTACGTCAACGATCTTGTCAAGATCGGTCTGGCCGAGGTCACCTCGATCCTGCAAGCCACCCTCTAATAGCCCTTCGCGAGCCCTTCGAACGGATTCAGGGGAGCCGCCGCCGGCGGCGGCTCCCTCCCTCAGCCGATGGTTGCGCCGCGAGGGGGTCATGACGCTGACTGACCGGCGGCCCGCGCTGCGAAGGCCACACACCAAGCGGCCGTTCTCGATCGTTCTCAGGAAGCATTGGCAGCTCTACCTGCTGATGGCGATCCCGATCGCCTGGATGGTGGTGTTCCTGTACCTGCCGATGTACGGCGTGGTGATCGCCTTCAAGAGCTTCAGCGTGCTCAAGGGAATACACGGCAGTCCCTGGGTGGGCTTCCGGGAGTTCGAACGCCTCCTGGGATCGTTCCAGTTCTGGAACATCGTCCGCAACACCATCGTCATCGCGTTCGTACGCATCGCCTTTGCGTTTCCGGCAGCGATCATCCTGGCGCTCGCGCTGAACGAGATGCGCTGGATGAGGCTGCGGCGCTCGATCCAGACGGTCGCCTTCGCCCCGCACTTCATCTCGACCGTGGTGATGGCCGGGATGATCCTGACCTTCCTGGACCCGCGCTTCGGGTTCATCGGCTTCTTCTTCGATCTGTTCGGGATGGAGACGGTGAGCCTGATCGCGGACCCTTCGTACTTTGCGATCATCTATGCCCTCTCCGAGGTGTGGCAGCACATGGGCTTCGCGGCGGTCATCTACATCGCCGCCCTGTCCGCCGTCGACGTCGAGCTCTACGACGCGGCGCGGATCGACGGCGCCTCGAAGCTGCAGAAGATCCTCAACGTCGACATCCCGGGCATCCGCGCCACCATCGTCATCCTCCTGATCCTGGAGATCGGCAGCGCGATGACGCTGGGGTTCGAGAAGGTGTACCTGCTGCAGAATCCCCTCAACCTGGTCTCCTCGGAGATCATCGCCACCTACGTCTACAAGATCGGGGTCCTGAACACCAACTACAGCCTCGGCGCGGCCGTCGACCTGTTCAACGGCGTGATCAACCTGGTGCTCATCGTCTCCGCCAATCTGCTCTCCAGGCGGCTTTCGGAGATCAGCCTGTGGTAGCCGGCCTGCGCCGCACGATGCGCAGCGCGAGCGCCGGCGACCGCGCGTTCGACGTCGTGAACACGCTGCTGCTGGTCACCGTCGGCCTCGCCATCGTCGTCCCGGTCCTGAACGTGGTCGCCTCGTCGTTCTCCAGCTCCGACCACATCCTGGCCGGCGACGTCACCGTCTATCCGCGCGGCTTCACGCTGGTGAGCTACGAGCGCATCTTCCGCTACAAGCTGGTGCTCTCCGGCTTCCTCAACAGCCTGTTCTACGTGGTCGCCGGCACCTCCCTCAACCTGGTGCTGACCGTGTTCCTGGCCTATCCCCTGTCGCGCAGGGATCTGCGCGGGCTGGCGGTCATCGGCATTTTCGTGCTCATCCCGATGTTCTTTCGGGGCGGCATCGTGCCCACATTCCTGGTGGTCAACTCGCTCGGCTTGGTCAACACGCGCTGGGCGGTCATCCTGCCGGCCGGCCTCTCCATCTGGAACACCATCGTCGCGCGCACCTACTTCGCCAACCTGCCGCAGGAGCTCACCGAGGCGTCGGAGATCGACGGCTGCTCGGACCTCCGCTTCCTGGCCCAGGTGGTGCTGCCGCTGTCGCGGCCGATCGTGGCGGTGCTGGTCCTCTGGTACGCCATCGACCACTGGAACACGTACTTCAACGCCCTGCTGTACCTGTTCGACGAGTCGAAGTTCCCGCTGCAGTTCGTGCTGGCGCGGATCCTGATCATCAACGAGAGCATCATCGCGCAGGCCATGGCGGGAGGGGACATCGACATCCGCACGCTCATGGAGAGCACGGAGATCCTGCAGACGCTCAAGTTCGCGCTCATCGTGGTGGCCAGCGTGCCGATGATGATCCTCTATCCCTTCATCCAGAAGCACTTCGCGAAGGGGGTGATGATCGGCTCCATCAAGGGATAGCGCATCGCGAGTCGCGGGATTGCCGCTCCCGCGCCGATCCGACAGACTCGCAGCGCTATGAGACTGGCGCTGCACCTGCCGGGCGAGCCCGGCGAACGCTGGACCCTGGCGCGCCAGATCGGGGTCACCGACCTGGTGTCCCAGGCGCCCCTGGGGGCCGACGGGACGCCGGCGGCCGACCGCGAGGCGTTGAACCGGCTCTGTGACCAGGCCGCGGACGCCGGGCTGCGCCTGTCGGTGGTCGAAGGCCCGACGCCCATGGAGGACGTCCGGCTCGGGCGGCCGGGGCGCGACGGCGAGGTCGAACGATTCTGCCGGATGATCGAGAACCTGGCCGCCGCCGGCGTGGAGGCGGTCTGCTACAACTTCATGGCCGTGTTCGGCTGGCAGCGAACCGACATGGCGGTGCAGGTGCGCGGCGGCGCGTTGTCGTCCGCCTACGACCACGAGCGGATGGAGCGGCGCGGGGCCGCGTCCGTCGAGGGCATGCCGCCCGGACCGGACGGACTGGTGATCGGCGAGGAGCAGCTTTGGGAGCACTTCGCCTGGTTCAGCGAACGCGTCGTGCCGGTCGCGGAGTCGCACGGCATCAAGCTGGCCCTGCATCCCGACGATCCGCCGCTGTCGCCGATCCGCGGCGTGGGACGGATCATGCGCAGCGTCGAAAACATGGAGCGGGCGATCGAGCTGGTGCCGAGCCCCTGCAACGGCCTCACCTTCTGCCAGGGCAACTTCACCGCCATGGGAGCCGACCTGCCGGCGGCCATCCGCCGCTTCGGCGAGAAGCGCAAGATCTTTTTCGTCCACTTCCGCGACGTGAGCGGCAGCGCGTCCCGCTTCGTGGAGACCTTCCACGACGACGGCCCGACCGACATGGTCGCAGCCCTGCGCGCCTATCGCGAAGTTGGCTTCGACGGCCCGGTCCGCCCTGACCACGTGCCCACGATGGCAGGCGAGCCGAACGACCAACCCGGCTACATGATGAAGGGCCGCCTGTTCGCGATCGGATACCTGCGCGGTCTGCTGGACGCGCTGGACGCCGCCGGCTGACGCTGCCCCGATGCTGGTGAACATGCAGGGCCGCGGCATCAGGGTCGCAATCGACGACGGGTTGCGGCTCACGGTGTCGGCGCGCGACGGCGAGCCGCTGTGGGAGAGCTCCGCGAGCCTGCCGCCGTCGGTCTGCGCCGGCGATGGAACCGGTGAATCCCGCCGGCTCGGCCTGGCCGACGCGCGAGAGCGCTCGATGCATCCCTTCGCCGACGGACGCTACCGGGGCCAGCGGATCATCCTCTCCGGATACCCCGGCGCGGACCTCCGGCTGGACCTGGTCGTCGCGCTCGATGCGGACGACGACGAGCTCCTGATCGGGATCGAGCAGACAGGCGGCGAGCACGCCGTGCAGCGCGTCGAGCACCTGTACCGCTTCGAGCGGCCCGCCGCGCAGGGCGGCTGTCTGGTGCTGCCGCACGGCTCCGGGTACCTCGTCCCGGCCGACTGCCCGGACGCGCTGCCCGGCCGCGGGCCGGAGCCGATCCAGGTCGGCGGGCGCTGGTCGCTGCCGATCTTCGGGCTGACCCGCGACGGCGCGGGGCTCTGCGCCACCGTGGACACCTGGTGGGACGCCGAGGTCCGCGCCCACCACCTGCCGGGAGACCGCTCGATCCTGGACTTCTCCTGGGCGGACGAGCTGGGCACCCTCGCCTATCCCCGGCGCCTGCTCGTCCACTTCGCCCGTGACCTGGACTACGTGGCGATGGCCAAGCGCTACCGAGCCGCCGCGCGCCGGAAGGGGCTGGTGCGCACGCTGGAGGAGAAGGCGGACGATTCGCCGCGAATCCGGGAATACGCCGCCAACGTCCTGTTCCGGTGGACGGAGTGGAGCGGCGCTGACGCGGAGCGCGTGCTCGGTGACCTCCGCCGGTTGCGGGAGCGGGGCTTCGGGGCCAACCTGTTCTACCCCAAGTGGGGCGGGCCGGACGGGCGCCCGCCGATCCAGAACCACCAGGCATTCCTGGTCGACGAGCCCGGAGACGGCGGCTGGGCGCCGATGGTCGACTGCGCGAACCGCGCGCGCGAGCTGGGCTGCCTCACGCAGGGGTTCATCCGCCCGTGCGAGCAGAGCCCCGGCGTGACGGGCTACGACGATTCGTTCTGGGCGGTGGGCGCCGACGGAGCCCGCTCGGATCATCTGAGCACCCACGCGGCGCTTGCGATCACACAGGCGGCGCTGGACGGCCTGGAGAAGCGCGGCCTCCACCTCGACGTGCTCTACTTCGACGGGTACACGGCGGCGAGCATTCCGCCGCGCAACTTCTCGCCCGCCCATCCGGTGACGCGCCGGCAGGTCTTCGAGCACCAGCAGGCCTGCTTCGACGAGACACGCAGGCGGGGGATCATCCCGGCTGGCGAGCTGCGCCAGTTCTGGGCCATCCCGCACTGCGACCACTTCTTCTTCAGCGACTGGAGCGGCCACCGGCTGAGCGCCCGCGTGGACGACGAGAAGGACGAAGACTCCGAGTCCGAGCACCGGCCGGTGGGCGAGCCGATCCCGTGGTGCCAGCTCGTGTTCCACGACTGCTGCATGTCCGGGTTCTCCGGCGACCCCGGCCAGGGAGCGTTCTACGACTGGTTCCCGAGCCGCTCGCACCGGCTCTACGAGCTGATGTACGGCGCGCCGCCGTCCTGGAACTGGATGCTGTCGCCACGCGACGCCTACCCGGTCCCGGTCGCCGACTGGCGGAGCGCCCACACGGTACGCGCGCTCGATTGGCTGCGCACCTGGAGCGCGTTCTATCGCTCGGTCGCCATGTCGGAGATGATCGCCCACCGGCTGCTCTCCCCGGACCGGGCGCTGCAGCGCACGGAGTTCGCCTGCGGCATCGCCGCCGAGTTCGACCTGCCCGGCGAGCGCTACCGTGTCCTCGGATCGCCCGACTTCGACGGCACCTGGCAGACCCCGGTATCGCCGTGACGGTGCCCGCCCTGCAACTGGAGGCTGACCGAATGAAGATCGTCGACGTGCGGATCCACCAAGTGATCGTGCCGATGCGGCCGGGCGTCGTGCACTCGGAGGGGGTGGACGACAAGCTGTGCGCGCCCGACCCGGTGACCGGGCGGTCGCTGAACTTCTGGGAGTTCCCGAAGTGGATCATCGAGCTGGAGGCCGACAACGGCCTGATCGGGCTGGGTGAACCGCGCCGGGGCGACCTGTACGTTCCGCTGCGCGAGCAGGCCGACCTGCTGATCGGCAAGGAGCTCATCGACCTGCCGATCGGCAACCTGCCGCTGCCCCACTCCGACGACTACGAGTCCTACATCATCTACGAAGCGTACGAGATGGCGTGGCTGGACCTGCTCGGCAGGCACCTTGGCGTGCCGGTCCATCACCTGCTTGGCGGCAAGAGGGTCGACCGCGTTCCCGTGGATTTCTGGATGGGCCGCGGGACGCCTGCGGACACCGCCGCGCGGGCGCAGACCGGTCTCGACCTGGGCTTCCGGGGCATGAAGATGAAGTGCGCCCTCGGCGACCCGATCGCGGAGCGCGTGGCGGCCGTGCGCGAGGTGGCCCCGCACTTCCCGATCGTGCTCGACCCCAACGAACGCTTCCACCATCCGGAGGGCACACGCGAGGTGTCCCGCTCGCTCGACGGACTGGACCGCGTGACCTTCGAGAGCCCGATGCCGCAGGACCGCCTGGACTGGTACGCTGAGGTGCGCGGCACCATCCCGCAACCGGTGGCGCTGCACCTCACCTCCATCACCGACCTGCTGCCGGCGGTGCGCGCGGAAGCGGCGGACTGCTACAACCTGCTCGGCCCGCTCAAGGAGTTCGTCGAGTGGGCGACCCTCACGCGCAAGTCCGGGCTGCCGACGTGGCGCGGCACCGGCGTCGACCTGGGGGTGCGCGACATGTCGAGCGTGCACGCCGCGGCGGCGGCCGGGTGCGAGCTGCCGTGCGACATCATCGGCAGCCTGCTGCGCGAGGACGACCTGATCGTCGACCCGATCCCGTTCGAGGACGGCCTGCTGGTGGTGCCGGACGCGCCCGGCCTGGGGGTGGAACTGGACCGGGACGCGCTGGCTCACTACAGCGCGCCGATCGAGGGGGCCGCCGCATGAGTGCGGGCCGCCGCATGAGCTCGGCCAATCTGCACCAGGCGTACCTGTTCTGCTACCCCTGGGACTTCGCCGACGAAGGAATCGAGCAGCTCGTCGGGCGCGCCCGCGACCTCGGCGTCACCCACCTGGCCGTCGCCAGCCTCTACCACGCCGGCTTCTTCTTCTACCCGCACAACCCGCGCCGCAAGGTGCACATGCTGGAGGACGGCGTCGCCTACTACCATCCAGACCCGGCGTGCTACCCAGCGGGTCTCGCACCGCAGGTGGCCGCCGTCAGCCGCGACCGTGACCTGTTCGGCGACATCTGCGCGGCGGCCTCGCGCGCCGGCCTCGGGATGTGCTCGTGGACGGTGCTGCTGCACAACTCGCGCATCGGCCTGGCCCACCCGGAGTTGACCATCCACAACGCGTTCGGCGACAGCTACCCGCACGCGCTCACCCCCGGCCATCCCACGGCGGCAGCGTTCGCCCGCGGCGTGATCCGCGACCTGTCCTCCCGCTATCCGCTCGACACGATCATGCTGGAGGCGGCCGACTACCGCGCCCGCGCGCACGGCGGCGACTGGGTCGGCGGCCACCACCACGAACGCCAGGGAACGCACCTGCGCGAGCTGGAGACCGCGCTGCTGGACGTGTCGTTCAACCCGGCGGACATGGCAGGCGCGGAACGGGCCGGCGTCGACACGGCCGCGCTGCGGACGGCCGTGCGCGCGCACCTGGAGGCGTACCTGGCGGTCGCGCCCGACGTGCCGGCCGATCTGCCCGACACGCTTGCGGCATTCCGCCGCCTGCATCCGGAGCTGGACGACTACGAACGTACGCTTGCGGCGAACGAGGCGCGGCTGCTGCAGGAGTTCAGGCAGGAAGCCGAGCCGCACGGCGTGCGGCTGATGGGCTCGGCCGACCCGTCGGTTCAGTTGGTGATGGGCGGCGCGTACGGCCAGCCGCCGGAGCGGACGAGGCAGATCGCCAGCGACGCCCGCGCCGGGCTCGGCGACGACCAGGAGCTGATCGTGCTGCTCCGCATGGGCTTCTACGGCGGTCCCCAGTACGGCACGCCGATCGTGACCGAGCAGGCGATGATCGACAGCGTGCGCTCCGTCGCCGATGCGGGTGCGCACGCCGTGGGGTTCTACAACTACGCCGAGGCGCCCGCCCGCTGCGTCGACTGGATCGGGCCCGCGCTGCGCGCGGCCGGCCTGACGAGCTGACCGGGCGGAAATCAGCCGGTGCAGTACGCCCGCCTGGGCACCTCGGACCTGCGGGTCTCCCGGCTCTGCCTGGGCACCGTCTTCCGCAGCGAACCGGATACGGCGACCGGCATCGCCGCCATCCACGCCGCCGCCGAGCACGGCTGCAACTTCCTGGACTGTGCCGACTTCTACGGCACTGGCCGCTCCGAGCGGATCGTCGGCGCGGCGGTCAAGGGACGGCGCGACCGGTTCGTCATCACGACCAAGGTCGGCTCGCCGATGCCGGGCGTTGCGGGGGGCTTGAAGCGCGACTACATCCTGCACGCCTGCGAGGCGAGCCTTCGGCGACTCGACAGCGACTACATCGACTGCTACCTGTGCCACTTCCCCGATCCGGACACGCCGCTCGACGAGACCCTGTCGGCCTTCGACCGCCTGGTGAGCCAGGGCAAGGTGCGCTATCCCGGCGTGAGCAACTTCAGCGCCGCGCAGGTGCTGGAGTCGGCCCGGATCAGCCGGGAACGCGGCTGGGTCAGCTACGTCTGCAACCAGGTGGGCTACAGCCTGCTCGACCGGTCCATCGAGGACGAATTGTTGCCGGGAATCGAGCCGGCCGGCATCGGCGTCACCGCCTTCGCGACCACGGCGATCGGCCTGCTGGCCGGCCGCTACCGCTACGGCCGGCCGCCGCCGGCCGGCACCTCCTGGCACCGCGGCCCATACAACTTCCGCGCCGCCATGACCCCGGCCGCCGGCCGCGTGATCGACGCAGTGCTGGACATCGCCCGCCGCTCCGGCACCTCCCCCACCCGCGTCGCCACCGCCTGGTGCCTGCGCCTGCCGGTCGTGAACGCCGCCATCATCGGCACCGACACGCCGGAACAGGTGCGGCAGAACTTCCGCGACGCCGACTGGGAGCTGCCGGCGGAGGCGGCCGCGGAGCTGGACCGCTGCTCGGCCGGCCTCAGGCTGGCGATCCGCAAGGACTGCCCGCAGGGTTGGGCGCCGGACGGGACCTGACCGCTGCGCGGCCGCCCGCTACTTCAGCGACCCGATCAGCGCTCCCTTCACGAAATAGCGCTGGATGAAGGGATAAATGCAGACGATCGGCACGATCGACACGATGATCGACGCCGCCTGGAACGCCTGCACCGGCACCGGCGCCTGACGCTCCCGCTCCATGATGCTGCGCTCCATCTGCTCGCGCAGGGACTGCACGTCGACCTCCACCAGCAGGCGCCGCAGGAACAGGGTGAGCGGCTGCAGGTCCTCGTCGTTCATGAACAGCAGCGGCCGGAAGAAATCGTTCCAGATCAGCACGACCTGGAACAGCGCTCCGAAGGCGATCACCGGCTTCGACAGCGGCAGATAGATCCTGAACAGGATGTAGAGGTCGTTGGCGCCGTCGATGTGAGCCGCCTCGCGCAGCTCGGTCCCCAGGCCGAGGAAGTAGGTGCGGAAGACGACGGTGGTGAACACCGCGATCGCGCCCGGCAGCACCATCACCCACATGGTGTCCACCATCCCCAGCGACCGGTACACCAGGTACGTGGGAACGAGCCCCCCGGAGAAGAACATCGGGATCACGTGGAAGACCATCACGCCCCGGTTGAGCCAGAAGCCCCGCACCGCCAGCGGATAGGCGACGATCGAGGTCGCCAGCACGAAGATCACGGTTCCGATCGCGGCGTACCGCAGGGAGTTGTAGTAGGCGCGCACCATGCCCTCGTCGCTGAACACGAACCGGTAGGCGTCGATGTTCAGCCCCGACGGATACAGCGCCACGGCGCCGCTGGCGATCCCGGCCGCATCGCTCAACGACACGGCCACGATGTGGATGAAGGGATACACGGTCACGGCCGCGAGCAGGAACAGAATCGCGACGTTGCCGTAGTCGAACAGGCTCACCGGGAACAGCGCCAAGTGTCTCTCCTTCATCCCATGCATCCCATGCCCATCTCTCTACCAGAGGCTGTGGCCGGTGACGCGCCGCGCCAGCAGGTTGACCGCCACCATGAAGATCAGGGAGACAACCGAGTTGAACAGTCCGACTGCCGTGCCGAAGGCGAACTGACCGCCTTCCAGCGCCAGGCGGTAGACGAAGGTCTGGATCACGTCGGCCGTCTCGTAGGTGGCAGGCGAGTACATCAGGAACACCTTCTCGAAGCCGACGTTGATGATGCCCACCGTGCTCAGGATCAGGAGCACCATTACGTATGGCAACAGGTGCGGGAGGGTGATGAAGCGGGCTATCTGCCGGCGGCCCGCGCCCTCGACGATCGAGCTTTCGTACAGCTCGGGATCGATCCCCGAGAGCGCTGCCAGGTAGATGATCGTGCTGAAACCGATCCCCTGCCAGACGCCCGAGCCGATGTAGATCGTGCGGAACCAGCCCGGTTTGGCGAAATAGCTGACCGGCTCGCCGCCCAGGGCGGCCACCAGCCGGTTGACCACTCCGTCGTAGGCCAACAGCTCCTTGAGCATGCCGATGATGACCACGACGGCGATGAAGTGGGGGAGATAGGTGATGGTCTGCACCGCGCGCTTGTAGCCGGCCGACCGCACCTCGTTGAGCAGCAGCGCGAGCAGGATCGGCGGCCAGAACCCCCAGACGATGGACAGGAACCCCAGGAGCACCGTGTTGCGGATGAGCCTCCAAAAGAACGGATTCTTGAAGAACAGCTCGAAATTGTGGAACCCCACCCAGGGACTGCCCAGTATCCCGGCGGTGAAATCGTAGCGCTTGAACGCCAGCAGGACGCCGTACATGGGCAGGTAGCTGAAAAGGAACACCACGATCACGCCGACCGCGGTCATCAGATAGAGATACTTCTCATGCCCGAAATTGCGGGCGATCCGGTCGAACCGGGCGCGGCCCTTGCGCCCCAAGACCGTCGCCTCCGGCTCCGCTCTTGGCCCATCCCCACCTTGGCCAAGGGGTCCGTCGGATCGCCGCTGAAGCGCCGATCCGGTGGACTCCTTGGCTGGGCCGCCTGCCGCTGCTACGCTCGCCGCGCTTGTGTCCGACGCCATGTCAGTGCTCCCCACTGCTCCGATCCTGGCCCCGCCCATCTGGATGGTGGTGATCCGCGTCTACGGCAGCATCTTGTACACCACGGGCTGCTGGCCGGACGACGGGCCGGCGACGGGCGCAACGCCGCTCACCGAAGGCCATGTCGACGCATGGTTCAAGGACTGCGCCCGCCACGGCGTGGCGGCGGTGCTGTGGCAGGCCAACTGCGGGGGCACCCTGACCTACCCCAGCGCGTATGCGCCGCTGGCCGGAGACCCGCCGCTGCCGGCGCGGTTCCGCATCGGCGCCGAGCTGCACGAACAGGGCTGGAGGACGAGGGACTGGACGTGGCTGGGCGAGCAGTGCCGGAACTTCAACACGCTGGAGGCGGCCGTGAGCTCCGCGCACCGGCACGGCATCGCCCTGATCCTCAACTTCAGCGTGTTCGACCTGCCCGGCGTCTGGTGCAACGCGGAGAGCTGGCCGGACGGGGCGCCGTTGTTCGACCGCGACCTGTGGCTGTGGTCGCGTGATCATCGGACGCGGCTGGAGGGGATCCCCTGCTACGCCGATCCGCGCCTGCGCGAGTTGCGGCTCGCGGAGGTTCGCGAAGCGCTCGACTACGGGGTCGACGGCATCGCCCTGGGATTCTTCAGCCACTGCGACGCCGCGGCCGGCGACGAACCGCACCGCTTCGGCTTCAACCCCTGCGTGGTGGAGGAGTTCCGGGAACGCCACGGCGTCGACGTGCTGCATGAGCCGTTCGACACCGTCGCGTGGCACGCCCTGCACGGCGAGCACTTTACCCGCTTCGTGCGGGCGGTGAGCGCCGAAACCCGGCGCCGTGGCCGCGTGCTGCTGGGCTATGCCCGCACCGACGGCATCCACGGCTGGGCTGGTGCCGGCACTCCCGTGATCTCGCAAGGTATGGCCGCCGGCGGGGGGCATCGCTTCGACGCCCGCTCCGGGCGTTCGAGCGATCAACCGGCGGCCGGCTTTCACGTCGAGTACGAACGGTGGGGCCGCGAGGGGCTGGTCGACGCGCTGGTGGCGCTCCCCCCGCCGCATCCGCACCGCCTGCACGCCGCCGCGGCGCTGC
>JAPOQV010000043.1 GCA_026710565.1 Spirochaetaceae bacterium | reverse complement strand
GGGGGTGACGGCCCGGCCGGCGCCGCGCCCGGGATGCGCCGTCCCTACCGCACCGCCCGCGGGCCGCGGGTGGGATCGAGTTACGCGCGCGACATCGCCGATCGCTACGAGATCAGCTTCGAGCGGCTGCGGCCGAAGATACTGGCTCGCCGCGGGGAGCCGGCGGAGGCTCCTCCGGGAGACAACGGGCGATGAGCCGCTGGGTGCCGGCGTCGTAGAGGTTGCCTGACCGCACCCGCACGGCGAGCCGCTGACCCGGCCGCGGGGGCTGCGGTCCGTCGTAGCGCGCAACCAGCTCCTGCCATCCGTCGCTCAGGCGCAGGTGCAGCACGCTGGCCGCTCCTTCCGGCTGTGCCGCGATCACTTCGACCTGCAGCGCGCCGGCGGTGTCGCGGGCCGTCGGCGCCAGCACCGCGACGTTCTCCGCGCGGATGTCCATCACCACCCGCTGGCTCGGAAACAGCGACCCGTCCGGCGAGAAAGGGACCGCCTGGGAGGTGCTGCCCTCCGGATTCAGGGCCAGCGTGCCGCCGGCCGCGGAGACGATCTCGCCGCGCAGCAACGCGCCGCCGTGGGCCCCGAACAGCGCGGCGACCGGCACGGTCGCCGGCGTCCGGTAGAGCTCCGCGGGGCGGCCGACCTGGTGGATCTCGCCCGAGAACATCGCGGCCACGCGGTCCCCGAGCGCCATCGCCTCCGCCACGTCGTGGGTGACGTAGAGCGTGGTGGCGCCGATGCGGCGGTGGAGCTGCTTGAGCTCGGTGCGGAGCTGGACGCGCAGCTTGGGATCGACGTTGGACAGCGGCTCGTCGAGCAGCAGCACCTGCGGCTCCTTGACGAGCGCCCGGGCGATGGCCACGCGCTGTTGCTGGCCGCCCGACAGCTCCTTGGGATAGCGCTGCTCCAGCCCGACCAGCTCCACCACGTCCAGCGCCTGCCGGACCGCCGTGCCGGCCTTGCCTCGGCCGACGCGCCGCACCTGTAGCGGAAACGAGATGTTCTGCGCCACCGTCATGTGCGGGTACAGCGCATACGACTGGAACACCATGCCCACGCGCCGCTTGGCAGGAGCCACGTCGATCTGCCGCGGTTCGCTGAACACCGGTTCGCCGCCGATCAGGATCTCACCCAGGACGGGCTGTTCCAGCCCGGCGATCGCGCGCAGCATGGTGGTCTTGCCGCAGCCGGAGGCTCCCACGACGACCAGGAACTCGCCTTCCTCCACGTGGAGGGTCACGCCATGGGTGGCGATCACGTCGCCGTACTGGACGGTGACGTGGTGCACGGTGATGTCGGCCACGAGCCGGGATGGTATCACTCCCGGCCGACCGCCGCCGACCGGCGGAAAATGTGCGACGCTATCGCGGCGGCCGTACCCGCACCGGAGGACCCTTTCCATGTTGATCGTCGACTCGCACCTGGACATCGCCTTCAACGCGGTCGACTGGAACCGCGACCTGACGCAGAGCATCACGTCGATCCGCGAGGCGGAGGCCGGCATGGCCGGCAAGGGCCGGGGAGCCGGGGTGGTCAGCTTCGAGGAGCTGCGGCGCGGCGGCATGGGGCTGATCTTCGTCACCGTGCACTGCCGGCTGGCATCGGTCGGCAAGCGCTTCGCCGGCGTGCGCACGCAGGACATCGCCTATGCCAGGGCGATGGGCGAGCTGGCCTACTACCGGCGGATGGAGGCGCGCGGCTTCCTGCGCCAGATCCGTGACCTCGCCGGGCTCGACGCCCATCTGGCGGAGTGGGAGCAGGACCCCCAGCGGACGCCGATCGGCTTCGTGCTGACCATGGAGGGGGCGGACCCGATCGTCGGCCCCGAGCAGGTCGGCGAGTGGTGGGACGAGGGACTGCGCGTTGTCAGCCTCGTTCACTACGGCATCAGTTCCTACTCCCACGGGACGCAGGCGCCGGGCGGCCTGACCGAACGGGGCGGCCCCATGCTGGACGCGCTGGAGCGTGCGGGAATCCTGCTCGATGTGAGCCACCTGGCCGAGCAGGCGTTCCGGGAGGCGTTGGACCGGTATGGCGGTCCGGTCCTGGCCACCCACAACTGCTGCCGTGCGCTCTGTGACCATGACCGGCAACTGGACGACGATCAGATCCGGGCGCTGGCCGCGCGCGGCGGGGTAATCGGCACCGCGTTCGATGACTGGATGCTGTCGCCGCTATGGGACCGCGAGGCGATGGACAACACCGGGATCACGCTGGCGACGGTGGGCGACCACATCGACCACATCTGCCAGGTCACCGGCAGCAGCGAGCACGCCGCGATCGGCACGGACCTTGACGGCGGATACGGAAGAGAGCAATCTCCCGCCGACCTGTACACCATCGCCGATGTGCGCAAGGTGGCGGGAATCCTGAAGGAGCGCGGCTATGGCGCCGCGGACGTCGGCAACGTCATGCACGGCAACTGGGTGCGGTTGCTGCGCTCCGCCTGGAGCGAAGGTACCGCATGAATCTCGTCGACACCGGTTTCGTTCTGCTCTGCTCGACCCTCGTGTTCTTGATGACACCGGGTCTGGCCTTCTTCTATGGCGGGCTTGTCGGCCGCCACAACACCCTGACGATCATGGCCCAGAACCTGATCTCGCTCGGAGTCGTCAGCGTCGTCTGGATCGTGATTGGGTTCTCCCTGGCGTTCGGCGACAGCATCGGCGGCATCTTCGGGAACCTGAGGTACGGGCTGTTCCGGATCGAGGTGAACGACGTGTTCCCGGGCACGACGATCCCGACCTGGACGTTCTTTCTCTTCCAGATGATGTTCGCGGTGATCACGCCGGCGCTCATCACCGGCGCATTCGTCGACCGGTTCCGGTTCTCCAGCTACCTGATCTTCATCTCGGTCTGGAGCATCGTGGTCTACTCGGTGCTGGCCCACTCCGTGTGGGGCGGCGGCCTGCTCGCCAAGCTGGGAGCGATCGACTTCGCCGGCGGCACGGTCGTGCACATCTCGGCCGGCATGGCGGCGCTCGCCACCATCTCCGTGCTGGGCAAGCGCCGCACGCGGACCGCCCCGCACGATGTCCGCTTCGTCGCCCTGGGCGCCGCGCTGCTGTGGTTCGGCTGGTTCGGCTTCAACGGCGGCAGCGCGTTGTCGCCCAACGAGATCGCGTCGATCGCGTTCATCAACACCGACATCTCGGCGTCGACCGCGATGGTGGTTTGGATGCTCATGTCGTGGCTGCACAAGGGTAAGCCCAGCATCATCGGCGCGCTCACCGGCGCGATCGCGGGTCTGATCGCGATCACCCCGGCGGCCGGCTACGTGACACCCGGGTCGGCCGCGATCATCGGCGTGCTGGCCGGCGCGGTCTGCTACGGAGCCGTGCTCTTCAAGGAGCGCATGGACTGGGACGACGCGCTGGACGTGTGGGCCGTGCACGGCGTCGGCGGCGTGCTGGGGTCGATCCTGACCGGCGTGTTCGCCTCGCCGAAAACAGGGGCACCGCCCGGGTTGATCTTCGGCGAGACGGGACTGTTCTTCGCCAATCTCGGAGCCACGCTGATCAGCATGGTCTACGCGTTCGCGATGACGTGGATCGTCCTGAAGGTGATCGGCTGGATCAAGCGGCTCAAGCCTGAGACCGATGAGCTGGAGGCCGGCCTGGACCTGACCTTCCACGGGGAGCGCGCCCTGGACCACGACTGATCGGGGACGCGCGAGGTTGACCGACCGTGCGCGGCGGCGCAGGGTCGGCCCGCAGGAGGCACCAACGTGTCACAGAACGTTTCGCATGCCGGCAAGGCGTACCAGGGATTGTCCGGGATCCTGGCCGCCCTGACGGTGCTCGCCACCGTGGTCGTCACGCTGCTCGGCATCTTCGGCGTGGTCGACATGAAGGCTGTGCGGACCGAGGGGGTTGCGCTGGCGTACGTGGTCGGGGTGGGGATATTCGCGCTGAGTCCCCTGGTTGCGGTCGGCGTCGTCGCCATCGGTCTGGGCAACGCGATCGGCATCATCGCGATCGGTGCCGGGTCGGCGCGCGGCATCGTCGCGATCAGCGGAGATGATGCGGGCGGCATCATTGCCATCAGTGCCGGCGGGCGGGCGACCGGCCTCCTCATCGGCATCGGCGACGAAGCGAGGGGGCTGATCGCGATCGCCTACTCGGGCAGAACGGCCGGCCCCTTCGGGCGCTGGCCCCCGTGGTCGGCCGCAGGGTCCTCGGTGGACTGACCGAGAAGCCTTCGGGCTACGACGGTGCGAGTTCCGCCAGTACGTCGTCGGTGGTCGCCACCCGGCCGAACACGCGGGCGTGCATGAGCAGCGCCTCCTGGTGCGCCCGCGCGGTGTAGGTGGCGCAGGCGTCTTCGCAGATCAGCGAGTTGTACCCGAGCTCGGCGGCGACCCGCGCGGTGCCGTGCACGCACATGTCGGTGCTGATGCCGACGATGACCACGTCACGCACGCCCATGTTGCGCAGCGCGTGGTCGAGGATCGAGGCGTTGAACGCGCCGGAGGTCAGCTTGTCGACCACCAACTCGTCCTCGCGCGGGGCGAGCGCCGGCATCACGTCGTAGGCGGCCGTGCCACGGTAGCGCGAGGCCGGAGAGCGCCGGACTTGTCCCCGGAGGCGCGCCGTGAGCTCGTCGCCATGCGGGGTGATCGCCCCGTTGCGCGTATACACGACGCGTCTCCCGCGCTGCCGGAACGACTCCAGCAGCCGGCGGATGTTCGGCACCACGAGGTCGGCGATCCTGCCGTTCCAGTACGCCGCGATCTCCGGATACTCGCCGCCTATCCGGCTGTCGGGATCGATGGTCCCGTCGCTCCCCTGCATGTCCACCACCAGCAGCCCGGTCGCGGCCGGATCGAGGCGGAAGTCGGTGGCGATCAGCTCAAAGGGCCACTTGGGATCGTGCTCGTGGGCAAGCCAGCTCATGGCGATAATCCTTTCGGCTACTCCGCCGGCACCTCGATCCGGTAGCGGTACGCATGGGATCGCCACGGATCGTCAGGCAGAAATGCGCCGAGCCGGGTCATGTAGAGCTCGATCGTGCGTGTATGGCGGTCCTCGAGCACCGCGAAATTGGATAGCTGCAGTCCCTCGTGATCCTGCCCTGGATCACGGTCGTCGATCACCGTGCAGGTGTCCTTGATCAGGAAGCCGGTAGCCTCGTTTACCTCGCCCATCACCAGCGGATAGCGTGGATGGTTTCCGTCCACGGCGGGACCCGAGACGTTGCCGAACCAGTAGAGCCTGCCGTTCCGGCCGCTCCGGTGAAAGCGATGGATGCTGGAACTGGAGTAGAGAACCTCTCCGGTGTCGAAGTGCCACGGGACCGGGTCCACCCAGGTCGCGCCGCCGTCATCGGAGAAGGTGAACCACTTGTACCCGGGCGTTCCCGGCTCGATCCGCGTTCTCCACGCCTTGGAGATGGTATTCGAACCCCGGATGACGCAGATCACGCGACCGCTCTTCAGGGTGTGCAACGCCGGCTCGTTCACGCCTCTGGACGACTTCAGGTCGTTCAGTACGACCGGGCGGGAGGGGATCAGGGTGTACCGGGCGGCTTGTGGGTCCCAGGTGCCGCGCATCACGATCAACCCACGCATGATCTGGGGGCACGACGGGAACACGTCGTTCACATCCAGTCCCAGGGCCCTGCAGCAGGACGCGACGTCGGCGCACAGCGGAAAGAGGATGTCGCCGTTCTCCTGCACCTCGATCTCGCTGTTGCTGGATGCCTGAGCACGGTTGTTCCGGAGGAATCCGGGGCTACGCCAGTCGCGGTCGTCGAAGTCCGCGCCGTCCTCGAACTTCACGAGCTGAGGCGCGGCCCACGTCCGGCCATCGTCGTCCGAAACATGCAGGAACGCATGGTTGACGAATCCCGCCTTTCCCTCGCGCCAGAAGACCCTGAACGCCTCCCGGTGGCCGGAGACGAAGATCGTATGTTGATACACGCCCACCAGATGATCGTGTACGGGGTTGTGCGAGCGGGAGAACGCCGGAACCATGTTGGAGGTTGCCAATTCGTCCGAGCCCTGCACTCGGTAGAGGGCGCTGTGAAACCCCTCCCAATCGGACCACGTGCGGCCGTTGTCTTCCGAGAAGCGCCGGGCGTTGGCGTCGCTGTGGTCCGACTCGCGCTGAATGAAACGGGACTCGACCCGCCGCACGCCAGTGCCGACGTAGGATTGGGCGCGTACGACGCTCTGTCCGAAACCCGGTGACTCCTCGTACAGATCCTTCCTGATCTCGGGCTTCATCGCTGCGGGGACTCCGTCCGGGACGGTACTCCACGACCATCCGAGGTGTCAGGAGGCCGCCGGATCGCGACGCTTGAACAGGCGAGGGCCGATCCCGTACGGTCAGGGCCGATTCTCACTACATCATCGATGTTCCAGGAGGTTCTCGGGATGAACAGAAGAACGCTTGTCCTCATGCTCTCGGCCGCGCTTGCGGTATCGATCGCGCCGTTTGCGGCTGCCACCGGAGAGACCGAGGCGGCCGCGGGGCCGGTCACGATCACGATGTGGGTGCAGAACTACAACGGCACCGAGTCGCCGATCGAGGAGATCTCCACCATGTTCGCGGAGCTCTACGCTCAGGCCGAACAGATGTTCAACGTCGACATCGTCGAGGAGTACCAGCTCGGCTACGGCGAGTACCGGGACAAGCTGGTGGCGACGGCGCAGGCGGATGCCCTGCCGGAGATCGTCAGCGTCGACAACTCGTGGTTTCCGGAGATGATTCGCCTGGACGCGCTGCAGCCGCTGGACGAGTTCTGGTCGGAGGCGGATCGAGAGGATTTCTTTCCCGGAACCATCAGCCACGCGATCGGGCCGGACGGCAAGATCTACGCGCTTTGGTTCTGGACCGATACCTACCTGATCTACTACCGCGCGGACCTGTTCGAGGCGGCGGGCATCGATCCGTTGCCGGTCGATCGCGCGCTCACGTGGGAAGAGTTCACGGAGACCGCCATGAAGCTCAACACCGGCGACGTCACCGGCTTCATGTTCCCGGCCGCGCGGTGGGCCGGCGCCAGCACTGGCATGCTCGGGATGTTCTGGGGCCAGGGCGGACTGCTGTTCGATGACGCCGGGGACTTCGTGCTGGCTGAGGCGGACAACCGCCAGGCGATGATCGACGTGCTGCAGTGGTACCACGACCTCGTCTACACGCACGGTGTATCGACCAGGGAGTCGGCCGACTGGAAGGGCGGAGCCCCTCCGCAGGCGTTCCTGGACGGCAAGGTGGCGATGTACCTGGGCGGCACGTGGCAGGTCGGAGCGATCGCCGAAGGCGCTCCGGCCATCTACGAGCATCTGGCAGCCGGGTTCCTCCCTCAGGAAGCCGGTGCGAGTCCGGCAGCCCGCAACGGCGGCTACGGATACGGCATCGCCACCGACGATCCGGTGAAAAAGGAGAAGGCGTGGCAGGTGCTGGAGTTCATCACCAGGGCGGACGCGATGGCGCAGAACGCCAGCGCGATCAGCTCCTTCCCGACGCGCAAGAGCGCGTTCGACTCCGCAAAGTACCGGCCCTCGCCGATCTCCCCTGCGGCGCTCGGACAGTTGGACTCCGCGCGCCCGACGCCGAAGTCGCCACTCTGGTCGACCCTTGACGAGCTGCTGCAGATCGCGATCAACAAGGTCGCGCTCGATCTGGCGACTCCCGAGGAGGCCACGGACGAGATGATTCAGGGCATGCGGTAGGGGGAACCGCTCGAGCGCGGGTTGCAGGACCGGCCCACGGGCAGGCAGGACCTGCCGGGGCACGTTGCCGGGACCATCGAGGTCCCGGCCGCGTGTCTATCGGCGCTCATAAAACCTCGATGCTCCGCAGGTTTGCTCGCAAGACCCCGCGCGCGTTGGTTCTTTTCGTGGCGGTCGTGGTCACGATCGCTCCGCTGCTTTGGGTCGCGTCCACGTCGATCAAGACCGAAAAGGACCTGTACGCGTATCCGCCGACCATCATTCCGGCCGAGCCCACGTTCGAGTGGTATCCGTTCCTGGTACGCCGCGGATTCGTTCAGGCGATCCTGAGAAGCTGCCTGGTCTCCCTCATGGCGACGCTGATCGTCCTGGGGCTCGCCGGCTTCGCGGCCTACGGGTTTTCCCGGTACCGGTTTCGTGGCAAGGAGCTGGCGCTCCTGGCCGTGCTCGGGACGCAGATGCTTCCGGGCGTGATCAACATCATCCCCCTCTATCAGATGATGATCTCCTTCGGCCTGCTGAATACGCTGGCGGCGGTGTACCTGATCCTGGCGGCCATGAACGTGCCGCTGGCGGTGTGGATGCTGAAGGGGTTCTTCGACTCGATTCCGGTCAGCCTGGACGAGTCGGCGCTGGTCGACGGAGCGAGCCGGCTCTACACCTATTTCCGCATCGTCGTGCCGCTGGCCTCGCCGGGCCTGGTCGCGGCGGGCGTGTTCACGTTCCTGTTCTCCTGGAACGAGTTCATCATTCCGCTGACCATGACCTCCAGCTCCTCGAAGCGGCTGGCCACGGTGGCGCTGTACCTGTTCAAGACGCCCCATGAGACCAACTGGGCCGGCATCGCCTCCGGCGCGATGCTGATGATGGTGCCGGTCGTCCTGCTGTACCTCTCCTTCAACCGGTACTTCGTGACCGGCTGGCGGGGCGCGGTGAAGGGTTGATCACGAACGGCGCATGAGCCCGCTGGCGCGATTCCTCAAGCGCAGGGAATACCTCGTCTTCATCCTGCCGATGGTGCTGTACGTCGGCGTCATGAGCGTGTTCCCGGTGGCCAAGTCGTTCCAGTTGAGCCTCACCGACAAGGATCTCCTGAGCCGCGAGCCGGGCAGCTTCGTGTTCCTGGAAAACTACCGGATCCTGCTGGAACAGCCGGTGTTCTGGCAGGTGCTCGGCAACACGGCCGTGTTCGTGCTCGGCTCGGTGGCGGCGCAATTTCTCTTCGGATTCGGTCTGGCTCTGCTGCTGAGAAAGAACCGTCCGACGGTCGCCATCATCCGCGGCGTTCTGCTCCTCACCTGGGTGGTGCCGGGGATCATCACCGGCTTCACGTGGCAGTGGATCTTCCAGAGCGAGCGCTACGGGCTGTTCAACTTCCTGCTCATCAGCCTCGGGCTGCCGCCGGTCGGGTGGTTTTACGAGCCCGCGCCGGCGATGATCGCCCTGCTGATCGGCAACGTCTGGCGCGGGGTGAGTTTTCACATGATCGTGCAGCTCGCCGGCCTGCAGACCATCTCCGACGAGCTCTACGAGGCCGCGTACGTGGACGGCGCCGGCCGGGTTCAGTCGTTCCTTCGCATCACCCTGCCGCTGATGCGCTTCTCGATCCTGATAAGCTGGATCTACGGCTCGATTCTCACGTTCGGGGTGTTCGACATCGTGGAGACGCTGTCAGGCGGCGGGCCGGGGAGGGCGACGGAAACCCTCTCATTGCACATCTATCACACGGCCTTCCGCCAGTACCGCATGGGCCGGGGCGCGAGCCTCTCGGTGATCATGTTTCTGATCAACCTCGGACTGACCCTGTTCTACATCTCCCTGCTGCGGCGAACGGGCGACCGATAGCGATCTCCGGCGGAGGCCGGTCAGCGCAGGCGGTCGCCGAACTTCGGAACCTTGAGCTGCATCTCGGGCCGATGCAGGTTGTAGAGATCGATCGGCTCGTAGGGGGGGGAGACGGCTGCCGTTTCGTCGAACTCCACGCCCAGGCCGGGACGGTCGGGAATGCGCAGCCAACCGTCTTCGACCTCCATCGGGTTGCGGCACACCTCGAACCGCCACGGCTCCGGCGGGAAGTGCTCCAGTACCAGGAAATTGGGTACGCATGCGGCCAGTTGCACCGCCGATGCGTAGGAAATCTCCCCATTGGCGTTGTGCGGGGCGAATGCCGCGTAGTGGGCATCGGCAATGGCAGAGATCTTGCGCGCCTCCAGCATGCCGCCGCAGTGCGACATGTCGGGCTGAACGACGTCCGCGCCTCCCCGTTCCAGCAGTTCCCGGAAGCGAAAGATCGTGAACAGGCGTTCGCCGGTGGCCACCGGGATGTCGATCTTGCGCCGCACGTACGCCATCGCGTCGGTGTTCTCGTGCGGCACCGGCTCCTCGAAGAAGCTGATGTTGAATTGTTCGACCGCCTTCGCCGCGCGGATCGCGTTGCCGACGGTGTTGAAGATGCCGTTGCAGTCGATGTACAGGTCCACACTAGGTCCCAAAGCCTCTCGCAGCGTGGCGACCACTTCGACGCCGGTGTTCAGTATGTCGTTCTCCAGTCGATGGAAGTCGATGCCGGGACGGCCGCCCCAGGGGTTGAACTTGATGCCCTTGGCGCCGAGCGCCACCACCTTCTCGGCCGCGGCCACGAACTCTGCCGGGCTCATGCCCTGCCGGTACCAGCCGTTGGCGTACAGCTTGACGCGGTCGCGCGTGCGGCCGCCGAGCAGCTCGTAGACCGGCACCCCCAGCGCCTTGCCCTTGATGTCCCACATCGCGGTCTCGACGCCGGTGATGGCGCTGGTGAGCACCTCCCCGCCTGCGTAGAACGCCCTGCGGTACATCTCCTGAAAGTGCCGCTCGATGGCCGCCGGGTCCTTGCCGATCAAGTAACGGGCCAGCTCGGCGACCGCCGCCTCCACCGTCTTCGACTTGCCCTCCAGGGTGGCTTCGCCCACGCCGTGCACGCCGGCATCGGTCTCGATCTTCACGACCAGCCAGTTGCGCCAGCTTCCGCCGACCAGGAAGGTCCTTACCGCGGTGATCCTCATGCGTTCCATGGCCGGATTCCGCTCACTCCAGGCCGAGCAGCTTCAGCGAGTCGCGGTGGATGATCCCCTCGATCACCTCATCGGGGACGCGCGGCAGCCGCGTGCCGGAGACCTGGTCGTTGAACCGCCGGATCTTGTGCAACGCCTCACGCGGCGTCCACAGCGGGAAGTCGGAGCCGAACAGCAGCTTGTCCGTGACGCTCCACTCGCACATGCCGACCAGCGCCTCCCATCCCTGCCAGGGCCGGACCCACACGCCGGAGATGTCGGCGTATACGTTGGGATGCTTGCGCAGCACGATGGCGCAGTCCCGCTGCCACGGGTGGGACATGTGCGCCATGATGTACTTCAGGTTCGGGAATGCCTGGGCGATCTCGTCGACCAGCAGCGGGTGGCTGTACTTGAGCATGGCGCGCGGATTGGGGTGCGTGCCGGTATGCGACAGCACCGGCAGCCCCAGCCGTTGCGCCTTCTCGAACATGGGGAAGTTGGTCGGATCGGACGGGTCGTACCGCCCCAGCATCGGGTAGATCTTGATGCCGCGCAGGCCGAGCTCGATGCCGTGCTCGATCTGTTCCATGTGATCGTCCTCCATCGGATCGATCGCCATGAAGCCGATGAGCTTGTCGGGATCGTGCTTGACCCACTCCGCGGTGAACTCGTTGGGGCTGCGCACGCCGGTGGCGACACCCCTGACACCGAACACGATCGCACGGTCGACCACCGACAGCTCCTCGTCGTAGCGCTCGGTGGTCAGGGGCTGCATCGGCGGATAGCCGGCGCGCTGGTCGGCCCGGTGCGCCGCGTCGCTGATGTGGTCGGGTTGCAGGCAGTGGGTATGGACGTCGACGATCACGGCACGCTCCTCGGCGATGAATCATCGGTGACGGCGGCCGGACCGGGGCCGGCGCGGGCCATCACCGACCGGCCGAGGCTACTTCGGCGCCGAAGTCGGGTAAAGCGGTTCAGAGGAGGGCTCAGGAGAGCCGGTCGAGCTCGGCGCGGAGCGCTCCTCCCTCGATGCGCAGCCAGTTGGCCAGGACGCCGAGGTCGGTGCCCACGGAGAAGTGCCGGACGCCGAGGTCCGAGGTCCAGGTAGAACCGCGCCTGTTCCGGTCTCTTGATCTCCGCGCGCGGATGGACGCCGGCCGCCAGGGAGGCCTCTATGACCCGCAATTCGGCGTCCCTGACCACTTGGTCGGCCTCCCACACGCGCGGCCCGCCGGCGGGGACCAGGCGCGGCTGGGCGACACCGGCGCTCATCGCGAAGTCGGACGGGCCGAACTGCACCATGTCGATCCCCGGCACGGCCAGGATCTCATCGAGGTGCTCCAGTGTCTCCCGCTTCTCGATCATCACCGCGACGATCACGTCACGCCGAGCCTGCAAGTAGTGCCCGTGGCCGCCGCCGCCGAATCCGAACCCGGACGCAACGCCCGGGCTGCTGTTCGCCGCTCACGTCGGCCGATAGACTCCGGGCGAGCTACGCATTTCCACCGCACAGGCAGGTCACACGATGAGCGTTTCCTCGAACCGACCCGACGCGACCTCGATCAATGCGGTCGAGCGATTCCGCCGGCGCATGGACGACGGCCACGTCTGCCTGGGCATGAGCATCACGTTGCCGGACCCGATCGTCAGCGAGGTCGCGGTCGAGGCCGGCTACGACTTCATCTGGATCGAGAACGAGCATTCCTATCAGACCACCCGCGACGTGATGGCGCACATCCTGGCGGTGCGCGGGACCGGCGTGGCGCCGATCGTGCGCGTGCCGGTCAACGACCCCGCGGTGATCAAGCCGTACGTGGACCTGGCGCCGGCCGCCATTGTCGTGCCGTTGATCCGGTCCGCGGAGGAGGCGGCAGCCGCCGTAAAGGCGTGCCGCTATCCGCCGGCCGGGGTGCGCGGCTTCGGGCCGATCCGCAACATGGGCCACGGCAGGCTGGAGTTCGACGAGTACCTGGAGCAGGCCGCGCGGCAGGTGATGATCATCGTCCAGGTCGAGCACGTCGATGCGGTCGACGCCCTGGACGCCCTGCTGGAGACGCCGGGACTGGACGGCATCTGCCTGGGCCGCAACGACCTGAGCGGCTCGGTCGGCAAGCTGGGCCGCTACGACGACCCGCAGGTGCGCGCCATGATCGACACCCTGCTCGACAAGTGCGCGGGGCGCGACCTCTACCTTGGCGCCTCTCTCGGCCCGGACTGGGACTCGGTGAAGGAGTGGGCGTCCCGCGGCATGCGCTGGTTCGGCGTCGGCGACGACATCGACTACGTGGTCGGTGGCGCGCGGCAGACAGTGGCCGAGTTCCGTGCGGCGATGAGCGAGCTCGGCCGGGAGTGAGCGGAGCGACCCTCGCCGACTACACGCGGCCCGGGAACGACCTGCCCCTGACCTGCCGGAACGGCGGCACATTCGGAGCGTCGTCGACCGACTCGTCACGCCACGAGTTGGCGCGCATGTAGTGCACGGCGTACCCCCGGCGGCGGGTGCCGGTAGGATTGGGGCCGCTGCGGTGCAGCACCAGGCTGTGGTGGAAGCTCACGTCGCCCGGCCGCAACGGCACCTCCACCATCGGCCACGGATCCCTGCCGAGGTGTTCGATGAATGGCCGGAGGCGCTCCTTGCGCACCATGCCCCACCGGTGCGTGCCGGCGGCGAAGTTCAGGCAGCCGTTCTCGGTCGTCGCCTCGTCCATGGCGGTCCAGGCCGTCACCAAGTCCATGGGAAAGATATCGCGCCAGGAAGCGGAATCCTGGTGCCACGGCTGCTCGCTGCCGGTGCGGGGGCCTTTCATGAAGAGCTGGTCGTTGTAGAGCTTGATGTCGTCGGTACCGAGCAGGTCCGCGACCATGTCGACGATCGCCGGATGGCAGGCGTGGCGCCAGAACACCTCGTCGCGGCACGCGACCGCGGAGAGCTTGCGCACCGACAGCACCTGATCCAGCACGGGCTCCGTGCCGTGCCGGAATGGCGGTTCGAGCTGGATGCGTTCCGCGGGGATGTGACCGACCTCTCCTGCCGCGACCAGATCGGCGTACTCGGCAAGCTGCGCAACACCGTCGCCGGTGACCACGTTCTCCACCGGCAGAAAGCCGTCGATCTTGAATGACGCGATCTGCTCGGCCGACAGGCGGCGTGGCACACCGCGATGTTAGCAGAGACGGCGCGTCGCATGCCTCCGGATCGGGTATGCTGCGGCGAGAGGAGATCGATGCGCATCTACATCGTCAGGCACGGCGAGGCCGAGCTTGCGGCCCTTGGATCGTCCGACGCCGTCCGCCAGCTCACCGCCAAGGGGCAGCGGCAGGCCGAACGCGTCGGCGCCGCCCTGCGGGTGCTGGGCGAAGTCCCGGCCGTAGTCCTCACCAGCCCGCTGCCGCGGGCGCGGCAGACCGCCGAGCTTGCCGTGAAGGCGATGGCCGACAAGCGAAGCCGCCCGCCGATCCGGGTGCTCGATCGCCTGGCGCCCGGCGCCTACGTCGGCGACGTGCTGGCGGCGATCCCCGCGGAGCCGCAGTCGGTGATGCTGGTCGGCCATCAGCCGACGCTCGGCGCACTCGTCGGGGCGCTGATCGGCGGCCTGCACGCCGCCCCTATCGACCTCTCGACCGCCTCCTTGGCCTGCGTGGAGACTCCCGGTGCGCCGCAGCCGGGCGCGGCGGAGTTGGAGTACTTCCTGCGGCGAAGCGTGATCTCGGCGCTCGCGAAGTCGGCCTGAGCCGCCGCCGTGCCGATGAGCGGCTGCATCCTGTCCCTGGCCGGCGACGAAGCGTCGTTCATCACCGGATCGGTCATGGTTGCCGATGGCGGATATACGCCCGCATAGAGCGGACCTTCCACCAGACCTCAGGCTGGCGGAACGGCTGCGCCGCCTGCTCGTCTCCGACCGCGAGTATCTGCTGATCATCGCGCCGGTCGTCGCCTTCTATGTCGTGTTCGCCTATCTGCCCATGTGGGGAGCGATCATCGCCTTCAAGGACTTCGGGTTCGGCGACACCATCGGCTCCGCTCCGTGGGTAGGACTCAGATGGTTCAAGGAGTTCTTCGAGTCCTTCTATTTCTGGCGGCTGATCCGCAACACCGCGCTGATCAACGTCCTCTCGCTGATCTTCGGATTTCCGGCGCCGATCCTCTTCGCGCTGGTCGTCAACGAGTTGCGCGTCCGCTGGTTCAAGCGGTCACTGCAGACGGTGAGCTACATGCCGCACTTCATCTCCACGGTGGTCGTGGTCGGCATGATGTACAACTTCCTCGGGGTGACCCACGGCTGGGTCAACAATCTGTTCGATCATCTGGGGATGGAGCGGATCAACTTCTTCCTCGAATCCCGGTACTTTCGCTTCCTCTACGTCAGCTCCGGCGTGTGGCAGACCTTCGGCTGGAGCTCGATCATCTTCATCGCCACGATGAGCTCGATCGACGCCGAACTGTACGAGGCGGCGGTCATCGACGGCGCCACCCGCACGCAGCAGATGCGCCGCATCACGATACCGGGAATCATGCCGACCATCGTGATCATCCTGATCTTCACGATCGGCAACATGATGAACGTCGGTTTCGAGAAGATCATCCTGATGTACAGCCCCGGCATCTACGAGGTGGCGGACGTCATCCAGAGCTATGTCTACCGGCGGGGGTTGATCGACTTCGACTACAGCTTCTCCGCCGCGGTGGGCCTGTTCAATTCCATGATCAACCTTGCATTGCTGGTAGGGGCGAACTACCTGGCGCGGCGGGGTGGCGAGACGAGCCTGTGGTGATGCGCGTGGACCAGGCAGGGTAAGCAGGGCGCGCATGGCGATCCGGAACCGTGAACCGGGGCTCGACATCGCCGTATGGAGCATCGCCGTCCTGGCGCTGCTGGTGGCACTGCTGCCGTTCCTGTACGTGCTGTTCCTGTCGGTCTCCACACCGGAAGGGGTCTTCTACAACGAGGTCATGTTCCTGCCGGATCGCATCTATCTGAAGTCGTACGCCGACATCTTCGAGCGCTCGCGGATCGCCACGTTCTACTTCAACACGGTCTGGATCGTCACCATGGGCACCGGCATCAACCTCGTTCTGACCTGTCTGGCGGCCTATCCCTTGTCGCGCCGCGACTTCCGTCTGCGCAACGTCTTCATGGCGTTCATCGTGTTCACGATGTTCTTTCACGGCGGCATCATCCCCTTCTACATGGTCGTGCGGAGTCTGGGTCTGTTGAACAGCCGCTGGTCACTGGTGCTGCCGTTCGCGGTGTTCGCGTGGCACATCATCATCACGCGCACCTACTACCAGTCCGCCATTCCCGACAGCCTGCAGGAGTCGGCGCTGCTCGACGGCGCCGGCAAGCTGCGCATCTTGGCAAGCATCGTGGTGCCGCTTTCGAAGCCGGTGTTGGCCGTGATAGCGCTGTGGACCGCGGTGAACTTCTGGAATACCTACTTCTGGGCGCTGGTCTTCATCCACGATCCCGACAAGCAGCCGATCCAGCTCTTCCTGGTCAAGCTGCTGGTGCAGGGACAGGGGCGGGAGATGGGATTGATCGGCGCGGAGGAATCATTGGCCACGCGCAGCGGCGCTGCCGAGCAGATGAAGTACGTGGCGATCATCGTCACCATCGCGCCGATCATTGCGATCTATCCCTTCCTGCAGCGCTACTTCATCAAGGGGGTGATGATCGGCGCCCTCAAGGGGTAGTCAGCGTCAGCGTATTGACCGAGAACGGCGGCAGCGTGACTTCCGCGACGGTACCGTCGACGGTTACGAGCCCTCTCTCGATGTGCACGCGGCCGGGACACGAGGCATCGTTGTAGTCCCGCACGGCGCGCGAGGTCAGCGTGGCGAGCTCCGCCCGCGCCGCACCCCCAAGGGCCGGAATCGAGACCGTCGCACGAACTTCCTCGGCGAGGTGGCGGTTGGTGACGCTGAGCACCGTAGTGGCACCGTCGGGGCTCACGGAGGCGGACGCGGACAGCAACGGGAGCGGCTCCAGGTCTGCCACGGCCGGCCCGCCGGCGAAATCCTGTTCGCGTCCCGCCTCCCGTCCGGCGATCCGCTCGCACTCAAGGCGCACCGCCACGGACGTGTTGCCGTGGTGTGCGCGGTACAGGTCGAACACGTGATAGGTCGGGGTCCGCCACAAGCGCGTCCCGTCGCACTGCAGCAGCAGGTGGATCCAATGCGACGCCATCGAGACGCTGTCCAGCCGGCGGTGGAACACGTCGAGCATGCCGGCGTGCGCCACCGCGTCGCGCATGGTCTGACGGTGCAGCGAGTGCCGGGTGCCCCATTCCAGGAAGGCCAGCTTGACCGCGGGCATGCCGACGTCGGTGCGATCGATCCAGTTGAGGCCCCGCAGATCGCTGCCCCACGGCTTGCGCTCACGGGTAAGCGCACGTACCAGCGCGATGCGCTCGTCGATCACGCCCTCCAGGCCGGCGGAGGTCTGCAGCACGCGGTAGTAGTCCGCGTCGCTGTAGTCGACCTCGGGGAAGCTGGCGCCGGTGTAGATGATCTGTCCCAGGTGATCGACCAGTGAGGAGCCACCCAGATTGGGCGTCCGGGCGCGGTCCAGCGTGTTGATGAGCGCCCGGTTCCAGGAGTCGTCGCCGCCGGCCGCGATCAGCTCGATCTCCGGGTCGATCAGGCGCGCCGTCAGGGCGAACTGCCGGTAGCGCTCCGCGTATATGTGCGGGTCCAGGTCCAGCCAGCCGTAGACGTTCCAGTACCTGACTCCGTAGGGCTCCGGCTGCCCGTGGGCTCCGCGCAGCCGGGTCAGGGACGAGTCGCCGGGATAGTTGCAGTACTCCAGCCACTGCCGCGATCCCTCCGGCTCCTCCTCATTGCAGATCATCATCGGCTCGGCGCCGCTCATCCGGCAGAAGCGGACGAACTCGTCGGTGCCGAAGTCCATTGGCCATCGCAGCTCGACCGCCTCGAACGGCGAGCGCGCCCACCAGTTCACCCGCAGCGGCCGCTCCTGCCGCGGTCCGACGCCGTCCCGCCAGTGGTAGAAGGTGCCGCCGATGGCGCTCATGTAGCCGATGGAGAGCGCACGCAGCGCCTCGGTGGTGTCGACACGGACGCCGTCGTCGTTGGGGATCGGCTTCTCGCCGACCCAGATCAGGTCCTGCGTCTCGACGAACTGCGGCCCGCAGCGCACCCCGTAGAGCGACCGATCGATCACGCCGAGGCGTTCCTCGCCGTCGACCACGATCCGTGCCGTCTTCATCGCAGAGCCACCGTCAGACGGGTCACGGAGTGAGCGGGGAAGCGGTGGGCCAGCCGGCCGGCGGCGGCCGGAGCCGGGACCTCCCGGAGTTGCACGCGCTGCGGATCCCGGGCGCCGTTGAGCGCGGCCGGATCCTCATGGGTGAGGACCACGGCACTCATCTCATCAGGCTCGGCGCCTGCAACCCGGAGCTCGCTTTCCACGTCCCGGTCCCGGTCGGCGTTGACCACGGTCACGGTCAGGGTCCCCGCCTTCACCGATGCCGAGGTCTGGAGCTGCGGGATGGCGACGTTCGCCTCCTCGTCCGCCACCGTCGACGTGGTGGCCGACGCGATGCGCGCGGCTTCCGGCACCTCGGCCCGCGTGCGCACACCGGTGCCGCCCTGGTGCGGTGCGTACAACTCGAACACCAGGCCCGTCGGCGTGGTGATCAGCGCGCCGCCCGC
>JAPOQV010000042.1 GCA_026710565.1 Spirochaetaceae bacterium | reverse complement strand
TGTCACGCACCGCTCACGGCTGGCGGCTGTCCGCCCCCGCCTAGCCGTTTCCCATTTCCCGTTCCTTAACAACCGGAAACGGGAAACACCCGCCTCCGCCTGCACAGCCCACCTTCCCCCTCCTGTTGCGTCCTCCCTCGGCCCACGCCGCTTCCCGCAATCTCTCGCCACGACGGCACTACCCGACAAACCCTGAGCCTCCTGCCGTCGAAACACTTCGGGAATTCCATGACGAAGCTATCTGGGATTCAACACCAGTCTGCATCCCCACCTAGTGCAACGGCTCATTCACCTGTTCCAGGATCGCGACACCAATCCGCAGTGTGCTCAGCTCGTTTTCAACGCCCATGATGTCACCATCCTTGGGGATAGCAGTCAGCGCACCCTCGGCCGAGATCAGATCTGGCTGACCGAGAAGGCCGCAGACGGCACGACCACGATGTACGCCTTGGCAGACTTCCGTCCCAAGAGTGATGAGGCTGTCGGCCGTCGGTATCTTCAAGGTCGTTACGGAGGAGTTCCCGTGCTGGATCCGGCGGAGTTTCGACAGGCGATCGGTTCAGAGGATTCATGACGCGACCTTCCGGTCGCCGGCCGCGGCGAGGTCATACTCCACGGAGGGAACGGCGCGTCATTCGCGTTCTCACCGAGGGCAAGGTCACGGAGCCCAGCTACCTGACCGCGTGGGCGCGTCGCTACCGGCACAGCGTCAGCCTCAGCTTGCCCGAAAGCGGGATGGCGCCCGAAACCCTCATCAACCATGCCAGCCAACACATTCGACGAAGACGCCGGTCCAAGCGTAGCGAGCAGGACTTCGACGAGATCTGGTGCGTGTTCGACATCGACCACACCCGAACGTACCGACTGCCCTACACAACGCACGGCAAAGTGGCATCGAGGTTGCGGGTCTCCAATCCTTGCATGGAGCTCTGGCTCGTGTTGCACGCCGAAGATCAGACCGCGCACATCAATCGCCGCAACGTGCAGCGTCCCGCCAACGAACTACAACTCACATCCGGAAAGAGGATTCCCGACACCGCGTGGAGTTCGCTGTTCGACGAGTTCGAGACCGCCCGTCGGCGTGCCAAAGCGCTATATGAACGACACGCGGGCAACGGATCGCCACCGCGGTCGAACCCAAGCACTGATATCTGGCGGCTCGTCGACCAGATCCGTCACGACCAGCCGTGACACACCTCTTGCCCCGTCGCCTGCGCGCTTCCCATCTAGGTAGCACTAGGCCTAATTCGCGACGCGCTCACCTGCTGAACGCACCCGTCACTGAGACACTCACGACATCATTGTTACGTAGCGAGCAAGATTTCAGAGGCATAGACGTTGTCACTCACTGCGCTTCGGAAAGTCAAAGAGCATCGTTTGGATCTGGATCTCGCGTCCCGGATCTGACGATTTGATGAAGACATATCGCCCATCACCATCGGCGTCGCGGCTTGTTGTCCTGCGGTGTTCGGCTCTACTCGTCATGAGTTCGTGCATTCTTTGCCTAACTGCCGATGAGTCCTGCGTCCGATTGAAAACGAGCAACGCACCCTTTGAGTCCCGCCACGAGAGATAGCCAAGTAACTGATCTATGGCCTCAGAAAAGGACTTCGGACCACGCCAAAACTTGCACTCAGCAAGGAAAACGTTCCTGTTGTCCACGCGTATCAGGATATCGGTTTTGCCAGACGAGTTAAACGTTTCTCCGGTCGCTGATCCCTCGTAGTGTCCGTTGAGTTGCAGCAAGAAATGAGTCCGAATCGCCTCTTCGTCGAGCGACGCGAAAGACGCAGGGCTTCTCTCAATGACCAGCGCCATACTCTGCAATACGTTCAGGATGTGTTCGAATTCGCCTTGGTCGAGGATTGGCTCAGGGACGAATTTTCTCTTCGGAACCGATGGACGCGATACCGGCGATTCGCGGCGCTTCGTCGGCGCAATAAACGTTTCCGGCGAAGATCTCTGCTTGATGGGGATCCCTAGTCTCACTACCGCGTTTACTGCTGCCCTGGCGTTCGACAGCTTTCGTTCAAGTGTCGCCTGTACGACGCGTGGCGCTTCTATGTTGTGGCTCTCTACGTTCTTCGCAAGGTGAGAAACCGCATCTGACAGAGAACTAATCGTCCTCTCGATTTCCGCCTTGAGCCGTTGTGGTTCGGCCGCATCGTCTGGAAAACTGCACCTAAAGACGACGACATCGTCGCTGATCTCGAGTTCAGGGTACCCAGCGAGACTAAAGGTCGACGGGCGTATGCGCCACAAGTCCTGCTCCCCGCTGTAAGGGATAGCGATGTGCAACACCGTCCCCCTCACGAGAATGCGCTCCTCCCCAAACGCCGCGCGACTGAAGTCGTGACTGACGTCGATCTGGGTACCGCCCTGACTCTCGATGTAGTGATTCTCCGCGTCGAGTGTCAAAGGCGTTAGCAACACTCTCGAGATGTAGTACTCCTCAAGCTCGGTAGGAGAAGCGTTCAGCACATGGTCGTTATCGAGTGCCTCGATTTCGGCGACGACTCTCTCAGTAATATTGCGAAACGTGGCGACATCGCTAAACGGCCGAGTGCGCATTAGGAGAGCCTCTCTAGGTGCTGATAACGCCCCGGATCCACCGCAGCGCAGTGGAAGGCGCCGTTACCGGGCATGTACCTGCTCGTGCTGTGCCATCAGAATACCCAATGCTCCGCAGCTCGTCCAGATAGCGGTGTCCCGCTCCGCTCGCTCATTCAACGTCAATCATGTATCTCTCCGGTAGGATAGACTTAGGCTAGAAGACTACGCCTCCCTCCCATCCTTCATGGTGCTCCTGCCAACACTCCCACGGTCTATCCCGCGTTGGGTGTGAGTGCAGCGACCTCGTGGACCACAAACCGTGATCCTTCGGCATTGGGTCCTCCTGCTATTCGAGCGCCGCCGCAGATCTCCTGCCGCCGACTTCCATCGTGACTTGCCTTCCGGAATTCGGTTCGGCTCTTGTCTACGATGGTCCCAATTGTGCACTACCCCCACCTATCGCACTGCTATGGACGCGATGGTCGGTTCGTGCGTACATATGCACGTGGCGTGGAGACCAATAGAAGTCGCATTCGACGCCGACTGGAGGATGACGGATGGTACCTCGATCGCCACGGCGCCAATCACGACATCTACCGGCATCCGAAGGTGTCCGGGATCATCACGCTGCCGCGTCACAACACCCTGTCGATCGGAGTGGCCCGGTCCATCGCCAAGAGAGCGGGTTGGCCGCGAGATCAGGATTGAATGAGGACGGGGGGTGCAGCATGACGCGATATCCAGCATGGCTCGATGGCGAGCAGGGGACCTATGGGGTTTCGTTCCCGGACTTGCCAGGGATTGTCGCCATGGGCACAACGGTGGATGAGGCGCTGATGCGCGCTGAAGAGGTGCTCCGCGACTACGTGATCGAAGCGGAGCGCGACGGTGAGGCGATTACACCGCCGTCGGCTATCGAACGGGTCGAGACGCCCGCCGGACATACCCTGGTGTCGATCCCACTGATTCGTCTGTCGGGCCGGACCGTACGGGCCAATCTCACGCTCGACGAGGGAGTCGCAGCGTTTATAGACGGCGAAGCTCGACGGCGAGGTATGACCCGGACGGCCTACGTGGAGTGGATGGGACGACGCATCGCCCAAGCGGGCGGATGACCTCAAGAGCCTCACTGGGATCCACCGCCGCCGCTGAAAGCCGGGTATGCTGTATCTCAGCGAGCTCGGGGCGCGGGTGTGCAACCTGGTGATCGGCTGGCCGGAAGTGGGCTGGAAGATGACCCGCCCCGCCACCTCGGACACCGTGCAGGGCACCTTCGGGCTACGCCTCGACCCGATTCCGACGATGGCCCACGGCGACCGCTACACCTCGCTCGTGTTCCGCGACCAGGGGCAGTTCACGGCGGAATCCGTCGGCGAGATGGATGCGCTGGTCGTGCTTGGCGGGCGCTCCGCCGACATGCTGCGCACCGATGCCTGGGAGCGGGGCGGGCTGATCGGCGCCCTGGAGTGCGGCCAGATGGTCCTGATGACCGCCGGCATCATCGATGGGGAGCGGGTCACCGGCTACCGTGTTGTGCGCACGCTCCTGTCCCGCCGCGGACCTTCATCGATGAGCCGGTGGTGGTCGACGGCA
The DNA here is from genome assembly GCA_026710565.1 of Spirochaetaceae bacterium. The sequence continues at coordinate 363 of JAPOQV010000042.1, read as the reverse complement.
ACCTGATCACCGGCCGCGTTCCCGACGACGTCCCCGAGTTCGTCGACGCCATCACCGACGCCCTGTGCGGCACCCGCCTGTTGGAAGCCGCCATCGCGGCGCCGGCGTCGGTGGCGACCTAGAAATTCTCGATCTCTACCGGTTCAATCGGGTCGGCCGGGGTGAAGCCGAGCATGCGGGAGTAGAAGAAGAGCTCGGCTTCGAGGGCGCGCTTGGCGTTCCCTGCCTTGCGGAAGCCGTGCTGTTCGCCGGCGAACGGCAGGTAGGCGACCGGCAGCCCTTTCCGGCGCATGGCGTCGAGCATCTCCTCGGCCTGACTCGGGGGCACGACCCGGTCCTCCAGGCCCTGCAGCAGGATGATCG
>JAPOQV010000041.1 GCA_026710565.1 Spirochaetaceae bacterium | reverse complement strand
TTGGCAAAGTGAAAGTCATCCAGCGGGAGGAGGCGTTGCTGCTTCGACAGGCGGAGCGGCGGTTCGGTAGCGCGGCGGCGGACCGGCTTGCGGCGGCGCTTGCGGACGTGACCGACGCGGACCGCCTTGCCGAAGCAGGGGACTGGATCCGTCGACAGCGCCACGACCGACGACTTCCTGTCCTGCCTCGGAGCCGCCGGCTCGTAGCCCCCGATTCGACCCTGCCGGCGACGAGTGGCCGTTGCCCTCTACCGGCTCCACCGCCCCATAGATCGACGGCCGGCGCCCCGACGGTGAGTCGGGACCCGGCCGCGCGGTCAGGAAGGCAAGGGGTATGAGGGGCAATCCGGCGCCGCCCCGGGCCGGCGGGGCTGAGACGGCGCCATGGACAATCGGTTCGCGGTCGCTACGGGGCCGATACGTCCCGTGTCGCCATCAGCCCCAGCGGCGATGGCGGAACCCCGAGGGCATTGAGCAGCGCTTCGATGAACGAGCCGTGCACAGTCAGGGTGTCGGGATTGGCATCCACGTTGAGGTCGATCATGACCGCTCCGCCAGTCGCCTTGATCGCCATGTCGATCATCGTCGCGATGGTCTGCTCCGCAACCGTTTTCACCGCAGGCCGGTATTGTGGCGCCACGGTTGGCGACACCCCCACCATCACCGCATCGGACGTCAGCGTGAAGGTCATCTCCTCCGCGTCCTCGGTCAGCGTACCGCTCACCACCACCTGCGTGACCGCCGCGAGACTCTGATCCGCGATGGGCGCCTGCGTGGTGTCGACGGTCACCGTGACCTTTCTAGAGGCCCCTTCAGACTTTTCAATCACCGCCACCACAGGCCTCGGCTTGAAGTCCCACGTACCTACGAGATTGGGCGACACGAACGTCGCCGGGGCCTTGACGCAACCTGTCAGCGCCAACGAGACAGCCGCGGCCGCCACCGCGAGCATCGAAATCTTCTTGATCATGAAATCCTCCGAACCACAAGAATAACCATTGCGCCTTCCCCTCTGCAACGCGCTCGACCACCCGCGTCGCAGCCGCCACGTGCCCCTGCGAGGGCACGCTCGTCGGGGCACGGCGCCGCCCGGACTTGACGGTCGCCCCGAGCCGCCCGATACTACACGGGCGTATGGCATTCCGGGCACCGGCGGCGGCCGATTCATCGATCGGGCACGACCGGGGCGTTGACCCGTCAAGACCGTGCCTTAATATGTCGATAAGCCTCTTTGTAGGGCGCACGGGGGATACCCGGCTCTGAAAGAACCGACGGACCAGGATGAGGACCCAACTGACCAGCAGCGGCGCGGCGGCTTCCCGCCTTTTTCTCACACGCCACGACCGGCCTTCCGGCCGGCTTCGAGTCCCCGTGCGGCCGCATGCCGCACACCCTGCCTCCACGGTCGTCTTCTTGCATCAGAGTCTGCACTTGCAGGCCGACCCCCGGCTCGCGCGGCCCGCTGGCCGCCGGCTTGACAAACGGTGCGCGGGGGTGTTGACCCTATTGACTGGACATGCTAGGTTGTCTCCCGTGAGAGGCGACCGTCCCGCGAGCGGGTGGGCGGGAGTGTTGCGGACGCCGCTGCAGCAGCGACAAGCCCGTGAACTTGCAAAACAGACCGGCTGGTCGCCGGCAGGAGGTAAATGGGGCCCATGCTCAATCGTGAATGCCGCGACACCTCGTAGCGTCGCTTCAGACCCGAGGGGGCGTGGGTTTCCTGCGCCGTATCAAATGTTCTTAAGGAAAGGAGAACCAACATGAGAATCACTCGTGCGGCAAAGGTAGCCGCATTTCCGCTGACGGCCTTGGTCCTGGTGGCGCTCATCGCCTGCCAAGGGCCTGCCGGACCGGCTGGACCCGCTGGTGGCAAGGGCGATACCGGACCCACTGGCGGCACGGGAGCCACTGGACCCGCTGGTGGTCCCGGCCCGGAGGGACCGGAGGGCATCGGTGCACTCGTGATCACCGCCAAAGATCAGAGTGTGCCGATACTTATGAACCACGTCACGCGCAACAACCTGAAAGTGCTCGGCACGGGTACTGTCACGGTCGACATCACAGGGTACTTCCGTGGTGGTAGGGGCCCCGCGGAGTACGAGTTGACGCCTCCCGCCGTGGCTGACGACACCGTCTTCGCGAGCGACTCCCTTTTCAAGGCGGAGCTCGACAAGGAAACTGGCATGCTGACGATCAAAGCCGGCAGTGCCACAGAGACTCTTGAGGCTGTCGCCTATACGACCGGCGAAACGGTGACGTTCAAGGCCACGGATGCTGACAAAATCTCAACCGCGAATGTCGAGCTGACCGTCAAAGCCAACAGAGAGCCCACCTATGAGGCTGGAGCCGTTATTGTGACTGTTGGGGCGCAAGCCGCCACGGACGGCGGACGCGATGGCCTCGATTCCATGGGTAAGAAGACCACAATTCAGCCGAATCCTGTCTGCGCCATGTTCGCGACGTGCGTCTACACGTTCGCGCTGAATACCACTCCTGACCCAGACACGGCGACGTTCCAGGCGAATCTTGAAGCTGCCGCAGGGGATGGCAACCCTGTGACCTTCGTCACCGATGACGACATCAAGGGCCTGATGTTCTCTATCGTCTCCCACGATGAAAATGTTCAGGCGTCGGCGTCCGACAACACGATCACGATCACTGGCGTAAAGACTACCTTCGACGACGACGAAGCCGATGACCATGCGGAAGCTGCCGTGACCGTCAAGGCTACCGACGCCAACGGGTTGTCTGTCGAGCGGGACTTGATGGTGAGAGTGGATACCCCGCCGGAGATCAAGAGCCAGTTCAACTCCTCGTATGAACTCCCGCAGGGTACCGACGCGGTACCAGTCATCAATGACCCGAGAGGGCATTTCAAGGATGCTGAGACCCCGGCCATTACAGCTCTGACGATCAAGGTGGCGACTTCTGACGCTCAGAAGGTCGGGTTGCCGACTACGTATACCGACGGCGTCATCCCTTCGGGCACTGAAACTCTCTCTCTGATCCCGAGAAATCAGGGTAGTGCCACCATTACGGTTACTGCGGAGGATGCCCGTGGTCAGACGGCCGTCCAGACGTTCACCGTTACTGTAAAGGCGGCTGGTTCTTAGGCCGATCAAAGGGGTTCAGAATCGGTAAGCGCGTACACCCCCGCTTTTACAAGGCTCCGGTTGGCAGCGTGCTGATCGGGGCCTTTTTTTGCCTGCGTCCGGCATGGGCTCTCGGCAGGAGGTGGGGCGTGCGCCGAGCATGCCTCTTTCGACAGACCATGGCAGCGGTGCTGGAGCAGTCCTTCGGAGTCGCCGTCGAGCAACGCACCCTTCGCCGGCGAGCAGTTCGACGTCCTGATATCCATGATCACCAGCACGTCCTTGTCGAGATCGGCACCAGCGTCGGGCCTCCATCAGGACGCGCCTGACACGCACGCGGCGGGCGTACGAGGAGTCCACGGGAGTGAGCCCGGCGGGCGTTAATCTGGCCACGGCCTCCATCCACAGCCGCAGGGGGTTTATCTGCTGATCCTGCTGGAGTTCCAGTCCGAGGACGATCCGTGGATGGCCCTGCGCATCCACACCTACACCGGATTGCTCTACCAGGAACTGGTGCGCAACGAAGCGCCGGGGATCGCCGACGGGCGGCTGCCGCCGGTGCTCCCGGTCGTGCTGTACAACGGAGCCGAGCCGTGGACCGCGGCGCGGCGGTTGAGCGGACTGGTCGCTCCGGGCGCACCGTGGCTGGCGTCGTATCAGCCTGCGCAGGGTTACTTCCTGCTTGACCTGCACCGCGTGGGGGACGACGATGTGCCGCGGCGCAACCTGCTGCGCGCGGTCGCCGCTGTGGAGCAGAGTCGGTCGTTCGAGGACGTGTTGCGGGTGCGGGAGGCACTGCAGCCCTGGTTACAGGACCCGCGCGCGGCGGAGCTGCAGCGCGCGTTCGTGGACTGGATGCGGCAGATCGCCGAGCGGATGGCGCCGGCGGGGGCGATCGTGCCGCCGGTGCGGACGCTGGAGGAGATGAGGATGTCGGTGGTCGAACGGGCAGCCGAATGGCCCAAGCAGTGGCTCCGCGAAGGACGCGAGCAGGGTCTTGCGGAAGGACGCGAACAGGGCCTCGAACAGGGGATCGAGCAGGGTGTTGACCAGCAACGGGCGCTTTTGTGCCGGATGGCGGCAGGGCGCTTCGGAGACGATGCCGCCGCTCGCCTGACCGACGTGCTGGCGCCGATCACCGACCCGGATCGGTTGGCCGAGATCGGTGACTGGCTGGTGCGCTGCGACACCGGCGCCGAGTTCCTCGCCCGCGTCGATCCCTCCTCACCAACCTGACGCACGGCGTCTGCCCCCAGAGGGTTGACTGCGGCCGGCTGCAGTACTTCGCAACCCGCGTGTCCTGCAACCGCAAAGACGACCTCGCCCGCGGGCGCGAGTTCGACGCCCTCTACGTCGGCACCCGCGCCGTGCTGCTCAACGACACCAAGTCCTCGCCCCGCATCAACGATGCCCGGCGCTTCGCGCGGTTCGTGGAGAGTGGCCAATTCGCACGCTACTTTCCGCAGTACCGGGATCTGCCGATCGTGCCGGTGTTCTCGTCACTGAGCATCCCGGAGGACATGGTGGAGTATCTGACGGGGCGCGGCATCTACGTCCTGGCGATGGGCGACGAGGACATGCAGGTGCTCAACCTGGAGGCGGTGCGCGGCCAGAAAGGAGACGGAGTCGGTCAGATCGGCGCCTGAGCGGTGGGCGACGCCAATACCAGGAAGTTCCGGCACATACGCCCCGCTTGCTGGCTGCCGCCGGTGCTCCCATTCGTCCTGTACAACGGCGCCGAGCCGTGGACCGCGGCGCGGCGGATGAGCGGTCTGGTCGCTCCGGGCGCACCATGGCTGGCGCCGTATCAGCCCGTGCAGGGCTACTTCCTGCTTGACCTGCACCGCGTGGGGGACAACGATGTGCCGCGGCGCAACCTGCTGCGTGCCGTGGCCGCCGTGGAGCAGAGCCGGTCGTTCGAGGACGTGCTGCGGGTCCGGGAGGCATTGCAGCCCTGGTTGCGGGACCCGCGCGCGGCGGAGCTGCAGCGCGCGTTCGTGGACTGGATGCGGCAGATCGCCGAGCGGATGGCGCCGGCGGGCGCGGTCGTGCCGCCGGTGCGGACGCTGGGGGGGATGAGCATGTCGGGGGGCGAACGGGGGGGCGGAAGGGCCACGCAGTGGCTTCGGGAAGGGCTCGAACAGGGTCTTGAGCAGCAGCGGGCGCTGCTGTGCCGCCAGGCGGCGGCGCGCTTTGGCGACGACACCGCGGCCCGCTTGGCCGAGGTGCTGGCACCGATCGCCGATCCCGAACGGCTGGCCGAGATCGGTGACTGGCTGGTGCGTTGCGAGACAGCCGCGGGGTTTCTCACCCGCCTCGATCCCGGATCGCCATCGCGCTGAGCTGCGGACCACAGGTCACTGCTTCGGCACCGCTCCGGCAGCCCCAGGCATGGAACGACGGCGCGGCCAGCCTCTACGATGCGGCATGCCCGTAGCCGCGGTTACGCCGGAGCTGCCGGCGCACGGACGCGTCACGATCATCGGCGCCGGCATCGCCGGCTGCAGCGTCGCCTACCACCTCAGCGAGCTCGGGTGGTCGGACGTCGTCGTCATCGACCAGGGCCCCCTCTTCGAGACCGGCGGCTCCACCTCGCACGCGCCCGGCCTGGTGTTCGTCGCCAACTTCTCGCAGGCGATGACGCGCTTCGCCCACTACACGACGGAGCTCTACGACCGCCTCCGCCTGAACGGCGCGCGCGTCTGGAACGGCGTCGGCGGCCTGGAGGTGGCGTGGACGCCGCAGCGGCTGGTCGACCTGAAGCGCAAGGTGAGCGCGGGGCGGGCGTGGGGCGTGGAGACGCATCTGCTCGGAGCGGACGAGACGCGCGCCAGGCTCCCACTCCTTTCCGAGCGGATCCACGGAGCGATGTACACGCCGGCCGACGGCGTCGCCGAGCCGCACGCGGCCGCCGCGGCCATGGCGGCGCTGGCCGCCGACCGGGGCGTGCGCTTCTTCGGTTCGACCCGGGTCACGGGCATCGACGTCGCAGGCGGGCGGGTGCGAGCGGTCAGGACCGAGCGCGGCTCGATCGGCACCGAGATCGTGGTCTGCGCCGCCGGCATCTGGGGGCCGCTGGTCGGGAGGATGGCCGGGGTGGCGCTGCCGCTCCTGCCCCTGCGACACCAGTTCGCCGTCACCGAACCGTTGGCCGCCCTGGCAGGTGAGCAGTCACGGGTACGGTTCCCGATCCTCCGGCACCAGGATCGCGCCATGTACTTCCGGCAGGAGAGCGAGGGGTTCGTGATCGGGTCCTACGACCACGAGCCGCTCGTCGTCGAGCCCGAGGACATCCTCTCCCACGAGGAGGCGCCCGTGATGCCGTCGATGGCGGAGTGGTCCGAGAGCGCGTTCCGGAACGCGATGGTGGCCGCCGGCGAGTTGCTGCCTGCGCTGCGCGGCGCCGCGCTCGATCGCAAGGTCAACGGCATGTTCGTGTTCACGCCGGACGGGATGCCGGTCCTGGGCGAGTCGCCGCAGGTGCGCGGGTTCTGGGCCGCCGAGGCGGTCTGGATCACTCACGCCGGCGGGGTCGGCCGGGCCGTCGCGGAGTGGATCGCCGAGGGGCAACCCTCGATCGACCTCTGGTCGTGCGACATCTCGCGCTTCCAGCCGCATCAGCTCACCCCTGCCTACGTCCGGGAGCGGGGCGCCCAGCAGTACCGCGAGGTCTACGACATCATCCATCCGCTGCAGCAGATGCGCACCCCGCGGCGGCTCCGATTGCTGCCGTACCACGAGCGGCTGGAGGCACTGGGAGCGCACTTCGTGGAGAGCGCGGGCTGGGAGCGGCCGCAGTGGTACGCCGCCAACCGAGTCCTGCTGGGCGGCTCGACCGGTCACGGGCTGCGCCGCCACGGCTGGTCTGCCCGGCATTGGTCGCCGATCATCGGCGCCGAGCACCGCGCGGTGCGGGAGCGGGTCGGTCTGTTCGACCTGACGCCGTTCACGAAGCTGGAGGTCTCCGGCGCCGGCGCGACGGCTCTGCTGCAGAGCCTGTGCGCCAACCAGATCGACCGGCCCGTCGGCTCGATCGTCTACACGGCCATGCTCACTCCGGCAGGCGGCATCAAGTGCGACCTGACCGTGACCCGCCTCGCCGAGGACCGGTACATGATAGTGACCGGCGGCGCCACCTCCGAGCACGACAGGGCCTGGATCGAGCGGCACGTTCCCCGGGACGGCTCGGTGCGAGTCGAGGACGGCAGTGGGCGACGATGCTGCATCGGTCTCTGGGGGCCGCTTGCTCGCGAGCTGCTGCGGCGGCTGACCGAGGAGGACCTCTCCGACGGGGGTTTCCCCTACCTCACCGCGCGCCCGCTCAGCATTGCCGAGGTCCCGGCCCTTGCGGCGCGCATCTCGTATGTCGGCGAGCTCGGCTGGGAGCTCTACGCGCCGATCGAGTTCGGGCGCCGCTTGTGGGATCTGTTGTGGCACGCCGGGGAGGACCTGGGCGTCGTCGCCGCCGGGCTCGGGGCGTTCGACTCCATGCGACTGGAGAAGGGGTATCGGCTCTGGGGCGCCGACATCCACACCGAGTACAACCCGTACGAGGCCGGCCTGGGCTTCGCGGTCAAGCTGCGCAAGGGCGACTTCATCGGTCGCGATGCGCTGCGGCGGACGCGCTCGGCCGGCATCGCCCGCCGCCTCCGGTGTCTGACGCTCGACGACGCCTCGGTGGCGTTGCTCGGCAACGAGCCGGTCCTCATCGACGGCGAAGTCACCGGCTACGTCACCAGCGCAAACTATGGCTACTCGGTCGACCGGAGCATCGCCTATGGCTACCTGCCCGCCGGGCGCGCCGAGCTCGGCGCGCGCGTGCAGGTCGAATCCTTCGGCGAGCTGCACGCGGCCACGGTGACCGGGGAGCCGCTCTGGGACCCGGCAGGCGAGCGGATGCGGGCGTGACGCCGGCGCTCCGGGGCTTGGCTCAGAGCTCCAGCCGGGCCCAGCGCACGTCGGTCACCGACGAGGTCGCGCCCGCGTAGAAGACGACGAACACCGTGCCGTCGGGGAGCAGCGCGGCCCGCGGATGCCCGTAGCGCCACTCGGTCATGTCGCTCCACGTGTCCAGCAGCGTGCGGCCGGCGCGCGAGCCCGCCTCCTCGTCGTGCTCGCTCCGATACACGACCGTGCCGGACGCCCGGTCCCACGTCCGCCCGAAATCGTGGCTCTCGGCCGCCATGATCGCCCGCATGGCGTCCCGGCCCACGCCGCGGGTCGGATAGAAGGCGACGAGCCGGTCGCCCCCGACCGCCAGCGGCTGCGTGTGGTTGCCGGCGATGCCGGTGCCGACCGGCTCGGTCCAGCCTCCGCCGTCGGGTTCACCCCAGGCGATGTGCACGTCGAGCGGCTGACCGGCGCGGGCGTCATGGGTCCAGAACATGGCCACCAGCCGCCCCGTCTCCGGGTGAACGGCCAGCCGCTGATCCCAGTAGAACCGGCCGCCTCCCCGGTCGCGAGCCACCTGCACGTAGTCGGGCCAGGTGGCGCCGCCGTCGTGCGACAGTCGCAGGTAGGCCGCCTGCGGGGCCGGGGCCGGATCCTCGTACTCCTTCCAGCACTCGTAGGGCTGGGCGAGGACTCCGCCCGCCAGGTCGAGCACCGGCATCGAGCAGGGCGAGGCCGCCACGTGCGGCGGGGTCTCCATCCGGCGCCACGGCGACCAGCTCGAGCCGGCATCGGTGGACCTGGTGTGGAATATGCGCATCGGCAACAGACCGCTGGTCTGCGGATGGGAGAAGGGCCGCTCCGGTCCGGACCGGTCGATCCAGAGCCCGGTTGACAGCAACGCGCCATCGGGCTCCTCCCGCAGCGAGAAGCTGTAGACCTCGCCCGGCGTCCCCGCCCAGTCATCGGCGCCGCGGGTGTCGTAGCGCCGCTGCCAGGTCGCACCGCCGTCCCGGCTGGCGTGGATCACCATGCCGCCGTCGGCGCTCTTGCGCGCGCTCGCCTGCCGGAAGGTGACCAGTATGGTGCCGTCGCCGAGTGGACGCACGCCGGTGAAGCAGGTACAGGCGCGTCCGCCGTCCGCGGAGGCAGCCTCGAATACCACACCGCCGTCGACGACGCGCATGTGGCGAGGATACCCACGAGGCCGGCACCCGTTAAGCGGACCGCGTGCCGATTATCGGGGACCGTCTCCCTGGGCACGGTTCGCCCTGCCGAACGCCGCGTCGAGCTTGTCCAGGATCCGCAGGCCCTCGTCCACCGACCCGCGAGCCGCCAGGGCACGGAACCGCGTCTCCGCATCGTACTGCGTGATTGCCACGGTCGAGAGCTCTTCCATCAGCTTGTTCATGCTCATGCCCCGCTGTCGGGCGATCTCCTTCAGTCGCCCGTGAGTATCGTCGGGCAGGCGAATGGTCAACGTCGACACTTCACTCCTCCTCTACAAGTGCTCCCGGAGTAACGATCCGTAGCCCTGGGAAGCTGAGTTCCGCGCGTTCGAAGTCGCGCCGGTTGTGAGTCACGATTGCCTCCGCGCCGCCAGCGACGGCCAGCTCGACGATGTGGTTGTCTGACTCGTCGGGCAGGTTCGGACGCCACAGGTAACGTACACGCACCCACCGGCAGCAACTCGCGAATGTCTCCCACAGCACATCTCGCTCAATAGATGAGATCGGCGAGCGCAGAGAAAGGCCCGAGCGCGACAGCACTGCTTCGTACTCGGTAAACAGCGCTTGGCCGATCAGAGGCTGGCATCGCGCCAGCAGGCAGCGGCGCGAACTCAAAGCCGTCAGTCGGGCTCCAGCTCCTGCCGGTGCTCCAGGGCGGCTTCGATCTCCCGGCGCGTGCGGAGGATCGGCCGCATCCGCTTCTGCGAGGCCAGCTCCAGTTGGTCGGTGACGTGCTTGGATCCCGCGCGTGACCAGTTGCCGTAGCCGAGCAGGGCTTCACCGCGGACCGGGTCCGAGAACTCCACGACGGCGTAGAAGGTGTCGCCGCTGACGATCTGTGTCTCTCCGTCCGTGAAGGGACCCAGGCCGGACGCGCGGATCGCCCCCATCTGGCTGGGTGCGCCGTTGCCGGGCAGGTCGAGGGAGCCCCGGCGCAGGCGCACCGCGTCGCCCCAGCGCACGTGCAGGGTGCCGTATTCGCGCTCCAGGTCCTCCGCCGCCGCGTCGAGCGCCGTCACCGCCCGCTCGGGAGCAGCGAAGCCGCGTGGCGTGGTCAGCGGTTCAGCCGGGTCGGCGGGGACGCGGGACCCGCCGATCTCCTGGAGTTCGTCGCCGGCCGCGGTCAGGAAGCGGTGGAACAGGAGCGCGCCGACGCTGTCGTTGTCGGTCGCGCGGTCCCACCGCCGCAGGACCTCCGCGGCGCGTCGCGTCCGCTCGCCGCCGAGCCGCTCGGCAGCCTCCGACAGGTCGTCCACGAAGTGGTCGGCCAGCTCGACCCGTGTCGACAGCTTCATCGCCTTGAGGTCGGCAAGGCTGATCCTGCCCGCCTGCGACAGCAGCCGGATGCTGCGCATGGCGCGCGGCGTGTGGCTGGGCTCCGGTGCGATCTGCGGCGTCCAGTCGGCAGGATCGAGCACCATCGGGTGCGTGCAGGTCCAGGGCGAGTCGTTGCAGTTCTGCACCCAGCCGCCCGGCGGATCGATCACCTTGGGCAGCTCCGCGTAGGGCACCACCTCCGATGACCAGATCAGCGCGGAGTCGGTGCCCGGCACCAGGCCGCGCCAGAAGCGCTCGTCGGCGGGCTCGCGCAGCGGCAGCGCGGCGTTGTACAGGTACATGATGTGCCCGTCGCGGTCGCCGTACATGGTGTTGAACAGCGGGAGTTGCTGCATGGCCATGGCGGCGTGGAACTGCTCCAGGTTGCGCGCCAGGCCCATGCGCCAGAACTGCTCCAGCATCCGCGGCCGGGCGGTGCCGGCCACCCGCAGCGCCACGGGCTTGGCATCCTCTTCCGCCACGACGGGTCCGTGCGCGGAGCGGCGAATGGTCAACGGCTCGGAGTCCACGGTGCCGTCCTCGCGGAGCACCTTGACCACCTGACGCTCGACGGCGAACGGCCGCGTGCTGCCGTCCAGCTCGTAGCCGCCGCGGGTCGGCGACAGGCGGTAGAGGGTGGCCAGGTTGGGTGGGTTCGTGGTCTGGGTCCAGCCGAGGTACTCGGTGAAGCACTGGCGCAGGACCGGGAAACCGACCCAGACCGCGCCGTACGAGGTCACGCCCGGAGCGGTGAGCTGCACCTCGAAGTAGGTGTTCCGGTCGCCCCAGTGCAGGTGCGAGTTGCTCAGCAGCATGACGTTGCCGGACGCGGACTTGGCGGGACCGATCGCCCAGCCGTTCGATTCGCTGGGTGCGGTGCTCGCCTCGGTCAGCCGGGACGCCACCCGCTCCCGGCTCGCCTGCCACTCGAAGTTGATGACGCGCATCGTGTGGGCGAGCACGTCGGCGACGGTGAACGGCAGGACGCAGCGGGCGGCCGTTCCGAGAGCATCGCCCTGCGAGGCTGCCGACGCGTTCAGGCCGGCGACGAAGGCGTGCAGCAGCGGCGCGAACTCCGCGCTCTGTTGCGTGGCCCACCGCGCGGCGCGCTGCGGGATGGCGTTGGTCCATACCCAGCGGTCATCGTCGAGCCAGTCGGCGCCGTAGAACTCGGCGGCGCGCCCCCTGCCCTGCGCGTAGAGCCGTGTCAGCAGCTCGCCGTGCGCCTCCATCTGCGCGTAGCCGTAAGCGTAGAACAACCTGCGGTGATCGGGCGCATGGATGTGCGGGATGCCGTAGCAGTCCCAGAGTATGTGCGTTTCGTTCACCGGCCCATCATACTGGCGCGGATGCACACCCTACAGATCAGGTCCACCGACGTGTGCAGATCGTGAGGCTTGTTGGGGTCGATCTCGGCGGCAAGAGTCGTCCCCCGATAGAGTGCGCGGCGCTGGCACGACCGACAAGGGATTCGTTACGATTCCCGTCCCTCAACTATTCGTGCGCTTGCTTGTGGCACATCCACCACAGACGGATATTTTCTCTTTCGGGGCAGTAGCTGAACCAACGAACCAACGATAGCAATGATCAAATCAATGGCCATCATGCCCCCGCCTTTCAGCCGTCTCCGGAGGTCGTTGGCTCACAGATACTCCACGCGCCCAACCATGTCTTCGGCCTCCAGCACTTCGTGGATCAGCATTAGACCGCGAATGATCTCTCCGATCGGACGGTCCTGGGTCGCATAGACGATCCCTGCATGCCTTGTTCCCGCTGGGGCCAGTCGCAGGAAGTCATCGTCATGCGTGAAGATGACGCGCCATTCATCTCGTGCCCGCCGCAATTGATCGACTTCCGAAGCTCCCAGGGTCCCCGCTTCGGGAACAGTCAAGACATCCACGCCTCTACGGCGAAGTCCCATGATGACTGCCTTTGAGACCTGTTCATCCGTGAAGAACCGGACGCTCGCCATGTGTGGTTTGCTCGCGGAGTTTCTCGGCGAGTCTCGATGCGTTTTCCTTCCGTAACGTCGCGATCAACGCCTTGCTCTCTGCAATCGACTCGTCGATCTCCGCACGGTGATCGAAGTAGTAGGCCAAAGCCGCATAGACGTCACCGAGCGTCAGATCGTACTCCGTGGCTATCTCATCAGCGCTCCTGCCGAGACGTTCGTGCCAGATAACGACATTCGCAACCGTGATGCGACGGCCCGCGATCCGAGGCTTGCCGCCGCACACGTCAGGGGTAGTCACGACGTGTTGACTCGTAGTTCCCACAGTCATTCATGAGCCTCCGTATGCGCTCTGGAGAAGCGGCTCCGGGGAGCGCCACAACCCGTCGCCACTCGGCGATCCCGGAACGATTCGTCCGCAATGACGGTAGCCCGGTACCAGTAGCGCTGCAACGCGCCGATTTCTGATGTTCGCATGGCTCAGACTGTGACGTCTGCTCACAAACGCGTCGATCGCTCGCCGGGCTGGCGTCGGTTGGACCAGCCGGCGAGCGATCGCGCGTCGCTCTTCGATCGCGGTGCGTCTACCAGCTCACCGTCGACTGGACGGAGAGCGTGTGCTCAGGCTCGGCGTTGACAGGCTCACGGCGCGTCGCCACCAGTCCGACCCGAACCTCGGTAGCGGCCGGCCGGCCGGCGTGGAATTCATAGCCCAGCCGGTATTCCCGTTCGCGCTCCGAGACCCCGATGCCGACCCACGGCACCCCGACGCCTCCCATCAGGTCCAGCCCGTAGCCGAACCTGGCGTCGACCCTTCCGGTCCCGCTCGCGTCCATCGGGTCGCCATCCAGCCCGGCCAGCGTCCCGAGGCTCCACAGCGCCGCCGCTCCGCCTTCGGCGCTCGCGCCGATCGACGGGCTCACCGTCAGCGCCGGCCCCAGCTCCGATCCCGGGTTCGGGTCCCACGCCAGCCACCCGCTCCCGCCCCACTCCGCCCCGCCCCAGGGCCCGTGTCGC
>JAPOQV010000040.1 GCA_026710565.1 Spirochaetaceae bacterium | reverse complement strand
TGGCCCGAGATGGAGCGGCTGCTCCTCGAGCTCGGCGCGCGGCCCACGCTGCGGGCGGCCGACCAGTAGAACTGGACGATGACAAGAGCCGAGATCGAGCAGCACGCCAAGGCGCTTCCGAGCGAGGATCAGGTGGAGCTCGCCTACGCTCTTCTCCATAGCGCCGCGCCCGCTCTGACACGCGAGCAGGAGCGGGAAGCGGATCGGCGCATCGCCGCATACCGTCGAGATCCGAACATCCTGGTAGCCGAGGACGAGGCCCGCGCCAGACTGAAGACCCGCGCGGGTCGATGAAGCTGTTCTACACGGCAGAGGCTCTCGACGAACGAGACGAAGCCGTCCGCTGGTACGAAGACCGACAACCCGGCCTGGGATTCTCGTTTCTGGCCCGTCTGGAACGACTGATCGCCCACATTCTGACCTTCCCGGAAGCGTTTCGCGCCCATGCCAACGGACGCCGTCATGCTCCCGTGAGGACGTTCCCTTACACTGTCGTCTACACCGTGGAGCCCGACGCGGTGGTCATCGTCGCGGTCTTCCACGCGTCCCGAGATCCGGTCGACCGGGAACGGTGACGGGAAACGGCGCATCGTGGTCGCTCGGCTTGGCGGTCACGAACGGCGGTTACGAACTCCCGATCGCCTCGGTCAGCGAATCGCCGCAGGCAAGGCGTCGCACCCTCTCCCGCTGGTTGCGGAACTTTACCGCCGCCCCTCTCAGCTCATTCCGCTTGTGGGTTCGCAGGCTCTTGGATACCAGCACGGCCCGGAAGGTCACAGCAACGCCACTGGGGGCCAATTCCTCAGCGGCTTTGGCGCCGGCCTGGAGCTGTTTGGTCGCTTTGGTGACGTTGGGCTCGCTGTCCTTGACTTCGATCGGCACAATCAGACCGGGATCGGCGAAGAACAGGAAGTCGCACTTGACGTTGGTGGGGCTTAACGGTGAGCCGGTTTCGTCGAGGTCGACGATGACCCTTGGATGAGGGGCTTCCGCGAGCGACGCGCCGCATTTCCCTTTGTCGATGCTGTCGGCGTCGTCGACCAGGCAGGATGGAGCGAGCCTGGAACGAACGGCGTCGGCGAAGCCGTTCACTCCTCGCGTCCTCGTGGAACCGGTAGCCTCGCCCAGTCGTTGTGCAGCTGTCTCGCGACGGCGTCGAATCCGGATGGGTAAAGGCCGCTCTCTTCGTCCATGGTGAGCTCGGTCGCGGTCGAGCCGCTACCGTCTGGAGCAGGTTGGAACAACCAGACCCCGATGTCGCGGGCGCTCAGGGACACGGCGTTCGGACTGTCTGCGCCGCCATCGGCAAGTCGGTCGCGTCCGACGACGTTACCGAGCTCTTCGAGCACCCATTCGCTGTGGGTCGTCACGATGACTCTTACGCCGGCTCTGACGATCGACGCGACCTGTCGGGTGAATGCCACCTGCATTGCGGGATGCAGATGCGATTCCGGCTCATCGATGATCAGCAGGTCAGTCGGGGCAACAACTTGACGCAGATACAACCCCCCCGGCGCCAGCTCCGACACCATGGACGATGCGTGCGTCAGAGGCAGGTCGGTGTCCCATCCGCTCGGACGATAGCTGAAGTGCGGATATGAG
>JAPOQV010000039.1 GCA_026710565.1 Spirochaetaceae bacterium | reverse complement strand
TGCACGGCCCCGACCCCGGCGACCCCGCCATCCCCGGCTACGAGGTTCGTCCCCGCTCCGGCCCCACCTGGGGCGGTTGGGTGGGCATCGCCGGCAGCGGATCCGCCACTACCCGCCACCGGCTGACCGGACTGACCAATGAGACGGCCTACGACGTGCAGGTCCGCGCCCGCGGCGCGGGCGGCAACAGCCTGCCGAGCGGCGTGCACGGCGTCGTTCCGCGGGCCGGCATCTGCGCGCGCACCGCGGAGGTGCGGCAGGCGATCCTGGCCAGGCTGCCCGACGTCGGCGACTGCGCCGAGGTGACGGCCGGCCGTCTGGCCGCCATCACCGAGCTGCGCCTCGCCCACCCGCATCCGAAGCTGCGGCACGCGCTGCAGCCCACCGATCTGGCCGGCCTGAGCGGGCTGACCGAGTTGTGGGTGGATAGCGAGCACCTGCGTCGCGTGCCGGCGGAGGCGTTCCGCGACCTGACCGCGCTGACCCGGCTCACGCTGCGCAACGACGGCTCGATCAAGCGCCTGCGGGCGCTGCCGGCGGACCTGTTCGACGGGCTGCGAGCGCTGACCGCGATCGATCTGCGCGGCAATGACCTGGCATCACTGCCCGCGGAGCTGTTCGACGACACGCCGGCTCTTGCGACGCTGGACCTTGCCGGCAACAGGCTGACGACGCTGCCGGCGGACCTGTTCGATGGGCTGCGGGCGCTGACCGCGGTCGACCTGGGCGGCAACGCCCTGGCATCACTGCCCGCGGAACTGTTCGACGACACCTCGGCGCTGGCAACGCTGCACCTTCAGAACAATGCCCTGACGGCACTGCCGGCGGAGCTGTTCGACGGGCTGGCGGCGCTGGCGAGGCTGGACGTCTCGCGCAACAGTCTGACGGCACTGCCCGAGAAGCTGTTCGCCAGCACGCCGGCGCTGACCTGGCTGGACGTCTCACGTAACAGCCTGACCGAGCTGCCGGAAGCGCCGTTTGCCGGCGCCACCGCGTTGACCACGCTGGACCTGCAGTACAACCGGCTGGAGGCACTGCCGGCGGGGATGTTCGCCCGCCTGCCGGCGCTGGCCTGGATGTCCGTGGCGAACAACCCGGGCGCCCCATTCACGCTCACCATGGAAGCGGAGCAGGTGAGCGTGGACAGCTTCCGAGTGCGCGTGGCCGAAGGCGCCCCCTTTGCGATGAGCGCGAGCTTCACGCTCACCGACGGCTCGCCCAGCTCCGGCACGGCCACGGTGCCGACGGGCGCCGTCGACGGCGTCGATGTCGCGATCACGCGCGACCTGCCGACGCTGACGCCGGTGGTCACGCTGACCGCGGCGGCGCCGGGCCCGGCGTGGTCGCGTGCGATCCGCATCGCACTGGGACCACCGCTGCACCTGTATGGCCGGCCGCCGCCGCCGGCCAACCTGCGCGCGCGCGGCAGTGACGGCGGCATCGTCCTGCAGTGGGACGCCATCGTCGAGACGCCCGTCATCGCCTTTCAGACCCGCATGCGGGCCGGCGACGAGCCGTTCGGGGAGTGGACGGACGTGGCCGGAAGCGGCGACCTGACCAGCAGCCTGCGGCTGACCGGGCTGGTCAACGGGACGCGTTACACGGTCGAGGTGCGCGCCCGCAACGCCATCGGCGCCGGCGCGGCGAGCAGCGCGACCGCCACGCCGCAGGCCGGCATCTGCGAGCGCAGCGCGGCCGTGCAGCGGGCGATACTCGCGCTCCTGGCCGACACAACCGCCTGTGACGACGTTACCGGCATCCAGCTCGCCGGTATCACCGGCCTCGATCTGTCCGCGGCCGAGGTGCCGGACGGCATGCCGGAACAGATGGCGGGCCGGATCACCGAGCTGTGGAGCGGCGACTTCCACGGGCTGATCGCCTTGACCGCCCTGGATCTGAGCGGCAACCGGCTGGCCGCGCTCCCGGGCGGCCTGTTCGCCGGCCTGGACGCGCTGGCGACCCTGGATGCGAGCGACAACCGGCTGAGCGACCTACCGTTGGAACTGTTCCGCGGGCGCACCGCGCTGACCGCCCTGGATCTGAGCGGCAACCGGCTGGCCACGGTGCCGGACGGTCTGTTCGACGAGCTGGGTGCGCTCGTCACCCTGCACCTGGGCGACAACCGGATGACCGCCGTTCCGGCGGGAGCGTTCCGGCGTCTGAGCGCGCTGGCCGACCTGCGGCTGAACGACAATCGGCTGACCGGCGGCGGGCTGCCGGCCGGGGTCCTCGACGACCTGGGCGCGCTCACCACGCTGCACCTCGGCAACAACGGGCTCCGCGACCTGCCGACCGATCTGTTCGGCAGGCTCGACCGCCTGACCGAGTTGCGCCTGCACGACAACGCGCTCACGTCGCTGCCGGCCGGGCTGTTCGCCGGCCTGGAGGCGCTGACCCGGCTGGACCTGTACGGCAACAACCTGCGAGACCTGCCGGCCGGCGTGTTCAGCGGACTGGGCGCGTTGCGTGAGCTGGCGCTGAACAACAACCCCGGCGCGCCGTTCCCGGTGGCGCTGGAGCTGGAGCAGACCGGCGTGGATCGCTTCTCGGTCACGGTCGCCGACGGCGCCCCGTTCATGCTGCGAGCCGCCTTCACGGTCGCAGGCGGCTCGCCGATGCAAGGCTCGATCACAATCCCCGCCGGCGCCGTCATCGGCGCCGGCGGGACGGTCACGGTCACGCGGGCGAGCGCGGGCACGGCACCGGTGGTCAGCCTGCCGCCGCCGCCGGTGCCGCCCAAGGTGTTCGGACTCGCGACCGCCGTCCGCGGTGCGCCGCTTGCCCTTGCG
>JAPOQV010000038.1 GCA_026710565.1 Spirochaetaceae bacterium | reverse complement strand
GAATTGGCTTGAATCTTACACCCGCGATCGGGAGAAGTTCGGCCAGTTCGTCGAACGCTACGACACTATCGTATCGGAAACACGGGTCGCTGTCTCGGATTTCGATGGAGGAAGCAGTACGTTCGCGAACCGTTAACTTCAACGACCGGGCGAGTGAGCGGTGGGCTAGTGCGGTTTCGGTGGCCCGGATCGAACGAGGGAGGACTGGATGATGGGACGCAATGACGGTAAGGGAATCCTCGCCAGAGTCGTGTTGCGAAACTACCGGAGCATCGCGGCGTGCGATGTGCGTCCGGCTCCACTCTCCATTCTCGTCGGTCCGAACGGAGTGGGGAAGAGCAACTTCCTGGATGCGCTCCGCTTCGTAGCTGAAGCACTCCGCTTTTCGCTTGACCATGCGCTGCAATCGCGCGGAGGGATTGCGGAAGTGAGAAAACGATCTGCCGGGCGTCCCCGCCACGCGGGAATTCGCATCGATCTGAGACTGCCGGAAGGCGAGGTTTCCTACGCTTTCGAGATCGCGGCGAAGACGAAGGGAGCATATGCGATTAGGCGCGAAGTCTGCCGGTTACGCCCGCTTGGTGGCGGTCCTGGGCATGGTTACGACGTCCGCGAGGGAGAGGTGGCCCGCAGTTCGTTCACGCCCATGCGATCAGGTAGCGACCGGCTTTTTCTCGTCGCGGCGTCACACGTGCCGGAGCTGCGGCCCATCCACGACGCCTTGTCCGGGATGGTTTTCTACAACTTCAACGTTGACGCAATCCGTGCGCCCCGGCCATCGACGCCGGAAGGCATCCTCCTCCGCGATGGTGCCAACCTGGCGGAGATCTTCTCGGGTCTCGTCCCCGCGGCACGCGATGAGATCGTCAAGTATCTCGCGGCGGTCGTGCCAGGGATCAGTGACGTGGATACGCACTTGGTAGAACGGCGGCGGACACTTCGCTTCCGGCAGGATGCGCCAACCTCCAACCGGCGATGGAAATTTCCCGCTAGCGCGATGTCCGACGGCACGTTGCGCGTGCTTGCGACGCTCGTCGCCATGCGCCAATCCGGGATGATCGGCTGGAGAGCGCCGAGCGTCGTGGGCCTGGAGGAGCCGGAGACGGCCCTCCATCCCGCCGCGGCGGAGGCATTGCTGGAGGCGATGCGGGGGAGCAGCCACAGGGTTCAGATACTTGCCACAAGCCACGGAGCCGATCTTCTCGACAACTTCGCGATTCCGCAGGACGCCATCCTACCGGTCGTGACCGAGGGCGGTAACACGTGGATTGGCCCGCTCGATGACGCAAGCAGGGACGCTATCGACAGGCGCCGCTTCACGGCGGGAGAACTCTTGCGGATAGACCTGCTTCAGCCCGATCCGCACATGGCGAAGATCGGGAAGGTGAATCTCTGGAGTGGGATGGCAGGAGCCGCGTGATCGTTCCGATCGTGGAGGGGCACGGGGAAGTCCAGGCGATTCGGATCCTCATCGAGCGGATCGCGTTGACGCTCGAGCCGATCACCTATCCTGAAGTCGAGCGCCCGCTGCGGGTTGGGAGGGACAAGCTTGTGAGGCGTGCCGGAGAAATCGAGCGATATGTCGAGTTGGCAGCCAACAAGAGCGAACCGGACGGGCGGATCTTGATTCTATTGGATGCGGATGGTGATTGTCCGCGGGATCTCGCTGCCAGTCTTCTGGATCGCGCTAGGGCGGCCCGCTCGGATCGCCGCATTCAGGTTGTCGTGGCCAAGCAAGAGTACGAGGCATGGTTCTTGGCAGCCGCGGAGTCTGTCGCGCGGAGCAGGGGCGTCGCTGGGCCGGTCTCGAGGCCCAACGACCCGGAGGACGTAAGCGGCGCGAAGGAGCGGCTCTCGTCGATTCTGGGTGGACCGGGATTGTATGCGCCGGTGAGGGATCAACCCGGGCTAACGAGGGCGTTCGATCTCAAAGAAGCCCGCCGATATGCCCCTTCGTTCGACAAGATGTGCCGCGCCGTCGAGGCGTTGCTCGCGTGAACCAGCAGCTGACGGATGCGGGATCCTTACCCGCGCTACCGGACTCGAGAGATTCCGTCGAGGTGCGCGGGGATCTCGTGCGGACGCTCGACCTGGATCTCGTAGGTCCGGGGCCGGAGGGGGAGCACGCCGAGGAATGCCTGCCGGGCCGCGAAAGGCCCTCGCTCTGGTATCTCACGGGTTTCCTCGTGCCCTCGGACACGCCCGCCGAGTTCCGTGCGGACGACGACGCGGACGATGATTTCGAGGCGGAGGTGCCCGAGGATCAGGGCTGGGCCGAGGAGTCCGCCGAGGACCGCAAGGCGGCGCGGAAGAGCTTCTATCCGTCCTCGATGGGTCTCAGCGTGCTCGTGCGGGAGGAGACGCGGAGTATCCGCGTGACGGTCAGCT
>JAPOQV010000037.1 GCA_026710565.1 Spirochaetaceae bacterium | reverse complement strand
GGCGCTTGACGAGGGAACGCCGCTGGCGATCGACGAACTCGACGCCAGCCTGCACACGCTGGCCGGTGCCGAGGTTCTGAAGTTGTTCTGCTCCCCCGAGCCGAATCCCAAGGGAGCGCGGCTCATCGCGCCAACCCAGGACACCAACCTGATGGACGCCTCCGTACTCAGGCGCGACCAGCTTTGGTTCACTGCAAAGGACGCGGACGGAGCGACCCATCTCTATCCGCTGACCGACATCCGAACCCGCGGGAGCGACAATTTCGAGAGGGGGTACCTGCAGGGCCGCTACGGTGCAGTCCCCGAGACCGTCCGCATGTCTTAGTGGCACGGCATCACAGGCGTCGGGAACGCCCAGCGCCGAACCTGAAGCGCCGCCGGTCTCAGCGCGAGCCGAAGCGACGGTTCCTTCTGTACTGCGAGGGCAAGAACACGGAGCCGGCCTACTTCGAGGCGATCAAGAGCACCTGTGCAAGCACTCTGATCGCGGTGGAAGTCACCCCTGGCGTGGGAGTGCCCTATACCATCGCCAAGCGAGCCGTCCAGCGAGCCCGGGCTGAGGGACTCGTTCGAGGCAGCCGTCGAAGCAGAGACTCGTTCGAAGAAAACGATCAAGTCTGGGCGGTGTTCGACCGTGACGAGCATCCCCGATTTGATGAAGCGATAGCGCTGTGCGACCGTCACGGTGTTCTCGTTGGCCGTTCAAATCCATGCTTCGAGCTTTGGCTGATCCTGCATGAAAGGGACCACGACCGATTTGAGCATCGCGACGAGATGCAGGCGATTCTTGAGAGACTGCGCCCTGAGTACGACAAGGACGGTGGGAAGACTCCCGATTGCGACGAGTTGGTCTCCCGCGTGCAAGATGCCGAACGGCGGGCTGACGTTCTGTTGCGGCGACGCCGGGAATCCGGGGATCCCTACGGCAATCCGTCCACCACGGTTAGTCGTCTGACTCGCGAGATCCGCGAAGCCGATGAAAGCGCGCGGCGGTAGCGATGAATGAGCGGGAACACGGTGAGCGGGTTCGTCGGCTAGCTCCTCAACGCCACTTACGCCCCTGGCGCCGAGAATGGTGCTGACGAGGGCACTTCCGGGCTCCTCAGGCGTACTTCCCGGACAACGGTCCCCGGAAATCCTGGCAGTTCCGGGCCTCAGGAGGAGACGTCAGGCCGCCCGTCCCGAATTCATGGCGCCCAGCCCATCCTTGATGTACCTTGTTGGTGCATCACGTTGATGTTTCGGGAGAGATTGGATGGATCGCATAACGGTGACGATTGACCAACAGCTCATCGAGGAAGCACGCCAAGCGCTCTGCACGTCCACGAAGCGAGAGACGATCGAGCGGGCCCTGCGCGAAGCGGTCAAGGCCTCGCGGCGCGCCGAGGCATTGAGCCGTGCAGGCCGGCTGGACCTGGAGCTGGACCAGGAGGGACTCGCGGAGTTGCGCCGCCGGCCGTGATCCTGCTCGATAGCTCCGCGTGGATCGAGTACTACCGCCGGGGTGGATCGAAGGAGGTCAGAGACGCGGTCTTCGCGGCGGTTCGTGACAACCGGGCGGCTACCAACGGCGTCATACTGGTGGAGGTCGTGGCCTACGCTACGCGGGACGCCGACGCTGCGAACGTGCGGTCAGACCTCTCCGGATGCCACTGGCTGGAGCTCACCGCCCCCGTCTTCGAGCTTGCCGTCGCAATGGGACGCACCCTGCGAGTGCGTGGGATCACCGTGCCGGCGACCGACCTGATCATCGCCGCATCGGTTCGGTTCGCCGATGCGGAGTTGCTGCACTTCGATGCTCACTACGAACTGATTGCGCAACACCAGCCGCTGGCCACGCACAGCCCGCTCAAGCCACCGTCGGCTCCTGTTTCGGACAACCGTCCGGAGAACGGAACCGAGTAGCTGACTGCGCCACCAATCCGTGCACGCCGCGCCCGGACGCTGAAACGCAGGGGCTCACACACCCCAGGCAGAGCGGCCGAGTGAGAAATCGAAGATGATGGCACGGCGATGAAAAAGCAGGACCGAACGGGAACACGGTGAGCGGGTTCGTCGGCTACCTCCTCAACGCGACCTACGTCACGTCCGGCGCCGAGGAGCGCGCAATCGTCCACCTGTACGGCCGGCTCCAGGACGGCCGCCCGTTCCTCGTCCGCGACGGCCGCGCGGTCCCCTACTTCTACGTCGAGCACGCCGACCGGTTGCGCGCACACGCCGCAGGCGCTCGGCTCGTGCCGGCCGAGTTGCGGACGCTGCAGGGCGCCGGCGTCTGCCGCGTGGAGCTGGCTCACCCCAAGGAGGCTCCGCCGCTGCGTGAGCGGCTGCACCGCGCCGGCGTACCCACGTACGAGGCGGACGTCCGCTTCGCCTATCGCGACCTCATCAATCGAGGCATCCGCAGCGCCGTGCGCATCGACGGCGACCCCGTTCCCCTCGGCGGAGGCTTCTGCCGGACCGTGGTGTTCCATGAGCCGCGGCTGCAGGCGGCGGACTGGACCCCGGAGTTGAACACGCTCTCACTCGACATCGAGACCGATCCCAAGGGGCAGCAGCTCTACTCGGTGTCGCTCTGGGGATGCGGAGCGCGCGAGGTGCTGCTGTGGTGTCCGGACGAGGCCGCGCGCGCCGCCTGCCCGAGCGGCGCGACGCCGTGCGCGGACGAGGCGGAGCTGCTCGCCCTCCTCTGCCGGCGAATCCGCGAGCTCGATCCCGACGTGCTGACCGGCTGGAGCATCATCGACTTCGACGTGCCGGTGCTGATCCGGCGGGCGGCCGCGGCCGGCGGGGCGCTGGAGCTCGGACGCGCGCCGGGCGAGCTCCGCCAGCGCGGCGGCGGGGAGCGCCGGTTCAGCGACTCCGTGTTCATCCCGGGCCGGACGGTGCTCGACGGAGTCCGCCTGCTACGCGCCGTC
>JAPOQV010000036.1 GCA_026710565.1 Spirochaetaceae bacterium | reverse complement strand
CTCCTGCAGGAGGTTGTCGCGCAAGTCCAGCTCGACCA
Source organism: Spirochaetaceae bacterium (assembly GCA_026710565.1). The sequence goes on along the minus strand of JAPOQV010000036.1, from coordinate 2,968 downwards.
GCCGGGTCAGCCGGGTGAACACGCCCGCCGGCAGCGCCGGCACGCGGTTCAACTGCAGGGACAGCGTGGTCAGCGCGCCAAGTTCGTCGAACACGCCCGCCGGCAGTGCGGCCAGACCGCTGCCGCTCAGATCGAGTCCGGTCAGTGCGGTGAGCCCGGCAAAGTCCCCGTCGCGCACCGCGCCGAGGTCCGCGCCGGACACGTCCAGCGTGCCGGTGAGCGCAGCCAGGTCGGCGGCGGTGACGGCGGAGCAGTCGGTGACGCCGGACGCCATCGCCACGATGGCATCGCGCACCGCCGCGGTGCGCGCGCAGATTCCGGGCCGCGGGGTGGCGGTCACCGCCGCGCTTGCGCTGCCGGCGCTGGCGCCGCGGCGGGCGCGAACGCGTACGTCGTAGGCGGCGCCGTTGTCCAGGTCCGTGAACCGATGGGTGACCGTGGCCGCGCCGCTGCCGGCGATCGCCGTCCACGTCCCCCAGCTCCCGCCGCGTCGGACCTGCACCTCGTAGCCGGTAATGGCGGCATCACCGGGGTCGCGCCATCGCAGCACGATACTGCCGTCGCCGGCGCTCGCGACCAGTCCCGCGGGCGCCGCCGGCACCGTGCCGAACGTCAGCGGCGGACCGCTGGCGATGCGCAGGCCCGTGATGGCCACAGGTGCGGCTGCGGCTCCCAGGGTGACCGTCGGAGCGGTGTTCGGCGCGCTGCGGGTGACGGCGACGGCTGCGCTGTACAACTCCCCGGCCGGCACATCCACGCTGGCCTGACCGGCCGTACCGCCGGCAATCGAGAACGGTACCGTCATCGTGAACGGAGCGCCCCGTGCCACCCGTACCCCGAACGAGTCGGCGGCCACCTCCTCCGCCAGCACGGTGAGCGTAAACGGCGCGCCCGGGTTGCGGTGCATCTGCAGGGATGTGAGCGCCAGCCCGTGGAACGCATTCTCCGGCAGCGCGGCCAGCCGATTGCCTTCCAGTAACAACCTGTTCAGGGTCGGCGCGACGGCTTCCAACACCTCCGCCGGCCAATCGGTCAGCCGGTTGTCTCCCAGCCCCAGGGTTGCGAGCGCGGTCAGATCGTCGAACGTCCCCGCCGGCAGCTCGGTGAGCGCGTTGTCTTCCAGGTTCAGCCGGGTCAGCTTGGTCAGCCCGGTGAACAGCTCCGCCGGCAACGCGGTGAGCCGGTTGCCGCCCAGGTCCAGAAAATCCAGCGCCGCGAGCGGCGTCAACAGCTCCGCCGGCAGCGAGGCGAGGTCGTTGTCGTCCAGGTCGAGGTCCGTAAGCGCGGTCAGATCCTTGAACAGGTCGGCCGGCAGCGCGCTCAGCCGGTTGTCGCTCAGGTCCAGCCGTACCAGGCCGGAGAGTCCCGAGAAGTCGGTCGCATGCAGTTCGGTGAGCGATGGGGCGCTCACGCTCAGGCTCCCGGTCACCGCGGCGAGCTGCGCGGCCTTGACCGTCGCGCACTCGGGGGCGCCGATCTCGGCCAGGAGCGCCGCGCGCACCGCCGGGGCACGCGTGCAGATGCCGGCGCCCGGCGTGGCGCTGACCGCATCGCTGGCCGCGCTGCTGCCGGCGGCGTTGCGGGCGCGGATCCGCACCCGGTAGGTCGTGTCGTTGTCCAGGTCGGTCAGAAGATGGCTCGCGGTGCCGGCGTCGCTGCCGTCGATCGCCGTCCACTCGCCCCAGCCGTCCTCGCCGCGACGCGTCTGCACCTCGTAGCCGGTGATGCTCGCATCGACCGGGTGGTGCCAGCTCAGCACGATGCTGCCGTCGCTCGGCCGCCCGCTCAGGCCGGCCGGCGCGGCGGGCACCGCCCACATGACGAGCGGGGAGCCGACCACCGCGGTGCGCAGCCCGCGGGCGCCGGACGGCAGCACGTCCGCGTCCAGGGTCACCAGCGGCTCCCTCTTCGCCGCACGGGCCACGGCGACGTGCGCGCGGTCGGCGCCCGCCGCGACCGTGACCGTGCCGCTGCTCGGCGCACCGCCGTCGACGGCGAAGCGGGCGCTCATCGCGAACGGCGCGCCGGTGGCGACGCGCACCGTGAAGCCCTCGCCGTCCTGCGCCAGCGCCAGCGTGAGCGTGAACGGCGCGCCCGGGTTCTCGTCCAGCCGCAACTCGGCCAGTAAGCCGGAAGCGCGGAACAGGCCGTCCGGGAGCGACAGCAGCAGGTTGTCGTGCAGGTACAGTCGAGCCAGCGCGCCAAGGCCGTCGAACAGATCGGCGGGCAGCATCGTCAGCCGGTTGCCGCTCAGATCCAGCCACGCCAGCGCCGTCGGACCACCGAACAGCTCCGCCGGCAACACGCGCAGCTCGTTGCCGCTCAGGTCCAGCCACGCCAGCGCCGCCAGACCATCGAACAGCTCCGCCGGCAACGCGCCCAGCTCGTTGCCGCTCAGGTCCAGCCGCGCCAGCCCGGTCGGGCCGCCGGCGCCGTGCGTGCCGAGCAGTCCGGCGGGGAGCGTGCTCAGGTGGTTTTCGGCCAGGTCGAGCCGCGCAAGCGCGATCAGCTCCGCGAGCAGGCCGCCGGGCAGCGCGGTCAGGTCATTGCCGCTCAGATCCAGGTCAGCGAGCGCCGCCAGGCCGCCGAACGACCTGCGCGGCAGGCTCTGCAGGTGGTTGTCGCCAAGGTCGAGCCGGGCCAGCGCCGCCAGACCGCCGAACACGCCCGCGGTCACGGTGCGGAGTTCGTTGCCGCCCAGGTCGAGCCGCACCAGCGCCGCCAGCCCCGTGAACAGGCCGCCGGGCAGCGCGGCCAGGTCGTTGCCGCTCAGGTCGAGTGTCGTCAGGCTCGCCAGGCCGCCGAAATCGCCGGCGCGCAGCGCCGTGATCCTCTGATCCGACAGGTTCAGCGTACCGGTGACGGCGGCCAGATCGGCGGCTGTCACCGCCGCGCAGTCGGCAACCCCGGAGGTCATGCGGACGATCGCTTCGCGCACGTGCGGCGTGCGTCCGCAGACGTCGAGCCG
>JAPOQV010000035.1 GCA_026710565.1 Spirochaetaceae bacterium | reverse complement strand
TCCTGTGCGGACCGGTCGAATGGGAACAGCTCTCCCAGGCCAACGTGGACCTGCTCAACGACACTTTCGAATCCTACGGCAAGCTGCGGCCATCACAGGTGGTCAGCCAGACCCAGGCCCTGCCCGAATGGCAAGATCCGGGCGACACCTCGACTCCGATCGATCCGACTGACATCCTCCGCTACGCCGGATACAGCGAATACGCGATCGAACTGGTCACGGACAACGCCGAGGCCGTCTACCAGATGCACACTCAGTTGGTGCGTACCGGGTGAAGATCGGCGACACGTTCTTCGGCCTCGACGAGAAGGGGCATCTTTGGATCATCGTGTCCGAAGCAGGCGACGACGGCAGTGTGGCCGCCGTCAACTTCACGACTCATGACCCGGTCAGGCGACCAAATTGCAACGCTGACTGCGTCGTCTTCGTTCCCGGTGAACACGCCTATCTCACTCACGACTCCTGCATCTTCTATCTGGGCGCGGCGCTCGCCGACCTGCGCCTCATCCGTGAGCGTGTGGCCAGTGGGCGCTATGAGGCGCACGATCCGGTATCGGCGACACTGCTGGAGCGGATCCAACTCGGCGCCCTAGCCTTCGCAGAGACTCCAGAGGGCGTGCAAGCCGCTATTCGGCGAGATCGACAATGACCGATACTTCGCCTCGAACGTCGATCTTGCCCGTCACCGCTGCCGTGATGAGGGCAGTGCGGTACTCCTCCAGGCGTTCGATTGCTGAGTTGACCCGGCTTCTTAGCGCGTCGATTCGGGTCATCTCCCGATCGAGGAAGATTGCAATCGCGCGCTGCTCTTCCACAGGTGGATAGGCAAGAAAGAGGCGTTTGAGTTCACTCGCATAGATGTGCATGACTGTGACACCACGCCCCATACATGACTTCTGGTAGACAGCATGGGTACAGTCGGCCGAGTACCCGAGGAACGACGCGTTAATCTCGATAGTCGGACGAAAGAGAACAATGTCGCCGCCGCCATACACAGGCTCGGCGATGAGATTGACTGCCGACTTCCCGATCTCTTCGATAGTCTCGCCCGATCCGGCGAACAACAAGTCGCCGTAGCGGATGGGAGTGTACCGTACTGCGCTCTCCTCGGAGATGTGCGCCCGCGTGGTCTCAATCGAGAATCGATGCCATGTGTACAGATCGCCGTACCGCACGCAAGGAATGCCATCCTCGACTTCATCGTCCTTAGTTCCGCCACCACACTTTGAAAACGTGCCAATGCGGCCAAGCTGTCTCACATCCCAATGCTCCGGGACGTCCCCCAACCACTCCACGCCCGAGGGTTTGAGACGGGGCGATGGGTCGAGGCCGGCGGCGCGGGCGGCCTCGGTCGGGAGACCGCGCGTCACCGTGCGCGTGATCAGCGCCGTCCGAAACTCCTGCAGCCGCTCAATCAGCAACTGCTTTTTCACGATCAGCGAGTCAATCCGCTCCGTCTCCCGGTCGAGGAAGGCGGCAATCTCGCGCTGCTCGTTGAGGGGTGGGAGCGGAATCCGGACATCCCCAACTGCACCATTCGGCACGCCGTACCTCGTTACTCCGGTCGCAGCAACTTGAACTTGCTGATTCACCGCCACACACTGCATGGCGCGAAAGAGGAATGACGACTCGATCAACGGGCCCGGCCTGAGAATGCCGAGGTGGTATCCGCAGACGAAGTCGTCTGCCGTCTCTTCAATCAACGCTGGTACTGCAATGTCACGCCAATCTTCTGAGTCCTTCGTGATCAACACATCGCCGTCTTGGAGTCTGAATCGTTCTATCTCGTTCGGCAGCGCCGTTGCCCGCATGAAATCGCCATCACCGGCTCGGATTCGGTCGTGGTAGTAGACATCGGTGTAGTTGCAGAGCCTGACTGGCGACTCTCCATCAGCTGACTTCTTGTCAACATTGCTTGTCCGATATGAGACAAGCTGCTTGAGCTGTCTCTCCTCCCAGTGCTCTGGCACACTATTGAGCCACTCGAAGCCCGAATCGCGGTAGCTAGGGTAGGCATGGATTCTACTCATGACTTCAGAGCGCTCTACTGTGTCCATCCCTGGGAGCAGCGGCGCCGAGTCCAGTTGCGACCAAAGGACTTCCTGCCTTGATCAGGAGCACCCCCGTCTCGGCGCACGAATGCACGGTGAATCCAGCTGGCGACCCGAGCGGGCGCCCAAGGTTCTGGCCAATCGTAGATCCGCGCGTAAGGGTCGTCACCTCCGACATTGTCCGTCAACCGCGGCGGCACGCGCTGCAGATTTCGTCGGCGCTTCCCGAAGTCAGGATGATTGGGCAGTAGAATCCCTATGAGCCCGCATCTCCGGTTCCTTTTGGTACTACGGAGGCTTCCGCCGATCTCCCAGTCCACGTGCTTTCTCTGCCAGGTGCAAGGGCCAATCAGGACCACCGTCACTGTTG
>JAPOQV010000034.1 GCA_026710565.1 Spirochaetaceae bacterium | reverse complement strand
TATCCGGTGGAGGTGGCGCAGCGCAAGACCCGGGCCCTCGGCCTTCCCGAATGGCTCGCCGACCGGCTCTCGGTCGGCCGCTGAACCCTCGGATTGCTCCCCTGTGCGCCGCGGCCGTCAGGCCGCGTCCGCTTCGGGGACCCCGGAGTCGGCGAACAGCCGTTGGAGCTCCTGCCGGAGGCGCGCGCTCACCCGGCGTGCCGGCGGACGCGGCGGACCGGCTGTCAGTCCGACGTGCTCCATGGCCGCCTTGATGAACGGCCCCTCCCCTTCGGTCTCCTGGCACACCTGGTGCGTCCACTCGTCCCAGGCCCAACTGAAGCCGGCAAGCCGGGCGACCGCCGCGTCGTAGTCCTTGCGCTCGAGGAGCTCCCAGAGCGACAGCGGGTACTCGGGCCAGAAGTTGCTCTGGTGGGTGATGAAGCCCACGGCGCCCAGCAGGTGCGCCCACACCGCCATGCCCAGGTTGTCGATGATCGCCAGGCGATCGGCGAACCGGTGCAGGCCGGCGGTGTACTCGCCCATGGACGACGACGACCACTTGAGCGCGACGACGCCGGGCAGCCGCGCCAGGCGATCGACCGTGTCGACGTTCATGTTCGGCGTCGTCCACCAGTTGTTGTAGATCATGATCGGCAGCTCGGTTTCCTCGCTGACCGCTTCGAACAGATCGTAGATGTCCTGCGCCGGTGGCGGATAGTAGGACGGGGACGAGAGCTGTCCCAGACTGGCGCCAGCCCGATGGGCGTAGTGCGCCAGCTCGATGATCTCCCGCGTGCCGTCGAACTGGATGCTGGCGGCGACGGGGATGCGGCCGGCCGCCGCTTCGACGCTGGCGCTGATGACCTCCTTGCGCTCCTCCATGGTCAGCATCGGGAACTCGCCGCCCGCGGCGGCGACCAGGAGCACGCCCTTCCCGGTCGCCATCCCTCGATCAAGCATGAATTCGATGTTGTCCCGCAGGGCATCGAGGTCAAGGTCGAAGCGAGGGGTGAACGGCGTCGCCACCGACACCATGGGGCCGCGGAACAGTTGCTTGGCTTCTTGAACGTCAATCACGGATCCATCGTAGCGGAGTCCGACAGGACACGCAGCAACCGGCCGCGCGCTTCATCGTCGCAGAACGAAGCCGTGATCGCGGCTTGCGTGCAGGCCAGCAGCTCCGCGTTCGAAAACCCCAGTTCCGACGCGATCGCGTACTCGCGCCCAATCGTGGTGGCGGCCTTCACCGGGTCGTCGGTGCAGATGGTCACCGGGATCCCCCGCTCCACGAAGCGGCGAATCGGGTGAGCCTCGTAGCTCTCCACGGCGCCGATCACGACGTTGCTGGAGAGCGGACACTCGACGGTCACGCCCCGCTCGGCGATGCGGTCGAGCAGGCGCGGGTCGGCGGCAGCGCCGATCGCATGCCCGATCCGCGTCAGTCCGGGGACGTCCAGCGCCTCGGCCAGGTGCAGCGTGCCGAACTCCCCCGCGTGAGCGGTGATGCCCAGCCCGGCGTCGCGAGCCCGCCCCGCCCAAGCATGCACCATGGACCAGTCCGCCGGCCGATCGTACGGCGCCGGCAGGATGTTCAGTCCCGCCAAGCCGTGTCCGGCGCCCGCGATGCAGCGCGGCAGCAAGGTTGCCGCCCACTCTTCGGTGGTCTTCGCAGCGACCAGAGGCACCGCGTGAAGGCGCGGAAACCGGCTGCGTGCCTCTGCCACCGCCTCGCCGAAGAGATCCAGGAAATCCTCGCGCAGGATGGTCGATCCTCCGAACAGGACCTCCACCAGGACGGCACCGTCCAGGGCGGCCTTTACCAGGATGCGGGAGACCCGCGCCTTGAAGTTGCCCGGGGGGCGGTCCAGCTCGTCGACCGTGACTCGGGGGAGCGGCAGATCGGGTCCCCAAGTCTCCAGACGCGGCATGCCTGGCGGCAGGCCGCGCATCAGCTCACGCGCGTGCGCGTGCCAGTCGGTCACCGGCGCTCCCGACCGCTCCGCGATCACCTGCTCCAGGCGCGGACCCGCTTCCGAGTGCAGATGAACGTCGGCCTTCGGCAATGCGGCGATGGCGGGCCGGATCGCGATGTCGGCAAGCGGCTCGATCACTCTTCGAGGGAGCTTAGCTACGCTCACGGGTGACGTTGCAGACCCGGGACCTCCTCCGCGCCGGCCTTCACCTGGATTGACGAGCCGTCGAAGTCGTCGCCGACCGGCTCGTGCCGCCCGCCCAGGCAGCGCGCCAGGAACGCCTCGGCCACCGCCATGAAGGACAGGTTGTTCTCCGGTCGCGCGAAGCCGTGCCCCTCGTCCGGGTACAGCAGGTAAGTGACCGGTATGCCGCGCTCGGTCATGGCGGCAACGATCTGGTCGGACTCCGCCTGCTTGACGCGCGGGTCGTTGGCGCCCTGTCCGATCAGCAGCGGCCGGACGATCCGGTCGACCCGTGACAGCGGCGAGCGTTCGGCCAGCAACCGCTTTCCGTCCGCGGTGGAGTTGTCGCCGACGCGCGTGCGCAGCATTCCGAGCATCGGCTTCCAATACGGGGGCACGGAGTCGAGCAGGGTGTTCAGATTGGACGGCCCGACCAGGTCGACCCCGCACGCGAACACCTCCGGCGTGAACGTGAGCCCGACCAGGGTTGCGAATCCGCCGTAGCTGCCGCCCATGATGGCGATGCGGTCCCGGTCGGCGATCCCCTGCCCCACGGCCCAGTCGACCACGTCGATCAGGTCGTCGTGCATCCGGCCTGCCCACTCACCGTTGGCGGCGTTCACGAACGCCTTGCCGAAGCCCATGGAGCCGCGATAGTTCACGCTGATCACGGCATAGCCGCGGTTGGTCATGAGCTGGTGCACGGGGTCGTAGCCCCAACTGTCCCGTGCCCACGGGCCGCCGTGGACGTAGAGAACCGCCGGCAGCGGCTCGGTCGGGCGGTCCGCGCCGTCCTTCGTGGACCCCACGGGAAGGCTGTAGTAGGACACGATGTCGAGCTGATCGCGCGATCGAACGATCGCGGAGTGCATGGGCGCAAGGGCTGCTCTCTCGAGGTCCGGGCGGTTGGAGAACAGGTAATCCAGGCTTCCGGACTCCCGGTCGTACCGGTAGTACGCCTGCGGACCGTCGGCGCGGTCGTAGGCGACGATCCAGGTCTGATCGTCGAGCGATCGGGAGATGGCATGGAACTCGCCCCTGTCGCCGTCGGCCAGCCGCTCGAAGTCGGCCGCGATCGACTGGTCCATCACCGTCCACGTGACGCGCTCGTACTCGAACGCGACCGCCTGCGGCCTGTGGGTACCCGGGTGATCGATCGTTTGGGAGGCGTCCGCCTTCGCGTCCGAGGCCAGCGGTTCCACTGCGCCGGTCTCCGTGTCCAGGGCGACCAGTGCCGCCGTGTCCCGGCCGCGGCTGTCGCGCAGGTACAGGAGTCGACCGGCCGCATCGAAGTGGAGCGGACCCGTCGTCACGTCGTCCTCGGGACCGATCGTCATGAACGGCTCCCACTCCCCGGACCCGGATCGCGACAGGATCTGTACACCGCCATCCGGTGGGATCACGGCCGCGAGCCGGACGTTGAAGTCGTGGTCGGTCAGGAGCCGAATGGCTCCCACGTCGTTCTCGACGACGAGCCGCGACTCTCCCGTCAGGATGTGGACCCGATACAGGTCGTGATACTGCGGGTCGCGCCGGTTGATCCCGATCAGCACCTCGTCCGGGATCCGGTCCGACAACCCGTGCGGGATCGCCTGGACCCCTTCGTACGGCGTCAGGTCGCGCGTCCGGCCGGTCTCGATCTCGACGGCGTGGACGTGCCAGTTCTCGTCGCCGTCGCGGTCCTGGCCGTAGAGCAGGCAGCCGGGGTGATAGCTCCACAGGTAGTGCCTGATCCCCCTGCCCCGGTCGCGGGTGACCGGCTTCGCCTCCCCGATCGCGTCCACCGGCGCCACCCAGACGTTGAGCACCCCGTCCACCGGCGCCAGCCAGGCGACCCGCGTGCCGTCGTGGCTTATCGTGACCGCGGTCCGTTCGGGATTGCCGAACAGCGTCTTTCGAGGGATGAGATCCCCGTTGTCCTTCATGCATGCTGCTCCTGTAGTTGCAAGGAACGTACGCAGGTCACCATTCGATGGCGAAGTGAACTCCGAATGGTCGTCAGCGCGACGAAGTGCTATCGTCTCCCATGGAAGCGCGGCAGATCCGCATCCGTCAGGCGGTCGACTCGGACGCCCGCGGGATCGCGCAGGTCCACATCGATAGCTGGCGGTCCACCTACTCCGGCATTGTACCGGCGGACCACCTCGCCGGCCTGGACTACGATGAGCGGGAGGAGCGCTGGCACCGCATCCTTGCCGATCGGCGGCAGAACGCCTTCGTCGCCGAGGATCGGGGCGGGCGGATCATCGGGTTCGTTTCCGGCGGACCGGAGCGGAGCGGCTCTCCGGCGGCGAGCGCCACGGCATCGTGTTCCGACGATCCGCAGATCGAATCCGGTGTCCCGGAGCCGAGCACCGCTCCCGAGTACTCGGCCGAGCTCTACGCCATCTACCTCTACGAGTCCGGCCAGCGGCAGGGAGTGGGACGGCGGCTGGTCGCAGCGCTCTGCTCGTGGTTCCTCTCCCAAGGGTGGCACTCGATGCTGACCTGGGTGCTTACGGACAATCCGTCCCGGAACTTCTACGAGGCGTTGGGCGGTGAGGAGGTCCGAGTGGAGGGGATCGCCATCGGCGGCACGGAACTGGTCGAGGTCGCCTATGGCTGGGGCGACATCTCGCCGCTGACTGCCGGCTCCTGACGCCCCAGGTGCGGGGCGTCAGCCCGACTCGGGCTCGACCCCGCACGAATCCAGGACCACCTGCAGCGCCCGCTCCGCATCGATCCGGTACCCGACCTTGACCGTGGCGGGATCCCCCCGCAGGCCGCGGCGCTGATCGACGACCGTCATGCCGCGGGTGAGCGTGCCGTCGAGCTCGACGCTGACCGCGCGCGGCTCCGTCTCGATCATCTCCGGGTGCGTCACGGCAAGCACGGCGCAGGGGTCGTGCAGCGCCGCTTCCCGGAAGCCGGTCAGGGTCGCGATCCGTCCGTGCAGGTCGTCGAACACCTCCGCGGCGAAGCCGGCCACCGATGTGCCCGCGCCGCGCAGCCGCTCCGCCACCGCATCGGTCGTCATGACCTGATGGGTGAGGTTGAGGCCGCACATGGTGATGTCGGCGCCGGAGCCGAACCCCCGGTCGGCCGCCTCCGGATCGGCGTAGACGTTGAACTCCGCCACCCGCGTCACGTTGCCGACGTCGGTGCTGCCGCCCATGAGCGCGATGCCGGCGATCCGCTTCACCCATACGGGATCGCGCTCGATCGCCAGCGCCACGTTGGTCAGAGGCCCCAGCGCGACCACCCACACGTCGGGCGCGGCGGCGTCCAGCAGGAACCCGACCCCGTCGTCACTCGCCACCACCCTGTCATGCTCCATGCGGGTCACGTCGCCAAGGCCGGATTCGCCGTGCACGTGCGGGGCGTGCTGAGGCTCGCCAACCAGCGGCCGCGCAGCGCCCGCGTGCACGGGCGTATCGACATCGAGCAGCGCCGTGAGCAGCAGCGCGTTGGCGGTCGTGGCCGCAAGCGGCACGTTGCCGCTCACGGTCGTGATGCCGTCCACCTGCGCGTGCCGGTGCGCCAGCACCAGCGCGATCGCGTCGTCGTGGCCGGGATCGCAGTCGATGATCATGCGTTTCATGGCTCTCCCTCCTTGCCGTCCGCTTCAGTCGATGATCGCCGCACGGATGGCGTTCTCGAAGTCGCGGACCACGCCTTCGCTGCCCTGCTGCACCATCAGCACGGCCGTGACCTCCAGCTCCGGGTCGGTCCAGGTCGTCGTGCCGAACGCCCCGCCCCAGCCGAAGGCTCCCTGGCCGCGGCCGCTCTTCGCGGCGACCGGGTCCAGAAGGACCGCCACGGCGTAACCGAACCCCCAGCCCGACTGCTTGCCGTCCTGCCCGAAGAGCTCGCCGACCTGATTGCCGGACATGGTCGCGACGGATCGCGGGCTGAGGAGGCGCTTTCCGAACAGGGTGCCGCCGTTGGCCAGCATCTGCTCGAAGCGGAGGTAGTCCGCGGCGGTGCTGGACAAGCCGCCGGACGCCGAGATGTAGCGGGTCGGATCATCCCAGCCTTTCGCCTTGGCATCGAGGCCGTGAATGACCACCCGTCTGGACTCCTTCTCCGGCGGCAGGATGAAGTGCGTGTCGGTCATGCCGAGCGGCTCGAGTATCCTGGTGCGAACGAACTCGTCGTAAGGCAGCCCGGACACGACCTCGATGAGGCGGGCGACCACGTCGTGGCCCACGCGCGCGCTGTAAGCCCACCGCGTGCCCGGCTGAAAGTCCAGCGGCATGCCGGCGTAGAGCGGTACGCGGCTCGCCAGGGTTGCCGCCGGGCCCTGTTCCGGCAGCTCGGCGATCGCCGAGCCCAAGCCCTCGCTGGCCAGCCCGGAGGTGTGCGTCAGCAGGTGGTGCACCGTGATCGCCCGCTCCGCCGGCACCAGGCGGTGCTCGGGCACCTTGCCCTTCGCCACGTACAGAGGGCTGACGTCCCGATCCGCGGGCTCCTTGAGCACGGCGACCTGCATGTCCCTGAACTCGGGGAGGTACGCGGCGACCTCGTCGGTCGGACTCAGGAGCCCCTCCTCGATCAGCATCATCGCCGCCACGCCGAGCACGGGCTTCGACGAGGAGGCCATGCGAAAGATCGCATCTTCCTGCATGGCCCGGCCGCGCTCGACGTCCATCAGGCCATGGGCCATGAAGTGGACGACCTTCCCGCGCCGGGCGACCGCCGTGACCGCACCCTGCACCTTGCCCGAATCGATGTGTCGCTGCATGACGGCATCGATCTCGCGCAGGCGCTCGCTCGACATCCCCACCTCCCCCGGGGGCGCCGCAGGGATCTCCTCGGCGGGAAGCGCGGTCGCCCCGATCGTCGCGATCGCCGCCAGGAGACCGGCTCTGAAGAACCCCCCGATCTCGATCATCCGCCGAAGCCTCATCCGTCTCATGTTCCCGATGCCGGACGGAGAGTATCATCGACGCCGTGACCGTCGAACCGCTCGGTCGCCTGATCGACGAGTGCTCGCTGCCCGGCGAGCGCCGCTCGGACGACGTGTTCCCGGCCCATCCGAACGGACTGCAGGCCAGCAGGCGCACGTGGCTGCTGCTGTACGCCACCCGCGGCTGGCGGGCCGTCGACGACGACCGGTCGATCGTCTACCAGCTCCGCCGCGGCGCTCCGGACGGCGACCTGGTCACCGAGGGCATGCTGGCCGCCTCGGCCGACGACTGGGACGCCACCGGTGCCGGCACCACGTACGTTCGCCAGCACGGCCACCCGGCGCTGTTCGGGCTGCCCAGCGGAGCACTCATCGACGGACGGGAGCCCGCGCACGCCGGCCTGTTCGTGGCCAAGTGGCGGATCAAGGCGATGGGGCGGTTCGATCCGGCCACCGGCACCGTGTCCCGCGACCACGATCTGTGGGAGCGGACGCAGGGCGTACGTTGGGTGCAGTTCCGCCTGAACGACCGCGAGGACGACATCGAGATCGTGCAGCCGGCAGCCGAGTTGCGTCAGGAGGGCTGCGAGCAGGGGCCCCGGTTCTGCGCTGCGGACGTCCGCTGGATGAACCAGACCTTCACCCAGGCGGTCCCGTACGCGGAGGACGGCAGCCAGTGGGTGGACGTCAATCACTTCGACGGCGGCCGGGTCGCAGCGCTGCGCTACCGCTTCGACGCCGGCACGGGCGTCTACCGCTGGACCGACACCGGTCCGCTGGTCGTTGGCCCCGGCCCGTGGCGGCACTCGGAGGCCTCCATCGCGCGCTCCGGCGACGGCTGGATCATCGCGACACGCGCCAGTACCGCGGATCGGGACGGCTCCCATGCCACCGGCTGGGTCCGTACCGCCGACCCGTTCGCCGACGTGAGCGACCTGACGCTGTCCGCCGATCCGCCCACCAGCAGTCCGCGCACGCTCTACCGCTGTCCCGACGGCGTCCTCAGGTTCCTGAGCGGCGATCCGCAGGCCTCACCCTACGGCCTGGGCCGCAACCCGCTGTACCTGTGGGACCTCGACCCACACACGCTCCGGCCATCCCACCGGCACGAGGTCTTCGACTGCGTGGCCACCGGCACGCTGCCGCGCGAGACCGATCCGGTGGCCGACATGGGCAAGCTGCTCCCGCACGCCGGCGGCCGCGTGCAGTGGGTGGTGTGGCGCGTGCGCACCCGCAACGTCCACCACACCTACGCCGATCCCGCCGAAGGGGCGCGGGTGGCGAGCGCCTACGGTTTCCCTCCGCTCCGCGACGAGTGGAAGGCGCCGCAGGGCATCTACTACGGACGGATCAGCTACGATCGCGACCTGCCCGGACTCTGGCGCCTGTAGGACAAGCAGACATGCGTCTGGTTCACGAAGACTTCCACTGGAAGCGGCTGATCCTGCACCGCGCAGGAGCCGTCCCGGACGGTCAGCTCACGGCCCGCGTCGCGGTGATCCAGCCGCAGGGCTACCGCCAGGAGCTGGCCGTGAACGCCGACCGGATCCAGGTCCGCGACGGCGCGATCGAGCTCGCCATCCTCTACCCCATGGTCGACGACGGCCGATTCGACCCGTCACACGGTACCTGGAACGGCGCGTGGGAGATGGGCTCCTATCGCTTCGCCGCCGAAGTCGCGGCCGGCGGTCGCACCGTGGCCACCGACACCCTGGAGATCGACCCGAGCGACTTCTTCCCGCGAGACCACCGCTACGTGATCGCCGTCGACGCCGGCGCGCAGATCATCGAGTGCGCGCCGCAGCAGGCGCTCTACACGGACGAGCCGGAGGCGCGCTTCACCGCCCGCATCCGCGGCCACCGCGTCAACCGGTGCCACGTGAGCGTGGACGTCACCGCGCGCGAAGGCTCCGCGCCGCTGGCCGGTCCCTGGCGGCTCAGCCTCACCCACGGCGGATTGGAGCAGGCGTTCCCGATCGACGGATGGCCCGACGGCGAGTACTGGATCCGCTTGCGCGTCCTGTTCGGGGGCAGTCCGGTTGGGCCGTTCTGCGTGCGCAAGTTCTGGAAACAGGCTCCTCTGGCCGCCGCGCGGCCGGTGGTGCTGGACCTGGCAGGCTACCCCGAGGTGCTGGTCGACGGCTGGTGCTTCGACGATGTCCGCGGCGTGCGGTTCGCCCCCGATCCGTTCGAGCGCCCTGCGGCGCCGGTGGCCGACGGCTCCGCCCCGCACGAGGAAGAGGGCCTGCAGTTCACCTCCGTCCAGTGGAACAAGGACGCGGGCCGCTGGGAGGCGCAGTACGAGAACTTCCTGGTCGCGGGCGACCGGCTCCACGACCACGAGACCCGCGCGGGACTGCGCATGCTGGCGGTGAGCGAAGACGGGCGCGCATGGACGCGCCCGGAGCTCGGCACGGTGGCCTATGCCGGCAGCACCGCCAACAACATCGTCAGCGACGAGCGAGGTCCCCGCACGGCGCGCGAACGGGAGCTGGCGCACGACATCGAGCACGCCACGTTCCGGTCCTACGACGAGCGGCGCGACGGCGCGGTCGACATCGAGCAGGTCTTCATCGCCTCCGGCAAGGGACGGTTCCCGTTCGCCTGCAAGAGCCTGCGGATCGGCGAATCGGCGGCCACGCTGTCCGCGGCCGAGCGCGACGAGGTGCCCGGTCTGCGCCAGGACGGCCTGGGCGTGCTGGACGATGCGGCGCCTCCGCAGGACGGCAGCTTCCGTCCGCGGCCGGGCGAGTTCTGGCCGTTCGAGAAGCGCGGCGACGAGTACCTGGTCCTGAGCCGCGAGCCGGTGCTGTATCTCGGCATCGGCATGGACCTCATGCACACCACGGAGTCGATGCGCTGCCACGTGGAACGCGTGGGCGGCCGGCCCCGGCTGTTCTGGTACTTCCGGCCGGGATCGCCGGCCTACCCTCCGCACGGAGCGGAGTGCGACAACATGCACATGTGTCTGCGCTGCCTGGGGGTGATGTGGACGGACGACGGTGTGACCTACCACCGGCGCTTCGCGCTGGGGCCGGACCGGTTCGACCGCACCGGCACGCAGTTCTACGCGATGGGCCTGCTGCAGCGCTTCGGCACCTCGGGCGACGCCGGCGGCAGGCCGGTGCTGGACAAGCTCGACGGCAAGATCAACCAGGCGTTCGTCGACCGGACCCTGTACCTGGGCTCCGCCCTGCTCCACCACGGGATCGAGCAGACCCAGGACCCGGAGCTGATCTGGACACGGGACCTGCTGCACTTCCACCGCTTCCGGGACGGCCGCCGGCCGCTGGTCGAGCGCGGGCCGGGCGGATCGTTCGACTGCGGCATGCTCCGCGACCGCTACCGCTACGTGGAGCGCGACGGCGAGTGGCTGTACGCCTACGTGGGCGTCAACACCCGGCATAATGGCTACTGCATCATGGCCGGCGACTTCCGGGACGCCGCCGACCTGCGTGAGCGTCGTCCCAGTCATGCGCTGACATCTTACTTCTCCACCTGGGAGGGACACCTGGCCGACGGCCGGGCGACGCGCTACCTGCCCGCCCTGGCGCGCGGCCGGGCGTATCGCGTCGCCCACGCCGAGTCGGACGACGTCGAGGGCACCCTCACCACCGGCTTGATCCGCGTCGGCCAGGCGGCGCTGCGCATCAACGCGGCCACGGAGCGGGGCGGCTCCATCGTGGCTCGCGTGGAGGACGAGCAGGGCCGTCCGTTGGGCGATTCCGCTCGGTTCGAGGGTGATGCCGTCGACGCCGCGGTCGTGCCGCTCGAAGGTCTGCGCGGCCGGGCGGTGCGCGTCCACTTCGAGCTGGCGCGCGCCCGCCTCTACGCCTTTCTCCTGTAGTACTCTCCTGTAGTACCCACGGCGCGGCTTCCCGAGTATCGTCCCGCACCATCATGGAATCCCCGGTACGGGTAATCCTGGCCGGCTGCGGCGGCATGTCGCGCGTCTGGCTGCGCTACCTGACAGCGCGCGCAGACGTGGAGCTGGTCGGGCTGGTCGACCCGGTCGCGGGGCGTGCGGCCGAACACGCCCGCGAGTTCGAGCTCCCGGTGCCCTGCTTCGCCGACATCGGCGCGGCGCTCGCCGGGTGCGACGCAGGCCTGGTGTGCGACACCAGTGTGCCCGGCGCGCACGCCGGCAACGCCGCGTCGGCGCTCGCCGCCGGCTGTGACGTGTTCACGGAGAAGCCGATGACCGCGACGATGGATGAGGCGCGACGGACGGCCGCCCTTGCCCGCCGGCACGGCCGCAGCTACGCGATCATGCAGAACCGGCGCTACCTCCGGTACGTGATGGCGATCCGCGACGTGATCGCCGCCGGCACTCTGGGACGCATCGGCATCGTCAACGCCGACTTCTACCGAGACCCGCAGTTCGAGGGCGACTTCCGCCGCGAGATGAATAGCCCGCTGATCCTGGACATGGCCATCCACCACTTCGATCAGGCGCGCTGCATGACCGGCACCGACGCGCTGGCCGTCACCTGCCACGAGTTCAATCCCGCGTGGTCCTGGTACCGGCACGGCGCCGGCGCCTCCGCGATCTTCGAGATGACCGGCGGCCTGGTGTTCACCTACCGCGGCTGCTGGTGCGCCAGCGGCCACATCACCGAATGGCCGTCCGCCTGGCGAATCGTCGGCGAGCGCGGCACGCTCACCTGGGATGGCGAGAATGCCCCCGTGATCGGGTTGAAGGACGCCGGACCTCGGCAAGTGGCCGCTACCTACACCGGCAACACCGGCCACGACGGATGCCTGGACGAGATGTTCGCCGCACGGGCAGCCGGCCGCGAGTCGGACACCAGCTACACGGACAACATCAAGAGCCTGGCGATGTGCCACGCCGCCATCGCCAGCGCCCGCCGCGGCGCCCGCATCGAGATCGACAATCCGCTCGAGCCCTTGTCCTGACTGACAGAGCTCGGCCTCATCGCAGCACCTCAGCAGGGGCGTCCGCGGGACGCCCCTGCAGCACAGGGAGCGCGCCTTGCGCGTCGTCGCCGGCGATTCGCTCCATCGGGTCCCGCTCGGACACGAAATGCAACATGGGCCGTAGCGAAAGCGCAGCGGCGATGTCGGAGACGGTCCTCAGCGTCAGATTCCGTCCGCCACCGAATACCTGTGAGACGAATCCCGGGCTCTTTCCGAGGCGCTCCGCCAACTCCCCCTTCGTGATCCCGGCGTTGTCGAGTGCCTCGGTGAGTCTTTCGGTTACATCCAGAATCAGTTCCTCCTGGCGCACCAGAAGGTCAGTTTGCTCGCCATTCCCATTCGACACGATAGTCTGATTCACGTCACCTTCACCGCCGACACGTTGCTCTTGGCGTCGACTTCCCAAGTCGCTGTACCGCAAGGGCCGGATGCTGCGGGTGCGACCTTCATTCAACCGAGGTGCCAAGCGTTCAAGCAGCCCGTTCCGGCGTGAACTCGGGAGCGTCCGCAGCGGCGCAGGCCATCACGTCAACCGCGAGTTCGTTGCGTTCGCGCCGGCCCGCGGCAACTATCCGCTCCTGCGTTTCGCGCATTAGGGCATCCACAGGGCGGATCGCCGCACCATCGTCCGAGCCAAAGTGATCGCGCCAACGAGCTGCACGCCACGGACTGTCGTCGCCCGTTGTGGCAAGGACGAGAAGAAACTCCGTCTCCGGGACGGCCTCGGGGAACTGTGTCCCCAGATGTCGCCAATCATCGGGGCCAGCCGACCCTTGCCAGCGGCGACAAGCGTTCCACGCCCACGCATGTGGAGGACACTCCGGCGTCTCCTTCGGCATTAGCCATTGCGAATAGAAGCCGGCCAACGAGTCGCCTTTCAGAGTCTCCTGCCTGATCAGATCCGTCGGTTCGACGATCCCCCGTACCTTGGCGATCTTCGCACGGCTGAATTCGCCAGCGAGGCGGCCACGCCTAAAGAGCTCGTGTAGACCGTCAGTCAGAGGCGTTGTCGAGCCATCGCCACCGATCGCTTCCCGAATCTCGTTTTCTTGCCCAGTGTCAAACACGTGCTCGGCGCCAACGTATATGGCATTCCGCAACCGGCCGAGGGCTTGCTGCGCAGTCGCGTTGTCGGGATGCCGCTCCACAAACTCGTCAAGCATGGTCTCAGCTTCTGCCGTACGGTGGCGCAACACAAACAGTCGGGCCATCACTACTTGCGAATGCCCACCATCAGGATCTCTTGCCATCGCTTGCCGCAGCCAGTGCTCGGCCTCGTCCCAAAAACCCTCTCCCCGGTCGATCAGCGTGCGCGCCAGTTCGACGCGTGCGTGTACGTCACTTGGAAAGAGCCGCAACATCTCCCGCAACGTGGACTCGCGCGCGTCCCGGTGGCCCTGAGCCTGAAACCAGTCAGCCCAGAGCATCCAGCAATACGGGTTCGAAGGTTCCCAGACCAGGGAACGTTCGATCATGAGTCCGAGTCGAGTCATATCGGACTGACGGAGCTGATGGTGTTCCAGTAGACTCCTGCCGATATTGTGTAAAGTACGAACGAAAAAGTGGCTCACTCCCGTGGCTATGGCGTAGTCGTGGTTCTGCTCCAGAATCTCGAACAGCCGCCTGGAAAGCGTCTCCGGAGGATGTTCGAAACTGAGAATGCGCGACTGTAGATCGCTCCATTCTTCTTGTGCTACCGGCATAACAGCCGCCGTCCTTCCGGTTGATGACTTACCATGTCCGGCCAGCCATGTCGTCCGCAAGGTGTCGGATAGCTCCATCGCCAGCTGCTCGTTCGTGTAGTTCAGGAAGCCCTCTAGAGCCTCCTCCAGAACCCGGTTCCAGTGTTGGGGAGCACGTGGAAAGAGGCCCCGCAGGGCCGCAAAGTGCCGCGTGAAGAGCGTACGTGCCCCGCGAGGCTCGTGGTGCCTCTTCACCGAGTGGCGTAACAGGGCATGCAGCATCAGTGTCTGGTTCGTCTCAGCGTTGTCCTGGTTTGGCAATAACTGCAATCCCGCGAGTGCCACCGTCAGATATTCCGGCCGGGGATCCGCGGCGAGGCGCAACCACAGCGCCGTGTGGCCACCGTCAGGTTGGCCGCGAGTAAGCAACCGAAAACACTCCAGCGCCGGATCGCGTTCCGGTGCCAGCCTCAAGGGCCGGAGCCAGCGCACCCAGTCGCTCAGGTCCTCACGGATCCGACGCCGGCCTTCGGGCAGCTCAAGGAGTTGCATCGCAATCAGGGCATCGCCGACGCGCTTGCCATATGCCGTGAATCCAAGACGCTTGACATGGGAGGCATAGTCCTCCCGCATGTCCAGCAGCCACGCCATGAGCGCTTGGTCAAGTTGTTCACGCTCCTGGATCAAATCGGGCGGGAACGCCTGATAGAGCAACTCCGGTACATCCAGCCGCGTGCTGGAACCGACACCCGCCCGTCCGCTGAAGAGATCGGCGACCGCCTTCTCAGGACCGAGGAGAAATGACTTGAACCATGGAGCGCTCATGACCGCCCCCTGAGAGTCTCTCCGAAGTCATCACGGCCGGACTCGACTTGCAGCGCGAGAAGGTGCAGGTCTCGGGCGTCGCGCAGTTGGTCATCGCTTAGTCGATGGGGTCGTGTGATCGTCCCAAGCCGGTACAGATGCGTGCGCTGATAGTCGATCCGGCAATGGACAATCTCGGCAGTCAAGGTGTCCGCCCGGTCCAGGACCAAGTGCACGGTAGCGCCGTACGGATGCTCCCTTGGCACCGGAAAGAAGAACTGGTGCATACCACCGTCGAGAACCGTGGGCAGGGCGCACGCCACAGATAGGCCCCGGCGCGCCTGAGCGGAGAAGACATCCCCAAGGGAGTAGCGCATCAGAGCCACCGGCAGTTCGGCACCGCCCTCCAACCCGTAGTGCCCAAGCCCCAGGCGATCACGAAGTGCGTGCGGCCAGTCATCGTCACCTGCCTCTTGCTGCACTTCGTCGTAGAATGCGGCAAACGCTGGACGGGCGTCGCGGCGCTGATTCCACATGTCCAAAAAGGAGCCGACGGCAGGAGCCGCGTCGGCATCGCCATCGTCCGCCCGCTGCAACAGGTCGATCAGACTGCCAAGGTCCAAGTCGCTACCCAGCAAGGGTCGGGCGAGGGCTTCGATACGCACCAGGGATTGGTTCTCGGACAGCGCGTCCAGCCAAACGTTCTGATTGATCTCAAGAAACGCATCCGGCACGCTCAGACTTGGCACATGGCAGTACTGATCCAGATGCGATTGATTGGCCTCGGCCCAGTCCATCCAATCGATCATGCCGCCCACCTCCACCAGCTCGGAAAGGAGGGTGTCGAACTGGTTCCAGCGCTCCGTGCTGGCCCGTTCGTCAAAGCGACAATTGTCAGCTACCGCGGCGACGGCCGTCTCGCGGGAACGGCTGTTACGCCTTAGGAAGTCCCCGTGCGCCGTCATGGGTCGACATCAAGATAACACGACATCGGGATTGACGATGTCGGCCGGCGTGCGGCCCTGCAGCACGTCCAGCACGCCCTGCGCGCAGTCGGTGGCCATGCGGTCCATGGACTCGCGGCTGGACGACGCGATGTGCGGAGTCAGCAGCACGTTTGGCGCCCCGCAGAGGGGATGGTCGGTCGCGATCGGCTCCTCCTCGAACACGTCGAGCGCTGCGCCGGCGATCCGGCCCTCTTCCAGGGAGCGGACGAGCGCGCTCTCGTCGATCACGGCCCCGCGGGAGGTGTTGAGCACGCGGCAGCCTGGCTTGATCCTGGCCAGGCGCCGGTCATCGAGCAGGTGGCGGGTCTCCGCGGTCAGTCCCACGTGCAGGGTGAGAAAGTCCGCCACGGCCAGCAACTCGTCGAGCGACGCCATCCGTTCGGCCGGTCCCGCGTACGAGCCGGGCGCGACGTAGGGGTCGTAGCCGCAGACCCTCATCGCCAAGCCGGCCGAGGCGATCTCCGCCACGCGGCTGCCGATGCGGCCCAGGCCCACGATGCCCAGCGTCCTCCCCGCCAACTCGACGCCGATGAACTGCGAACGATCGGCGAAGCGCCCCTCGCGCAGGGCGACGGAGGCCGGGACGACGCTCCGCGCCAGGGCCAGCATCAGGCCGATCGTGTGCTCGGCGACCGAGTTGGCGTTCGCCTTCGGGGTGAAGACGACCGGGATGCCGCGCGCGGTCGCCGCGTCGCAGTCGATGTTGTCGACGCCCACCCCGTGCTTGGCGATCACCTTCAAGCGGGGACATTGCTGCAGGTCTGCGGCGCCGATTTCGAACAGCCGCACGATGACCGCATCCGCGCCATGCAGCAGCTCACGCGCTTCGGCATCGGTGAGCACCTTCCCCTCGGCCCAAGGCGCCGTGCAGTCGCACGCGGCCTCCAGCAGCGCCATCCCGCACGGGGCGATCGGCTCGGGGACGAAGACGGCCGGCTTCACAGGCCGCCGGTCTCCCGCAGGTACTCAAGCTGGCGGACGATCTGCCGGTCCCGGCGTTCGGCTACTTCCGCCGCGTCGCGGCCGGACCAGTCGTGGAACCCCGCACCGCTCTTGGCGCCGAGCTCGCCGCGGCCGATCCGGTCGCGCAGCGCCGGCAACGTCTCGCCGACGTTCGACAGGGACTCCATCAGGTAGTCGTGGATGGCGCCGATCAGGTCCAGCCCGACCAGGTCCATGTTCTCCAGCGGACCCAGGACGGGCATCCGCAGCGCGAACGTCAGGCGCGCGACCGTGTCGATCTCCTCGGGGGTCGCGACGCCTTCCTGCACCAGGTAGATGGCTTCGCGCCAGAGCGCGTGCAGCATGCGGTTGCCGATGAATCCGGGCACGTCTCGGTTGACGCGGACGGGGGTCTTGCCGATCGACTTCATCACCTCGCACACCCGGTCCATCACGGCGTCCGGCGTCTGTTCGCCGCGGACCACCTCGACCAGGGGCATCAGGTGGGGCGGGTTCCAGAAGTGGGTGCCCGCCAGCAGACCGGCGCAGGCGCCGCGGCGCCCCAGCTCCGTGATCGGGAGGCCGCTGGTAGTACTGATGAAGATCGCCCCTCGCTCCCTGGCGATCGCGAAACCTCGAAGCAGTTCCCCCTTTCGATCCAGGTCCTCGACAATCGAGTCCATGATCAGGTCGGCGCTCCGATCGAGCTCCGCGGGCTCCCCGGCAGGCGCGATCCTGCCCCCGGACCGCAAGGCGGGACCGACGTGGCGATCCATCCAGTCCTCCAGGGACGCCGCCGTCTCCGCGACCGCGGCGAGCCGCTCCGGATCCCGGTCCCAGGCCAGCACGTCGTAACCGCCGCGCTTGAAGGCAACGGCTGCCGCGGCGCCCATCTGCCCGAGACCGCAGATTCCGACTCGGCGGATGCCCGCCGCGACCGTCACGAACTCGCCGCCCGCTTGGGCGGCGCAGCGGCAACGCCCTCCAAGCCGCCGGAGATGCGCAGGATCTCGCCCGTCACCCAGGAGGAACTCGGGTCGCAGAGGTTGGCGACGCCGAAGGCGATGTCCTCCGGCTGGCCCCAGCGGCCAAGCGGGATCGCCTGCCGGATCCGCTCGATCATCTCCTCCTCGGTGATGCCCAGCGTCTCGCAGCGCTGCGCCATCACGGTGCGGTTGAAGTCCGTGTACACCGGCCCCGGACAGACCGCGTTGACGCGGACCCCGTACGCGGCGAGCTCCAGCGCCAGCGAGCGCGTGAGGCCGATCACCCCGGCCTTCGCCACGTTGTAGGCGGCGACCCACGCGGCCGGGTTCTGGCCGTTGATCGACGCCAGGTTGACGATGCAGCCGGACTCCTGGCGCTCCATGATCCGCGCCGCCGCGCGGCAGCACTTGAACGTGCCGTTCAGGTTCACGTTCAGCACCTGATCCCACTCCTCGTCGGCGAGCTCGACGACCGGCGCCACGTTCTGGCCGAGCCCGGCGCTGTTCACCAGGATGTCCAGCCGCCCACGCGTCTGGCAGACGTCGGCGAAGAGACGGTCCACCTCGGCGGTCAAGGTCACGTCCAGGCGGGCGGCTGCCGCGGCCAGTCCTTCGCCGACGGCCGCTGCGGCGACCGCCTCGGCCTTGTCTGCCTGCAGGTCAGCGATGATCACCGTGGCGCCACGGGACGCGAGGGTCTCCGCGATGCCCCTCCCCAGCCCCTGCGCCGCGCCGGTGACCACCGCGACCTGCCCTGACAGCGCCTGCGGAGAGTCGGGCTTCGGGTCAGCCATAGCCGAAGAGCCGCCTGGCGTTCTCTCCGAGGATCGACGCCCGCTCCGCGGAGGTCAGCCAGTCGAGGCCTTCGCGCACCAGGCGCAGCTCGTCGGCCAGCGGCGGCCAGCCATGCGCGACGCGGAGGTGGCCCGGATAGCCGGTGCCCCACAGGCAGCGGTCGATGCCGAACGCGTCGATCGCGCGCTTGATCACCTCGTGCATGTCCTGGAACGGAAACCCCACTTCCGAGCGGCTGTGCACGTCCGAGATCGTCAGAAAGACGTTCTCCCGCTCCGCCAACCGGAGGACCGGCCGGTACTCGCGCCAGCCGTCCGCGGCCATCCGTGGCTCCGGATACATCAGGTGATCGATGATCCAGGTCATACCCGGATAGCGGCGCGCGGCGTCGGCGAGCTGGTGCGCGCTGGGCACGCGGTTGTGCACCTTGGCGATGCCACTCCGCTCCTCGATCGCTCTGAGGAGCGGCCTGGTATGCGGCGAGGTGAGGATCTCGACATCCGGATAGTAGTCGGGGTGGAAGCGAAAGCCCCGCATCCCAAATGCATCCATCCAGTGCCGGACCAGGTCCACGCTGCCCGCATCCAGCGGATCGATCAGGCCGATCGAGCGCAGGCGCCGCGGATAGCGTGCGGCCGCCTCGGCGACGTAGGTGTTGTCCCAGGTCGACCAGCTGGTCTGCACCAGCACGGCGGCATCGACGCCGTTGGCGTCCATGTCGTCGATCAGCAGCTCCACCGGGCCCGCTTCCTCCGGGAGCGACCTGAACGAGGGCGCGGTCGGACCGATCGGGGCGACCGGCGGCACCTCCCAGACGTGTACGTGCGTGTCGGCGATCATGGCTGCTCCGCTCCGTACTCTACCCGCACCTCGCGCACGCGGGGGGTGCAGCCGCCGTTCGTTGCCCCCAGTGCCAGCCGGTACTGCATCCAGCGCCCGAGGGTCGCTCCCGCGCGCAGCGGTTGCCGGCCCCCCAGCCACTCGTCGCCCTCGCGCCCGCCCCGCCACGGCTCGCCGTCGAGCTGCCCGGGCGCGGCCGCGGTGCGGATCTGCGCCCGCACCCACGTCGAACGCGCATGCTCGCCCTCCCAGTCCAGCCGCTGCACGATCGCCCCCTGCGGCAGCCGGTACGGCTCGGAGACGTAGTACTCCTGCTCCGACCCGTCGACCTGGTTGCGGGGCTGGGCGAACGCCAGCGAATGCGGGCCCACCGTCGGCAGGCGAGTCACGCGCTGCTCGCTGAATCCGTCCGGGCCGTTCCAGTAGACGAAGGACTCGCCCACGTGATCGCCGAAGGTCTTGTGGTTGGCGATGGCGATGTCGACGCGGCCGTCACCGTCGAAATCGGCCGCCAGGCAGCCGGCCGAGGAGTGCGCGCGCAACCGCGTGAAGTCGCCGGCGCGGAATCCCGTCTCCCGGTTGCCCCAGTAGATGAGCGCGTCCACGTCCCGGTCGACCGCGCTCTGGTAGCCGCAGCTCAGCAGGTCCGGCACTCCGTTGCCGTCGAAGTCGGCGACCGCCAGGCCGTGGCCGCAGTTGCACGGAAGCTGCGTCTGCCGGTCGGCGCGCAGCCCGTCGGGACCATTCCAGAAGACGTGGTTGAACGAGTCGTGCGGCTGGCCGGGATTGGGCTTGCCGCCGCCGCCCGC
>JAPOQV010000033.1 GCA_026710565.1 Spirochaetaceae bacterium | reverse complement strand
CGCACGCACAGGCGCGGGTGGGGCTGATCCCGGAAGAGGCTGCCCGCACGATCGAGCGCTGCGCGCGCGCCGACCGCTTCGATCAGCGCGAACTGGGCGACGAGATCGCGCGACGCGTGCACCCCCTGGTGCCGGTGGTCGAAGCGCTGGGCCGGGCCGCGGGCGCCGAGGCCGGCGGCTACGTCCACTGGGGAGCCACCACGCAGGACATCATGGACACCGCCTCCGTCCTGCAGCTCCGCGATGCCGTTCCCGTCGTCGATGCGGAGGCCGCGGCGGTCGAGTCGGCGCTGGCCGAGCTGGCCCGCGCGCACCGCGCCACGCCGATGGCCGGCCGCACGCACGGGCAGCACGCCGTGCCGATCACCTTCGGGCTGAAGGTGGCGGTGTGGCTGGACGAGTGGCGGCGCAACCGCGACCGCTTCGCCCAGTGCCTGCCGCGCGTGCTGACCGGCCAGCTCGGCGGCGCCGCCGGCACCCTGGCCACCATGCCCGAGCACGGCCCGGTGGTGCGGCGGCTGATGATGGAGCGCCTGGGGCTGGGAGACCCGACCGTGGCCTGGCACACCGCCCGCGACCGGATCGCCGAGTGGTGCGCTGCGCTGGCCTTCCTGGCCGGCACCTCCGGGAAGATCGCGCGCGAGGTGATCGCCCTGCAGAAGGACGAGGTGGGCGAGCTCGCCGAGCCGCACGCGCCGGGCAAGACCGGCAGCTCGACCATGCCGCACAAGCGCAACCCCATGCTCAGCGAGGCGGTGATGGCGCTGTGCCAGCTCGTCACCGGCGGCGTGGGCCAGGCGTTCACCGGCCTCCTGCACGAGCACGAGCGCGACATGGGGCCGTGGCAGGCGGAGTGGCGCTATGTGCCGGACCTGACCGGGGCGGCGGCCGGATGCCTGCAGCTCACCGCGCGCGTGCTGTCAGGACTGACCGTGAATGCCGGGCGCATGCGCGAGAACCTGCACCGCTCCGCCGGCGCGATCTGCTCCGAGGCGGTCATGATCCGGCTGGGCCGGCTGATCGGCCGGCAGCGCGCGCACGCGGTGGTGCACGAGATCACCATGGACGCCTACGAGAGCGGGCGCGATGCCGGCGACGCCATGCGCGGCGATGCCCGCATCCGCCGCCACCTGGACGCGGACGAGCTGGAGCGGCTGCTCGACCCGGCGAACCACCTCGGCCATGCCGCCGCGATGGTCGACGGCGTGCTCTCAGCCGGCTGAGCCACCGGTCACCGCGCGCAACCCGTCGAGCACCTCGCCGACCGGCATCACGTCGCCGAGCTCCAGGTCGATGTCCATGAGGTTCACCTCGTGGAACAGCTCGCAACGGTCGCCCACCGCCTGCCGGGCGACGATGAGGTGGTAGCTGTCGGCGCCGTCCCTGCACGTGGCGTACACGCAGTGGCTGGTGCTGACGCCGGTGATGATGAGCGTGTCGACCCGCAGCGCGGCCAGCATCTCGTGCAGGTTGGTGCCCTTGAAGCAGGAGGCGTAGGACTTGCGGAACACCTTCTCGTTCGGCCGGGGCGCGAGGCGCGGATCGATGTCGAACACGGAGAGGTCCTCCGGGTCGACCCGCAGCGTGAGCTTGCGCGTCTGTGGGCCGCGCGGATCGGCCGGATCCCCCCAGGCGGCCGTGGAGAAGAGCACCGGCACCGATCGGGCGCGCGCCTCGGCCAGGATGCGCGCGGTCGACTCCACCACGGGATCCATCTCGCTTCCCATCTGATGCGCCGGCTCCGTCCAGAAGCGGGCCAGGTCGATGACCAGCACGGCCGGGCGGCTGCCGAAGCCGGTGCGCCCGCCCCACCCCCGCGCCTCGTAGCGGGTTCGCAGATGGTCCAGGTGGCGCAGCACGCCGGCGCGCAGCGGTTCGGGCAGGCGCATGTCGCCGGCGCCTGCGTGCGGGTCGGTCTGTCGAGCATCAGGCATGGCGTGAGGCTCGCACGCGCTCACGGCGGGCACAACAGCGGCCGGCGGTCGGCGATCGTGGCCGATCGACCAGGGTAGAGTTGCGCCCGGCGCGCCGGACGACGTCCGCCTGCGGACGGATACGCGGCGCGCCTTGAGGAGTGGCCGATGGCTGGAACGGTGAGCGAACGGACGATCGAGGCGCTGCGAGAGTTCGACAGCCCGACGGTCATGAACGCGGTCGAGCGGTTCGCGGTGCGCGACCGCACCGCCGGCTACGCCAACCTGGACCTGCAGTGCCTGTT
>JAPOQV010000032.1 GCA_026710565.1 Spirochaetaceae bacterium | reverse complement strand
GCGCACCGTGTGCATCAGGTCCTGGCCCCGGGACGCCTCGGCTGGTCGCTGCGGCGGATCGAAGGCAACGGCCGGCATGCGCCGCGATGCCGGCGACGACACCGGAGCGCGCGGGGGAACTGATCCGGCGACACAGCACCAGGGCCGCCGACAGGTGCGTCCGGCGGGATCGTCGTCGGCAGCAACGGAGCGGGCGAGGTCCACCTGGTGCAGGCGGCACCGCGGCCGGCTGCCGGCGAACTTCTACAACGCCGACTCGATTGCCGAGGGGCTCGCCGACTGGAACAGCCCCGAGGTTCTTCATCTATTGGGTCTTCAGGATTCCGTGTGGGTGCGATGCCCACGTGGCGTGGCTGGCGCGGCCGCGAACGCGCCGAAAAAAAGTCGAGAATTCCTGCCTCAGGGTCTTGACGGCAATGTGCGCCTGCGAGATGGCACGCCAGCGCACGTACAGGCCCCTTCCGGCCTCCCGGAAGCTCGGGCGCCGTTTCGGCCGTGCCGCACCCCCTTCAGCGCCCGCTGCGCGCCGATCAGATGCCCGTCCCGGACTGGTAGTGAAGGTCTATCTGGGAATCATGGTTATATTTTCTCCATGGATACCGTCGCTCTTGACGCCCCCGCCAGCGCCGCCATCACCTCCACCGTCGGTGCGCTCTCCGATCGCGAGCTGCTGCGTCAGACCGGCACCCTGGTCCGCCACGAACGCCACCTGCAGGGTGCCGTCATCGACCACCTGACCGAGATCGAGGCCCGCCGGCTGTACCTGCAGCGCGGCTGCTCCAGCCTGTTCGACTACGCCACCATCAGTATATTTGTAAATACTGTAATGTTTTGCTTCTTGAACCAATCTCCCGTTATTGCTCTCGCAACCCCTTGATGGTATCCGATCATCCTTTCATTCGCTTCGGTCTGGCGCCGTGACGCGTGTGCGGCCGGCCATCGTGACCGTGGACGGCGCCGCCCCCCGGCTCCTCCACCGCCACGCCCGCGTCCCTGATTTTCTCGCACGTGACTTGGGACTCAGCTCTATCGCTGGATACAATGCCGCAACATCATCATCGAGCCCTACCCCACCGAGAGGTCGGGACAGCACTGCGGACGGTGCGCGCATCGAACGCCAGTCCTCGCCGCGAAGCTGTTGTTCGCATTTTGTCACCCGGAGGGCAGGTCGACCCGCCGAGGCGCTGCTTGGGCTTGGGCGTTGGTGCGAGGTCGATCCTGAGGGGCACGTCTGGACCGTGCCGGCGGATCGCATGCAGGCCAAGCGTGAGCACCGCGTCCCGCTGGCCTCGCAGGCGATGGAGGTACTGACGGGGGCGCGGTGGTTGGCCGACGACTCGGGACTGATATTCCCGTCGACCGCCGAGCGGGGACCGCGGGCGCCAACACACTGACCAAGCTGAGCCACGAGTTACGCATGGGTTGCACACGCACGGCATGAGAAACTGATTCAGGTCGTGGTGCCGTGACACGGAACAGCCACGCGATCTGGCCGAGCAGGTGCTTGCTCAAGTTGACCCAAACTGCGTCGAGGCGCGCTCCATGCGCTCAGACCTGTTCGAGCCGCGACAGGAAGCTTGGAGCGGCTACCTATCGCAACGCAACGGAGCGCCGAGGGTTCGGTAGTGCCTCAGTTCGGCACTACCACGGGTTGACATGTCACGTCCTGGAACGTAGGGTCAGGTATGGATCACTATCAATCACCACTCTGTTATGCGGTTTTTAGGTGGTCGTTGTGTCCCAACAAACCCTTTCCGACGGAGCGTCAAGATCCGTCCTTGATTCCTCTCCTGCGATCTTGAGAACATCGGCGGTCCTCGCGCTGATTGGGCTGTCGCGCACTTCGTTATGGCGACGCGTACGTGACGGCGACTTCCCGAGGCCAGTCAGGCTCGGGGGCCACGCATCGCGCGCAGTCGGCTGGCGACGCGTGGACGTAGAGCGATGGCTGGAGGCGCTGCCGAAGGCGTAAGACGGACTGCCAAGCTCGTTACAGGGGCAAACATGCCGTTCTGCTGCCGTGAGCGCATGGAGGCGTTCAGCACGACGGCATACTCCGGCGCGACCGCTACGTGTTCGCGGCGGTTTTCCTCCAGGTTCAGGCCGAACGACGGTCAGAGAACTCAGCCGCCCCGCCCAGCCGGTAGGTCGTTCCGGCGCCTGCGCCAGCGTGACTCCCGCGTACGGTGTCATCAGACCGCGGCCGCCACGCTGAACGCCATAGGCGAAGGAACTCCGCAACCCACCGTTACCATGCTCTGCGCGACCCTGCCGACAACCAAGGGGTACGGCAGATGCTGAAAGGGCTCCGGCGGACGGCTCTGCCGGCAAGGACCGGGGACAAGCCGAACCGCTCACCGTCGAGGAGGTGGCGTCCAATATCTTGGACGTTTCATCCAGTAGCATCTTATTCCCTATGTAACGACAACAACTCTACTCAGAATTCACGTTGAGCGATGGCTGGACTCGCGACCGGCTGCGTAAGCCCTTCCAAGTGCGGTAGAGCCACGGACCTTCGCCCGATCCCCCCGGCGTCGCCCTAGTCACGACACCCTCAAGCCCATCGGCCGTGACAGACGCGACCGCCTGGGACCCCGTCGCCCGCACCGGATGGTCCGTGTGCAGAAACGGGGCCTCGCTACTAGCCGCGAACGGCGAAGGGAAGGTGGCCGGGTTCCACGATGCGGCCCTACTGCTGCTCATGTCGACGCGTTGCTGCGCATCAGCGAAGCGTCGGCTCCCGGGTGACCGACGTGGAGCCACCGACGGCGCCACCGTCACCATTCGGCATCAGAGACAGATCAGCCGAGGGACTACAAGGTGCGGTTCCCTCGGCGCTCCGACCGTCGCCGCCGTACATCGCAACCCGAAGCCCCCAGCATCACCGACGCGCCACCGGGGCGGATCGAAAGACGACTGGGGCACTACCGACCAGCCGGGCGCCGAATCGATCCGGACGATCGCCGCAAAGATGGTACAGCACAGTACGTAGACCGTCATGGTGTCGCCGTCATAGAGAGTGGTGATGTGCGAAAGGTCCGTACTGGTCTCGCGGTTGGAGCATGCGGACTCGCTGAGCGCTCCATCCGGCGCACCCGTCTCTGGGGCGACCGACTGGGCGCACGCCACAAAGCAGGCAGGCGCAGAGGAAGGCGACCGCCTTGCTTCTGATCGCATTCATCGCGGGCCCCTGACACGGGAGGGTGTCGGGGGATCGATGCGCTGCAGTATATCGATGGAAAGATCAAAGAACATCTCGTTCTGAGACTCAAACAAATCCTCGAACACGGACGGCTCGTAAATGTCAGCAAGAAAAATAGAGTTCGCCGCGGGCCCAACCCGGTTCGACGGCCGATCCGCGAGTTCCGTCTTATTGTCCGCTACTGCTACTCGCTCTGCCTGCTCACCCACGTCCGCCGCCAGCTCTCCATCAATCAGAACGGGGCTGTACCGCGTCACCAGCGTCCAACCGGTGGGTCTCGACCTGAGCAGCTCCATCAACTCCTCATACGAAACCATCTCCTCGCCACCGTTCAGACTATACAACGGATACGATGCAACCGGAGATGCCGACACGACGTACCATCGAGCAGGCTTTCCACTCTGGCGCTTACCCTCGTGTAGTGTGAACGGACCAGGGCGGTCTTTATGAGCCGACAGCCACCGGCTCAAGCTACGCACCTTCACCACACCGTCCTTGCTGTGCATGACGCTGAGCCCCGCGATCGCGTCTCGTAGCTCCGGGTCATTCGTCGTCGCTATTTCTCGGGCCATCATCTCGCGCGTGCCGAAAACCCGAACCCACGCTGCAAGGAAGGTGGCGGCCTCGGCTTGCTCGGGCTGGGCTTCGGCCTTTACCTCGGCGTTCGTCGCCCATGGGTCGCAGCACTCGGGATCAGCCCACGCTACCGCCGAGCGGATACGGTCAGACCATCCGCCGAAGCTTCCGATGCGGGGCAACGGGGATGTCTCGCCACGCTTTACGGCATCACGATGAGCTATCAGCACTGTCAACGCGGCCACCAGCAACTCCCTGCGGTGCTCGAGACAGTGGTCGGCTACCTTCGGATGGTGGCGATAGGCGCGGGTCTCGGGATCCTCGTCGTTCGTCGCCAAGCGGCACAGAAGTGTTCTGCGTGCCATGTCGCCGACTACCGTCAGGTTGTTGCCGGTCGCAGTCATTACGCAGACCCAAGGAGCTTCCGTCACCGCCGTTTCGCCAAGCACGCGATCCGCGACAGTGCCGAATCGGTCATCCGTACCGGATGTCAACGCCCCCTCCAGGGCGGGCGTACCGATGGGTTCGCCAGGGCGCACGTTGTCGATGCATACGCAGCGGTGCCCGCCCAACGCGATCGACATAAGGCGTTTCCGTTCCTCGTTCTCGGCGTCGGTTCTTCGGCCGCTCACTGGTGCCCACTTGGCTGATAAGCGCCCAGTCGCGATGATCGATGCCAAGTCGACCAGTGTTCCCTTGCCGACTCCAGGGGCGTTCGCCGTGAACGCGAAGAGCGGAACATTGCCCGTGGCATAGGGGCGGCCGACCATCGTCAGCACTAGCGCTGCCCACATGGCGCGGTGTATCGGTTCTGCGAAGGGCGATTCATGCACCAAGTCGTACAACAATTCTAACGCCTTACGGGCATCGTCTCGCGTCGGGCTGGAGGAGAGTCCCTGCCAGTCCCCCGCGTTGAAGTCGGCGTACAGCCACGTCTCAGCGTCCCATCCCGGCATGTCTATCAACGAGCCGTCGGGGCGTAGGGTCGGGCTATCGACAACTCCACGCAGAGTGCGCAGCCGTGGCCGTGGTTCGATGTCCAGCAGGTCATCCCTGTAGGTTTCCAAGATGTGCTCGGCGTCGTTTGGCGTTGAGTTCGCGGGCTCGAACGTGTCGTCGCCAAAGCGGTTGCGCCTCGCCGTGTACCAGTGCACAGAGCGGTCCAGTCTCCGGCAGATGCTCTTGAACTTCGCCGGGCGGATCAGGAGCGTGCCTTCCGGCACGAGCAGGCGTGAGTCTGGCTCTGGCGGCGGCGCGGCGGCCAGCGTCACTACGTCTCCGAGGTTCGAGCCCGTCCCCGCTTCCATACGCACGCTTCCATACAAGCTGCGCCGGTCGTCTGATGGTCCGATGTCCACTAGCGCCTTGACGGCCTCTCGCGTCCACTGGCCGCGTCCGCCGCGGGCGCAATAGATCGTGGGCATGCCGTCATCCGGCGGTGCATCAGCGGCTTGCTGAGCCGCCGTCCTCGCAGACGCGACCTTCGGTGTCGCGCCGTTGAGCATCGCCTCGATCTCGATGCGGCCTCGCGATGGGTCCTCATCTAGCCAGTCCGATACGTCCCGGCCGTGGTTCAGCTCGATCTGAAACCCGAAGGCGTCCCTCGGATCGACGGCGTACACGTCGCAACCCTGACTCGCGGCTGTGCTGCAGACCCTCTCGCTATGCTCGATCCCCGGAACGTCGCAGTCGGGCAGTACATAGACCTTCGTCTCTGGTGGCAGCCACTTTGCGTGCTTGGGAGTCCACTTCCCAGCGCCGCCGGCGTTGCAGGTCGCCGCGAATCCCATCGCCGACAGTCGGTCTACGTCCTTCTCGCCCTCGACGATCAACACCGGCTTGCCATCGCGCACGGCGGCCAGCACGTCCGGCAGGCGGTAGGGCAGCCCTTTGCTTTCCGGTGGCGCCTTCCACACGTAGAGAGCGCCGGGGCTCGGCCGGTGCCGTTGCCTGAACGTCTTGCCATCTGAGGCAGGTCGCCGGACCACCTCGAACACCACTTCGCTCTGAGCATTCCGGTACTCATAGACGAGCTCGGTTCCGTTCGGGCGGCGGCCGAAGTTAGGCGGCTCGACTCCCAGGCGACCCGCAAGGTCGGTGAGCGTCCCGCCTCCGCAGCGGTGACAGTTCCAGACGGCCTTGGCGGCATTCGCGCCGGCGCTCGGGTTCCTGTCGGTGTGCTCAGGCAGTGGACACCGGATTGTCGCCTCGTCCCCTTCCCACCTCAGCGGCCTCAGCTCCTGCTCGATCCAATCGCGGGCGACCCGGCTCTCCGCATCGTCCTTAATCAACAGGAGCCTCCTGGCGTGGCTACATACTTCATACTCCCAAGTATCTCGCGCGCGTGGAGTTTGAGCAATCGAGACATGCACAAACAGGGGCGGATATGACCTGCTGCTAAATATGAAGTATGTAGAGGCGGTACCGAGGATGGGGCGCGATCGTGAAGTCGCAGGAGGAACCGCCATCCGCGTCGTGCTGCGTGCTGTCTAGTCTAGTCTGCTTGGTAGGCGAGAAACCAAGGCTCCTGGCCGCCACCGCTACGGCCGGTCTCTGTTCCATTCCGGCGGTTAACGAGCTTGCCCCCCGCCGTGCCTGCCGGCGCGGCTCGTGCGCTACCAGCGCGTGGCGGACTTTCCAACGCCGAATCTCACGCGGCGCCGGAGCTGCGCGCGCGAGCCGGATTGTCAGTATCGGCGGGATCGGTCGCGCCGCCGGTCGGGGGCAGATGCGCACCGCCAACCAGAGCCCCACCGCCCACGCGAAGACCACGACGACACCGCGCCCGAAGCTGCCGAGCTCCGCGCCGTGGAAGCCGGGCACCGGCTCGGGTGTAGCCGGACGCGCATCCGTCTGTGGGGGTCGGCACGCCACCCGTCGCCCCCAAGGGAGGTTCCGCCCGAGCCGAACCGGCTCCCCAGCGGCTGATGGCCAGGGCGGGCCCACCTGGGCGACGTTCGCGCTGGCGTCCACCAGCTCGGCAACGGGGGGCACCGTCGGGATGTGCGTATCCCGAGCGCCCTCTCCCGTCTGGTCGTTCTCCTGGCCGCGTGCGACATGGTTCCGCCTGCCCCGCAGACGCCGTGCAGGTGTGAGATCGCCGAGCCCGCGGAGCCCTTGGAGCCCGCCGAGCCAACCGTGGAGCCCGGCACGATCGAGGCGTCCGGCAGGGTCATCGCGAGAGGCTCCGACGTCGACGCCATGCTGCTGCTCGCGACGAGGTCGAGACTTGCGAATTGATCGGCGACCACGCGCCCGAGCTGTGGGAGCTGCAGTGCCACTTCGTCACCATCCGAGGGCGTCTCGTAGCCCGTACCGAGACGGGTCCGCCGCGGCTCGACGTGGAGGCATATACGGTCGTCGCAGTGCCACAGGAGGATGATCTCGAGCCCCATCCTGAACCGGGAGAGCCGGGGACTCCGCAGGCGCTCTGACAGCCGTCAGCAACCTGCGACTCAGGGCTGCCGTTCGTACGCCTAGTCCGCCTGGAGCCGGCGACTGCCCGTCGCCGAGGGCGAGATCTTGCGGGCGTGGGTCACAGTATCGACCAGGATGTCGAGGAACGCCTCCTACGGCGGTGTGATCGTCGCCGACTCGGCGACGGGCAATCACTGGCACGCGTTCGCGTTCTACCCCGGCGAGACGGCGAAGAGCGCGGCGCCGTACATTGTCGAGCCCGATGGTGAGGACACACTGCACCGTCCGGATCAACCACGTCTTCCGGAAGACTTACTGCACCGACCGTATCAGGATCAAGGTCGACGTGGTCAACCGGGGACGTCAGGCGCTCCTTCAGGTGATTTGAAGGAAGACGACGCAGACGTCCAAGCTAAGCGCTCCGATGCCGCTTGATCCACCCCTTGTCAATGAGCTTCGCCAGCAGCTCCTCCTGTGGCCGGTCCCCTTTCATGGCGTTGCAGCTACCACATAGTAGCTGCAGATTGCTGATATGATCTGTACCACCCTTGGCGCGCGGGATGATGTGGTCCACATGGAAGTGACGGGGCTGGAAATGTTCCCCGCACCCATTGCAGTACCCGCCTTGTTCACCGTAGAGGTATCTCTTGTTCCCCTGTGAGTTGTACCGGGGCACTGATCCCAGATCGGTGCGCTGTGGTATGTCCGTTCGGTGAGCCCCATTAAAGAAGAGACCCAACTCTTCATGCATGCGCGACCTCACGAGCTCAGCCGCTTTCGGGGAAATGTCAATGCCCGCCCACTGGCGCTGCTCTGATTCGGCGGCTATACACGCAGACGCGCACCCACAAAACGGATCAAGGACCATATCCCCAGGGTCTGAGAGCGCCTTTATGATCCGTCTCAGGAGCCCTACTGGCTTCTGCGTTGGGTATCCCGTGCGTTCCGGATCGGTAGGCCCAAGCCACTTCACGTCCGAGTCAATTCCTTCGTCCGAGCCCCAGAGCGTTCCCTCCGTGTACGACTGGTAAGCCCAGATATCGCCGAGAGGAACACCATCCCTCTCATCCAAGTAACGCACCATCACCGGCCAAACCGTGCCTTCCTTGATCTCCACAAGTCCTTTCTTGTATAGCGCCTCCAGCTTGTCCACCGGGGACAGGCTCAGGTAATCAGAGTCCATGTGCCTCTCGAAGTACCGTGGTACGGCCCAGTGGCGTCCCTTGCTTGCCGGATCAAACCCTCTCCAGGGCTCGCACGACAGCCCTCCAGTTGCTCCTGCGCCAGTCAGCACGTTCCCACCAGAAGAGAACCGCGCACGACCGTCGGGCCCAATAGTGTATCTGCTTTCGACGTGGCCCTTCGTGTATGGTGTTCGAACGACGTTGAACGTGTAGCGCTGCGACTTGTGGTACCATAGTATTGTCTCGTGCATCCGTCCAAACGACCTCGTCGAGTTGTGCGACCCCGTTCGGCGCCAGATCACTTCGCACTCAAAGTTAGCGTGTTGGAATAGGGCGTCAAGCAACAGCTTCAAGTAGTGGCTGGCTGCTGTGTCGCAGTGGACGCAGATATTGCCTGTCTTCTTCAAAACGCGCTTCATTTCCATGATGCGGATGGACATGTAGGTCAGGTACGCCATCATGGAGTCGCCGTGAACTTTCTGCACCGCACCGAGCAGCTCGTACAGAGCGGGATAGTCGCTCTTGATGAGGCCATGCCAAGCAAGATTGATGTCGTCCAGGCCCAAGTGTCTCGGAACGCCGCGCCCGCGGCTTTGCTCCCGATGGGAGCAGCGTAGTTGGCCTTTGAATTGAAGGGAGGATCGAAGTATATGAGATCCACTGACTCCGAATTCATCCCACGCATGATGTCCAGATTGTCGCCTGTCCATATGGTTTGGTGGTTCCAGTTCGAGTTACCCATGTCTTAGTGCCTCGCGGTATTCGTTCATGCGCCACTCCTGACTGTGGGCGGAGCGTAGGCCCATCACGAGGGGGCCGGGGTGACCAGCTCGAACGAATCGCACGCGGCCAGAATGCGCTCTAGTGCGGCGGCCTCACGGCGGTCGATGGTCAGCCCATATTCCTTGCGAACCGCCACGACGGTAGCCGCGAACCAACAGCGGTTGTACTCCGGCAGCCATTCGGCCGCGTCGTGGTCTCGCTTCTCGTACCGGTTCAACTCGGGGTTGGCGAGCGCGAGGTTGTCCAGGTCCGACGCGAAGCGCCGGCGCACGTCGGTGCTGGCGGCGCACAAGCCGGAATCGTGCGCCTCAGACACGGCGACCATATGCTCGATGTCGGACTCGCGGAGACTCCCGAATCTGGTGTTGTCGTACGGGGAGAACATGCCGCCAAAGCGCTCGGCGATTCGCGCCTCGATGCTCTGAGAGTACCGGTAGTCGTCTCGGTCGTAGGGCGTGCATCGGCACTCCGGGGCCACCCGGATTCCCCGCCATGTCCCAGTGGATGCCGGGCACGCGGTCGGCTCGGGTTGAGTCTGCGTCCCGGTCGTCGTCGGCGTGGGCGAGCTCCCGCCGCCGTGGCAGTGGCGTTCGTCGGCCTCGACGTTCCATCGGTCGCAGTTGGTGCGGCAGAAGTGACACCCATCGGCGGCCGTCCTCCCCGGATGGCCAGCCGCTTCCAGGGCTGCCATGGTGAGGAGCACCATCGTCATCAAGCAGCACATGGACGGACGAAGGATCACTTCGGTGGCTCTGGATTGGCCAACAGCTCGGCCAGGGTGACCAGCTCGGCGGCGGCCCTCGCGGTGTAGTCGGCAGCGCGGGTCAGTACGCGGCGGCGGTCGGGGTCAGGATCGGCTGCGGCGGCTTCCCGGAGGCGACGCTCAACAGCCCGGAGTTCAGCATGAGGAGCCACCGTGGCCGCCCGGCGTTGGCGGTCCAGGTGGTCGCGCATCCGCGTGCGCTCATCAGGCGGGAGCTGTTCGACCCATTCGGGAAACTCTGGGGCTGCCATCAGAACTCCTCAGCACAGAGCTCACGCGGCGGCCAGGGGTACCTGCCCGAGTCGTCCCCCAGCTCGACCTCGGCACGGTGCAGCCGCGTCCGCAGCTCGCCGGCGAGAGCTCCGGTTCTCCGGCAGCCACCGGCGACTCGATCAGAACCGGCACCCGCCGGGTACTTTGCCAAGCCGCGCAGCAACTCGCGGTGGTCCGCCGCTGCCGCTGGCCAGAGTCGTGCGCTTCCGAAACCGCGCAGTAGCCGGGGGGAAGTCAGCCACGCTCGCGGCCTCCGGTCTGAAACGCGTCGGGCCAACCGCCGTGGGTTTCGACGACGACGTCGATCTCGGCCATGCGCTTGTGCCCGGACCGCATCGAGAGTGGCCTTGCGAGTCCGATGGGTGGTCTCCGCGCCCATCAGGATCCGGATCTTGTCGAGCCCCTGCCACTTGCCGTCGAGAGCGAGCAGCGCGCCGATCCCGAAGTACCGGGTCGCGATGTCGAACGCCTTCGCGATGCCGGACCACTCCTCCAGATACTGGAGCCCGGTCCAGCCGGAGACACTGTGGTCGACCATGAAGAGCTCTCGGCCCTTGGAGTCAACGGTCATGGCGCTCCCTGGCCGTCCGTGAAGCGCATCTCGGCCGCGCAGGGTTAGTCATGCCGCCATCATCGCACACCGTCGGCGTGCCGGGGGCTTGGTGGCACCCGGACAGCACCAGGGCGACGGCCACGACGGATACAATCTTTCTCATCGCGTGTTCTCCCCGTGTGTCCCGGGGCCGTTACCGGTAGTAGCCGGTGGTGCTGCGTGTGGAGAGGGTGATCGCGAGCAAGTATGGCCAACGCCACACCTTGGATAGCCAGGTAGCCGCCGACGGTCATCGGCTGATCGACGAAGTCTCCGGCTTCCCTGACCTGGATGTGCGTGCCGTCTGTCGTCTCAACGGTGTGGGTGCTCGCATGCGGCCCCTAGCACGAACACGATCAGCCACAGCCCGATGAGACGGCGCACCCGCTGACTCATCATCTCTACATCTCCTTCCGGCACGTCATAGGTGCCGGGTCGTCGGTATCTGAGCAACGGTTGGGAGTAGCTACCCGGCCGCGGCTAACCTGGGTCTGTAGTCTCTATGGCCTACGTATACAGACCATGGCGATTCGGCCACAAAAGATGTTCTCTTCGTGAATCGCTGTGGGACACCGGTGCGGCGCGGCGCTCCCGCGCGTTCTCTGTGGAGGCTCCTCTCACGGACGGGTGACGTAGTTCCCCCCTTGTGGGCGGCGCCGCCTCCGGGGGGTCCCCGGGGGGCCGGGTCCGGGGGTCCCTGACGGGGGTGGCCTTTCTGCGTGTCGGCCCGGTGGAGGTAGAAAGCCGCCCTGGGACGGCGGGTCAGAGTTCGGTCGGCACGTAGGGGACGTGCGGCCGGTCGGCGGCGCTGCGTGCGGCGCGCTCGCCGCGGCGGTCGTAGCGTGCGGTGGTGCTGACGTTGGCGTGCCCGGCGAGGGCCTGGACGGTGACGACGTCGGCGCCTGCGTCGAGCAGCTCGCCGACGAAGGAGCGCCGCAGGTCGTGCGGGGAGAACGGCCGCACGCCTGCGCGCTTGGCGAGCGTCTACAGCCGCGCCCAGACGGCCGCCGTGGACATCCTGCGCCCCGGCAGGATGCGCCCGCTCTTGGCGACCGGGAACAGCAGCGAGTCGTGGGTTCCGGCGCGGCAAGCCCGACCCCGACGATCCGGCGGTCAGAGCCTCCTACGGCCTCGAATCTTCAGAACCTGAAGATGAGACCGAATCATGAGGCCCGCCAGCTTCGGCCAGCGGGAGGCCCCCGATCTCGGCGGCGGGCCGCGTCCCGGTGTATGGATCCCCCCCCTGCGCGGCCGATGATCGCGGAGCCGCACCGGTTCGTGCTGGCGGCGCTGGGTGGTGGGTGGCCGGTGCCTGGTCGCTCTCGCTCAATCCTTCGGCACGGTGGCCGTGGTCGAGTTCAGGCGCTTGGTCGACGTGCTGGAGGTGACGGCCGCGCCACCGGCCAGCAGTGCGCCGGCGGGATTCGAGGCCGCTGCCGGGTGGACTGGGAGGACGGCGGGAGGCTGCTATCGACGATAGCTTGATAGCTCGTCGAAAGGCGCGCCCCCTCCGGGGCCAACGGCTACACCGGAGGGGGCACTTTCTAGATAACAAGAGGGCTCCCCGCCCGCTTGTCGGCCAGTATACCCTCCCGACGGGCGACGGCCACGGGACGCACGAGGAATGATCTCCCACCACGGGCCGAAGATCCCGCCTTGAGAGCCACCTGCAGGCGCGGATCCACGCGGACCGGATGCACCTAGTCAAGCCTGATTCGGTGGTTGGTGGGAGGCGAGACGCCATGAGTGCCCGCTGGTCGGCGATCGTCTCCCACCGAGAAGGACCGCCTACAGGCCACAGATGCGGGTTCCGGAAAATCTGACCGCCATTCTTCCGGAAATTCTGGCCGGTCGGAACCGGAGGACCCGCAGTGAACGACACGGAGAGAACAGAAAGCCAGCAGCCGGCGAACGGGCATGGGGTGATGAGCACTCAAGTGGTAGAGGGTTCCATGATCACCCTCTTGAAACGCCACGAGATCCAGGTCCTGCTGAACGCCGGCCACACTCAGGCCGAAGTGGCGTCTCTGGCGAAAGTCTCTGAGCGCAGCGTGCGCCGGATCGCCGCCGAGGCGGCCGTGGAGCACGTGGACGATCGCCAGGAGCGAGTCGAGCGCCGCATCGGCCGACCACGGCAGGTGGACCGGTTCCGTGCGTTGGTCTAGCAACTGCTCAAGGAGACCGACGAGGATCGCTCGCCGCTGAAATCGGTCGAGATCCTGCGTCGAATGCGGCTGGACGGCTACGACGGCGGCAAGACGGCGCTCTACGAGCTGGTCGCCGAACTGCGCCCGCGCCATACGCGGGTGATGATGCGCTTCGAGGGGCTGCCGGGCGAGTTCTCCCAGCACGACTTCGGCCAGGTGCGCCTGCGGTACCTGGACGGTACGCGTGCGGTGGTGGAGTTCTTCGGCTCGCGCCTGAAGTGGTCGCGGTGGGCGGCGGTCGACCTGGTGGACGGCGAGGACTCCGAGACGCTGGTGCGCACGCTGGCCGAGCACTTGGTGCGGTTCGGCGGGGTGCCGCTGTGCGCGGTGTTCGATCGGCCCAAGACGGTGGCGCTGAAGTGGAACGATCGCGGCGAGGTCACGGAGTGGAATCCGGTGTTCGCCTACGCGGCCCTGGAGTTGGGCTTCACCGCCGAGGTGTGCTGGCCGTACCGGGCCAATCAGAAGGGATCTGTGGAGAACCTGGTCGGCTGGGTGAAGGGCTCGTTCTTCAAGCAGCGGCGGTTCCACGACCGCGACGATCTGGTCGAGCAACTCCACCAGTGGCTGCACGAGACGAACCACCAGCGGCCTAACCGTGCCACTGACGAGGTCCCCGAACAGCGCCGCCAGCAGGAGCTTGAGCGGCTGCGCCCGCTGCGCACGCCGCCCGAGCGGCTGGCGCTACGCATCCCGATTCAGGTGGACGTGACCGGCGAGGTGTCCCACGACGGGCTGCGCTACTCGATGCCGCCGCACGCAAGCGGCCGGGATGGCCAGCACCCTGTACCTGTACCGCGACGTGGTGCACATCGTGGCCGGCCGCCACGAAGCCGAACATCCCCGGCACGTGCCCAACGGCACCGTCTCGCGGCTCGCCGAGCACCGCACCGCGCACTTGGCGGCGATCTCCGGCGCCCGCGGGCGGCGCTACCTGAAGCGCCAGCAGTTGCTGGAGACCGGTGTCAGTGCCCGCGGTCTGGTGGTGGAAAGAGGCTGAAATTCCCGCTTTGCTGTAGGTGAACCTGAGCAAAGAGAAGAAGGGAAACCGGGCAGAGTTGGTTGGCCGCCAACCCGGTTTCCCTTCAACCCAGAGCGGTCATCATAGTCGACGGCGAGGAAGAGAGCTACCGGATCGAAGACGTTCCCGCGCGGCTGGACGGCGTGAGCTGTCCGGCCTGCGGCAGCCGGCGGCTTGGTCATCACAGCAGCTACGAGAAGTACCTGTACCGGCGGACGATCGAGATTCTGCGGGTGAAGTGCTGGGGGTGCCGGCGCACGCATGCGGTGCTGCCGTCGTGCTCGCTGCCGGGGTGCTCGGTAGGCACCGCGGAGGTGGAGCGCTACCTGCTGGCGCGTGAGCAAGGCTCAAGCCGTCCGAAGGCGCTGGAGGAACTGCGCCGGCGGGGCATGCATGAGGGGTACGGCAAGCAACTGGATCGGCGCCTGAGCGTGGCGGTCAACCGCGCCAAGGCGCTGTGGCCGCAGACGGCCGATGAGCAACTCGGTGGGCTGGCGTGGATACGCGCGATGTGTGTGCCGCTGTGCGAATCGAGGCCGCTGCTGAGCCTCAACCGCTTCTGTCTGGAGCACCGCGTGAACGCGGTGTGCTTTTGCCGGTCTTCGATCCTGCTGTTCGCCCGCCCCCCCAAGTC
This sequence comes from Spirochaetaceae bacterium, assembly GCA_026710565.1. The sequence continues at coordinate 5,340 of JAPOQV010000032.1, read as the reverse complement.
CCCCCTTAATAGGCCCCCTGCTCGGGCGGCCAGCGGCTCCGTAGGGTCTGGACCATCGCCACCGCAAGGAGCCGAGCATGACCCGCGAAGAACGAGAGCACCGTGACCAACAAATCACGGACTTCCGCTATCAACTGGTCGCCGAGCTGGCCAACCCGTACCTGTCCGGCGCCGAACGCCGCGAGTTGATCCGGCAGAAGGCGGCCGTCGAGCACGAGGTGCCGCTGCTCGGACGCCGGCGCTACACGGCCAGTTGCATCCACAAATGGCTGCTGCTGTACCGCAAACACGGCAGGGCGGGCTTGGCCCCCCGGGCCCGTCGCGACGCCGGGCGCTCGCGCGCGATGTCCGACACCGAGGCGGCCGTCCTGTTGCTCTACCTGGAGAACCATCCCGAGCTCACCGCCGCGGCCGCGCTGCGCACCCTGCAGGCCGACGGCAGGATCAGCAGCCACCCGTCAACGTCGGCGCTGTCGCGCCTGGTGCGCTCGGCAGGCCTGCAGCGCCGCGAGCGTCAGCGGCAGCTCCACGGCGCCGAGCAGAAGCTGAAGTTCGACTTCTTCGCCCCCCTGGAGTGCGTGCAGGTCGATTGCATGCACGCCTTGAAGCTGCCCGACCCGAACGGGCGCCGCCGCATGGCCATCCTGCTGGCCTTCCTCGATGACGCTACCCGCAGAATCCTCTACGCCTGCTGGGCATGGCGCGAGAGCGCGGTCGCCTTCGAGATCGGCATCCGTCACATCCTGGCCGCTCACGGGCGCATCGGCAGGCTCTACTGCGACAACGGCTCGCCGTTCGTCAGCACCCAGACCCGCCGCATCCTCGATTCGCTCGGCCTGACCATCTCCCATTCCCGCGTTGGCAAGCCTGCCGGCCGCGGCAAGATCGAGCGCTTCTTCCGCACCGTGCGCCAGCAGTTCCTGGCACCGCTGGACGTCGAGGAGCTGGCCGGCATCGCCGACCTGGACCAGCGCTTCCACACGTGGCTGGAAAGTGAATACCACCGCTCGCCTCATCGCGGCCTGGACGGCGCCACCCCGCTTGCGACCTGGTTGACCAGAAGCCACCTGATCGTGCCGCTGGACCCGACCATCGATCTGCAGCAGGCGTTTCGCCACGAGGCGCTGCGCACCGTCCATCGCGACGGCACCATCACGCTGGACAGCGTGCTGTTCGAGTTGCCCGCTACCCTCATCGCTCAGCGCGTGACGCTGCGCTACGATCCCCAGCCGCCGCCGCGCCACCGGCGATTGGTTGTCTATCACGACGGTCGCTGTCTCGGTGAGGCGCGCAGGGTCGACTCCTACGCCAACGCCCACGTGCGCCGCGGACCGTTCCGTCTCGAACTGGCCGACCAGGACAACGACGATCCCGACGAGGACCAGCAGGACCCTGGCAGCGCCGGCGCTGCCGCCAAGGTGCCGCCCGCTCCCCCCGGCCCCACCACCGCTTCGCTGGCCGCCTCACGGGTCGAGCTGCCTACCGATGAGCACCCCCAGGAGCACCGATCATGACCAGCCACCGCGAACTGCTGAGCTTCTTCAACCTCACCGGACCGCCGTTCTCCAAGGAGATCCCCGTCGACCAGTTGCACCTGCTGCCCTCGGTGCAGCGCCACCTCGCCGCCGCCCAACTGCTGGTCGACACCCACGGCATCGGCGCCATCACCGGCAAGGCCGGCACTGGCAAGAGCTGCCTGCTGCGCCTGCTCGCCGACCGGCTGCCGCCCGGACTGTACCGCTGCTTCTACCTGTGCCACTCCTCGGTCGGGCTCGTGGAGTTCTACACCCACTTGTCCACCCTGTTCGGCCTGCAGCCCAACTACCGACGGGCGGCCATGTTCCGTGACATCAAGGACCGCGTGCTGGCGATGAACAACTCCTCCCACGTCCATCCGGTGCTGCTGATCGACGAGGCGCATCTGCTCAGCCCCGACATCCTCGCCGAGATCCGCTTGCTGGTGAACTTCGAAATCGATTCGCTCAACGCGCTCACCGTCATCCTGTGCGGCTCCGAGATGCTCACCCGCAAGTTCGGCCTGTCCATGCTGGAGGCGCTGGCCAGCTCCATCACCGTCACCATCTCGATCGACACCCTGTCGGCCGAGGAGTCGGCCAGCTACCTGGAGCAGCGCCTGCGCGCCTGCGGCGCTGCCGGACCGGTGTTCACCAAGAACGCCCTCGCGCTCATCCATCAGGCCGCAGGCGGCACCCTGCGCACGCTGGGCACCATCGCCAACGCCGCGCTGCTGAAGGCGTTCACCGCCGCCAGCCACCAAGTGGAAGCCGAGCACGTGCAGCAGGTCATCCAACGGTGAGCGGCCTGCCCACCGTCCCGGTGCACGCCATCGATGCGCAGCCCGACGCCCCCCAGTGGTTGATCCGCGACCTGTGGAGCGCCGCTGCCGTGGGCGTCATCGGCGGCTTGCCCAAGTCCTGCAAGTCGTGGTTCGGACTCGATCTTGCCGTCTCGGTCGCCTCCTGCACGGCGGCCCTCGACCGCTTCGAGGTGCTCACTCCAGGACCCACGCTGGTCTACCTCGCCGAGGACTCCCTGCCGCGTGTGCGCGAGCGTGTCGCGCACCTGTGCCGCCACCGCAGCCTCGACCTGGCCGCCCTCGACCTGCACGTGGTCACCGCTGAGAGCCTGCGCCTGGACCGCGATCGCGACCAGCACGCGCTCGACGACACCCTCGGCGCACTGCGCCCCGCACTGCTGCTGCTCGATCCCCTGGTCCGTCTGCACCGCCTCGACGAGAACTCTGCCGCCGACATCGCCGCTCTGCTGGGCTTTCTGCGCGAGCTCAACCGCCGCCATCAGGTGGCTCTCATCCTGGTCCATCACCTCGCCAAACGCCCTCGGCGCAACCTTGGCCAAGCCCTGCGCGGCTCCTCGGACCTGCACGCCTGGACCGATTCGGCCTGCTATCTGGCGCGCCGCGGCGACGGGCGCTTGCTGCTGAGCGTCGAGCATCGCTCCGCCCCCGCTCCCGATCCGGTCCTGCTGCGCCTGCACGGCGGCGGCCACCAGCCGCTTGCTCTGCGCCTCGACGGCCCCGTCGCCGCACCGCCGTCGCTCGCCGAGGCGGTGCGCGCCGCTCTGCAGGAGGCTGCGGTGCCGCTGTCCAGAACCGCCCTGCGCCAACGGCTACGCGTCAACAACTCCCGTCTCGGCGATGCTTTGCTCGAACTGGAACAACAAGGCCTCGCCGTCCGCGACCGCCACGGCTGGCGCCTGCCGCACTGAACGGCCCCCACGCCGACGCCCAAGCGTCGCCCCCCCTGGGGGCGTTCCCCCGTTCCGCACCAAGGACGCACTCGGAACGGAACGCCGCCAACTATCGGAACCTCCGACTCCGTGCGCTCATTCTCCCACGCGGCCACCACAGGTCGGCAATCCCTGCAGAGCGGCAATTGCTACCGTACCGCGACAATTCCCGCTGACCAGATCGCGGGATTCCCATCTACCAGACCGCGGGCGCTGACAAGCGGCGGCGCTGTCGTTCCTGACCGAGCTCATCCACCGCAGGCCGAGAAGCTGGTACCGGGAGGTCGACACCCTGCACGAGCTGTTGCAGCACTGCGGGGCCAAGAACCTGGACCGCGCGTTTCAGGCGGCGGTGAGCGCACAGAGCTACGCCTGCTCCTTCGTCGCCGAGTGCCTCGGGGTGAAGTTGCCGCTGCGTCCCGACGCCGGCGAGCACCAGGGAGGTGCCTCATGATGGCCGCGAGCGCCACCGAGGACCGTCGGTGCCGGGGGTACTGGGACACCACCCGCCTTCGGAAAACGGCTCAGAGCGTCGTTATGAGCGCGGTTGCTCGCCGACTCGCCCGGATTCAGTGCCGCAGGACCGGGGCAGTCGCCGATGGATGCCTCCTTGGGCCGTGGCGGGAGGAGCCACGATGAGCACCCACACCACCGCGTCGTTGCCGTTCGATGCGGCCACCGTCGAGTTCGATCCGCTGCTGCGCAGACTCAATCTGGCCAGCACCCGCCGCCACTGGCGCGAGCTGCTGCTGCGTGCCGAGACCCACGGCTGGTCATGCCGGGAGTTTCTGGGCGTGCTGGTCACCGAGGAGATCGCTCACCGCCAACACACGCGCGTGCAGCGCGCGGTCACACAGGCGCGGTTCCCGTTCCTGAAGACGATCGAGGAGTTCGACTTCTCCTTGCAGTCCAGCCTGCGCCTGCCGCTGCTGGGCAGCTACCTGGCTCCGGAGCTGGTCACCGGTGGACTCAGTCTGATCCTGAAGGGCAAGAGCGGTCGCGGCAAAACCCATCTGGCCATCGCCATCGCCTACCGCGCCATCCAGCAGGGGTTCACCGCGCGCTTCGTGACCGCCGCGGCGCTCATCGAGGAGTTGTCCTCGGCCTCGCGGCAAGGGAAGCTGCAGGCGGTGCTCGCCGGCTACCTGCAGCCGCACGTTCTGATCGTCGATGAAGTCGGCTACCTGTCTTACGGTCCTGACGCGGCCAACGTGCTGTTCCATGTCGTCAACGAGCGGCACCTGCGTGGGCGCTCGATGCTGTTCACGACCAACAAGTCGCCGCTGACCGCCTGGGGCGCCGTGCTGCATGACGCCGATCTGGCCGAGGCGATCGTCGACCGCATTCTCGAGCGCGGTAGACTGATGCTCCTCGATGGCCCCTCTTACCGCACCCAACACCTCGATCTCGACGTTGAAGGCGCCGAGCTCGCGCACGATCAACCGGCCAGATTTTCCGGAAAACACCGGCCAGATTTTCCGGAACCCACAACAGAAACGCCCGCCGCGGTCGAGCTCCGGACGTCGCCGACTAGGTGAGGAGTTGCTGCAGGGCCAGGATCTCGACTGATCGGTGGGAGACACGGGCGAATACAAACTGATTTACCGGCGATCGACGCCCACCGCGCGATGCCAAGCCCGCCTCGGCGCCTCTGCGTTTGACCGCCCCCCCGCCTACAACGAACCTCTGCTGGTACTGTCAGATCGATCTTCGGGAGTAGTAGCGTGGCCGGATCAATAGCCAAGACCTGCGCCCGCTGGTCAACGGCGTGCGCACGCTCCGAGCGCGACATGGAGGTTCCCCATGAGCAACGAACCGCGCCCGCGCATGGACCTGCGCCGCAGCATGACGGACGCTCGCCAGTGGCTCGTCGAGGCCGAGGACAATCCGCTGATGACCGACACCGCCCGTGTGGCCGATCTGGACGCTCAGCCCGCTCGGCGCACCGACGGCCGCCGCTGGTGGTGGCGCTTCCCGGACGGCTCGATCATCGAACGCCTGGATGCCGACACATGGCGAACGGCCGAGACTGACACCCCCTGAGCCACATGGGGCTACGGCCGCGGGTGTTCT
>JAPOQV010000031.1 GCA_026710565.1 Spirochaetaceae bacterium | reverse complement strand
GCCCGTGCCCGCCACGGAGCCGGCCACCGTCCAGGTATTCCAGGCGTCGATCTGCTGCTGTCGATTCGCCGTGGCTACCGGCATCGCCTCCCACCGTTCGGCCTCCACGTTCGCCAGCCGCGCACCGGCCAAACCCCCCGCCACCACGCCGATGCCGGCCACCAGCAGCGGCCAGTAGTCCCTGACCGGCTCCGCGGGTGGCGCGGGTCCGGATAGCGCGTGCACGGGCGCATCCTCGGACGGCCCGTTCGTTTCCGCCGGCGCTTCCTGGGCGACGGCCGGCGCGCCGAGCAGCGTCACGAAGACCAGCGCCGCGATCAGCCGCCATCCCAACGAGCGGTCCACCGCCGCGACGGTAGCGCAACCGCCGTGCCGAGCCAAGGGCATGCGATACGCCAGGCACGGTATGATCCTTCCCGCATGGTGAAGCGACGTCTTGGCCGCACCGGGCTCATGGTGTCCGAGCTCTGCCTGGGAACGGCAGGCTTCGGCGCGCAGCCGTTCGCCGACACGAGCGATCCGGTGCTCGATGCCTTCGTCGAGTGCGGCGGCACCTTCATCGACACCGCGGACATCTACGGGCCGGAGGCAGGCTCATCGGAGGCTGCCCTGGGCGACTGGATGCGGCGGCGCGGCAATCGTCAGGGGCTGGTGGTAGCGACCAAGGGCGGCTCGCCGACCGGCCCGTACCCCACCGACCGCGGGCTCAGCCGGCGGCACCTGCTTTCCGCCGTGGAGGCCAGTCTCCGCAGGCTGGGGACCGATTGGATCGACCTGTATCAGACGCACTGGCCGGATCCCGACACGCCGGACGAGGAGACGCTGTCCGCGCTTGACCAGATGGTACGCCAGGGAAAGGTCCGCTACGTGGGGTGCTCCAACGTGCCCGCCTGGCGCCTCGCGCACGCACAGGGCATCAGCGCCGCGTCGCACCTGGTCTCATACGCAAGCGTGCAGCCGCACTACAGCCTGCTGGCACGCAGCGGGTTCGAGCGCGAGCTGGCCGACGCCGCGGTCGCGCTCGGCGTCGCCGTGCTGCCGTACCGGCCGCTGGCGCGCGGCATCCTGGCCGGGCGCTATCACGGGGAAGTCATCCCGGAAGCGCGCTGGCGCAGCGGGCCGCACGGCTACGACCTGGACCCCGGCCGCGCCGCCGCCCTGGTGACCGAAATCGGCAAGATCGCATCGCGCGACCGGCGCACGGTTGCGCAGACGGCGCTCGCCTGGCTGTTCTCAAAGCCCGGCGTCACCGCTCCGGTGGTCGGGGCCTCCACGCCCGGGCAGGTGGCCGAGCTGGCCGGCGCCGTCGGGTACCGGCTCTCCGCCGAGCACCTGGAGCACCTCGATGAAGCATCAGAATGGAAATCCTGAAATAGGCCGTTGCCTAAGTGCGCGGCTCCTGCTAAGCTGTCCGCGAGATGGGAAAAAGACTCTATATCGGGGGCCTGCCGTTCAGCGCTACCGATGAAACGCTATTCCAGCTGTTTGCACAGCATGGCAAGGTTGAATCCGCTGAGGTGGTGACGGATCGTTACTCCGGAAGCTCGCGCGGTTTCGGATTCGTGGAAATGGGCTCGGACGAGGAAGCCGCCGCCGCGGTTCGCGGAATGAACGGGGCAGAGCTTGACGGGCGGGACCTGACCGGCGAGGAAGCGCGCAGCGCGCGCGGTGATCGCGGCGGCGGAGGCGGCGGCGGCGGAGGCGGAGGCGGCCGCCGCGACCGCGGACCCGGAGGCGGAGGCGGAGGCGGCCCCAGGCGCTGGTAGGCCGGGCAGCCTGCCGGGACGGCGTTCATTCTCGTTCGACGAGCATTCTCGTTCGACGAGCGTGAACGCCGCCTGCGTATCAACTCAACTCTCTTTCCAGCGCGGTGCGGGCAATCTCGCTGCACCGCATCCAGATGAGTCGGCCGCCGTAGTGGCGGCCGATTCGCTTTAGCACCTCATCGAGGTCCCTGAGACCGGCGGCCGACCCGTCGTCGAACAGCGACTGCCAATGCGTGAGCATGACGACCGGCTGTCCGTAGCGGATCAGTTCCGGAATCCGGCCGCTTCGGCCGTCGGAACTGATGATGCCGTCGATCTCGGAGGGGTGACGGCCGAGCAGGTCCGCGACCCCGCACGGCTGCGACACCACCGCGATCCCACGGTCCGCATCCCGCCATGCCACGAACGGGTCGCGGGGACGGCCGCGCACGTCCATGTGCATGAAGTACCAACTGAACGTGCGCCCGTTGACCGCGTATTGCGCCTCTCCGATCGCGCGGGCGAACTGCTCCTCCTTGCCCATGCCGGCACGCCAGCATGACGTGACGCCGTTCGCCGGCAGGCCGACGTTGTTCAGGATGGTGAGCGCCAGGCTGATGTAGCGCACCATCTCCGCCACGCTGGCTGTGGCGATCCATTCATCTTCGTAGCGGTGGAGCAGCCGGTCATTGTCGATGTCGTACGCGGCAAGGTGCGTGAGGATCTCCGCCGTGATGTCGAAACGGACCGTCAAACGGGAGCGGACGATGTCCAGGAACCGTTCCAGGTCGGACGGGGCGACGTAGCTGACCCGGCGGTCGATGCGCCCGGCCCCGGACGGCATGGGCAACACCGAATACTTGCCACGGACGCCGTGCGATTCGCAGACCGACGCGAACTCGTCGGCGAACGAGTTCGGGATCGACAGGACGTGCTCCTGCTCCGGATGCATGAAGTACGCGGCGTTGATCGGCGCGCAGTCGTCCAGGATCAGGGAGAGCGGCAGCCGGGGCGCATGGGCGGCGTCGGCCGCCTCAGACATGGTCGGTGCTCGGCGTGGACAGCAGGACCGGCAGCCGGTCGCCCGCCACCTCCGTCACCCGTTCCGGGCCGAACAGCGCCTTGACCAGCATCCGGCGCGTCAGCGCCTCCTCGCCGCCCGGGCCGCTCAGCACGAACAGGTCACCGCGCCTGCTCACCGCCACGTCGTTCAGGCCCAGCTTGCGCAGGACCGCGGCAGGATCGATGAGCTGCAGCATGTGCCACGGCGCGCGCGCCACCGGGACGCCGATTCGGTCGAGCAGCGCGATCAGGCCGGCCTGCTGCGGGATGACCTCGACCTGGAGGCCGCTGGTCAGATCGACCCGGTCCCGGTCGTCGCGCGCGGTCGTGGACCGCCCTTCGTTGACCGCGTCAACCCGCGCGTAGACGGCACGCAGCAGAGCCGCCACCAGTTCCGGCGGCCCGCCGTGCTCCTTCACCAGCCGCGACGCCGGTTGCACCACGGCGTACGCGACGACCTGGCCGCGGCGCTCGGCGACGAACAGCTCGGGCGAGGTGCGGCCCACAATGACGGGCACGTCCTCCTCCGAACGAATCGTCCCCGCGCCGTCGGCCGTGTGGATGCGGTGGAGTTGGGCAGCGTACCGCGCGAGCCCGATGCCGATTTCCAGGTCGGCGGGGTCGGGCAGCAGCCCGACGTTGCCGCGGTTCAGCTCGTAGGTGAGCAGGCATCCGCCGTCCTCGAAGCCGAAGCGGCGATACCACTCCGGCACGCCCGCGTCCAGGTGTACGAGGTCTCGCCCTGCGGCGCGCGCCCGCTCCTCGACGTCGCGCATCAGCAGGCCGCCGAACCCCCGCTTCCTCCAGTCGGGATGGGTGGTGGTGCAGTTGACCCCCACCGTGTCGAGCACCGCGCCGCCGGCGGCGATGCGCATGTGCAGCGTCCCCACCGACGCGCGGAGCCCGCCGTCGGCGCGGATCACCCGTACGTTGCCGAGGTTCTCCGTCCGGTAGACGTGCGGCGAGTCGCGCTCGATCGACGGCCATCTGCCGCGGGACACGCGGAACACGAGGTTGGCCAGCGCCAGCAGCTCGGAGCGCTCGTCCGGACGGCAGGCGCGTGGGCCTTCGATCCGCGATCCCATGCTCGGCTGATGTCGCTGTGTGGGGCCCGGCAACGGCGCGCGAGACGGGCAGCGCCGGCGGAACGCCGGCTCCTGTCCGTCTCGGGACGTGCGCCGGCGCTACGAGATGTCCCGGTCCTTCACCGTCTTGCGCCGATCCTTGCGCGCCGCTTCGATCGCCGCGTCGCAGACTTCCTTGACCTTGCTCGACAGTGCGTCGACTGCCGTAGCGGACGTGTTAAATCCTGCTGCGGACTTGATATAGGCCTTTACCTTGGACGCGACTACCAGGACCTCGTTCGACATGAGCGCACCTCCTGAGTGGCTGAGCTGCGGGTGCCCGGTGTTGGGCCCCGCAATCGCAGGAGTCTAGGACGAGTTTGTCGGACATGGCAACGCCATGCCCGAAACCCCGATAGAACGCTCGTTCCGGGCGCGAGCACAACGCTATCCGGGGTTGTCCGTGCGCTTTGCAACCCGCTGGCCGCTCCACACGGCGATCGCGGCGGCGGCTGCGCCGAGGACGGCGCCGAGGGCGTCGGCGGCCAGGTCGTGAATCTCCGCCGTCCGACCGGTGAGCGGCTGCAGCACCTCGATCAGGGCCCCGAAGCAGATGGCGGCCAGGGCAGCCAGCGCCGCCGCAACGATCGGCGCGCGGGACTTCGCCCACGCGAATGCGGTCAGGAACGCCAGCACCGTCCAGGCCACGAAGTGCAGTGCCATGTCGATGCGCGGGACCGTGCGGCCGGGGTGACTCCACGGCACCAGCGTGGCCACAACCAGCGTGGCGGCGTACCCGGAAACACTCACCCACCGCATTGAACTCATGCTACCGTGCACCGCGGAGCGAAATGATGGAACAGGTACCACTCGGACGGACGGGACGGACGGTCAGCCGCATCGCCCTGGGGACCACGACGTTCGGCCGGGAGATCGATGAAGACGCAACGCGCAGGATCCTGGACTACGCCGTCGGGCACGGCCTGACCCTGCTGGACACGGCCGAGGCGTATGGCGGCGGCAACGCGCGCCTGTACCGGCGCGACGTGATGGGCGTGCAGGACGTGCGCGAGACCACGGGGGAGGTGTCGAGCTCCGAGCGCATGATCGGCACCTGGATGCGCGACCGGGGCGTGGCCGACGAGGTGACGGTGCTCACCAAGGTGTCGAGCGGCAACTCCCCGGGCAACATCGAGCGTGCCCTGAGCGCCAGCCTGGAACGGTTGCAGCTCGACTCCGTACCCATCTACATGGTGCACAACTACGACGACGAGGTACCGCTGGACGAGACCATGGACGCGCTCAACCGGACGGTGGCCGACGGCCGTGCGCAGGCGCTGGGCTGCAGCAACTTCACCGGAACGCAACTCCGCGATGCGCTGGCGATCAGCACCGCCAACGGCTATGCGCGGATGGAGATCGTCGAGAACATCTACAACCTGGCCCGGCCCGAAGAGGAGCGGGACAGCATGGCCGTGTGCGCTGACGAGGACATCACCTTCCTGGCGTACAGCCCGCTCGGCGCGGGGGTTCTGGCCGGCAAGTACACGGCCGACCGTGACGCCCTCCCCGAACGCACCCGCTTCCACGTGATTCCCGGGCACTGCGACGTATACTTTTCCGAACGCAACTTCCGAGTCGTCGAGCAGCTCCGCGCGAAGGCTGCGGAACTGGACGAGTCGATGGTCTACCTGGCCGCCGCCTGGGTGATCGCCAACCGCTCGGTGGGCAGCACGCTGTTCGGCGCGCGCACCACCGCCCACCTCGACAACGCCCTGCGGGCCTTCCACGAAGGCATACCGGCGGAACTGCACGCCGAGATGTCCGCCTGGGACTGAGCGCAGGACTCGACGGCTCCGTGCCCGGTCACAGAGGTGCGCCGCTTACAGAACGGTGCGGACGGCGCTGCGCGGGTCCGTGACCACCTCGCCCGAGTGGTAGGTGCCGGCCAGGCATCGCTCCCGCCAGTACGCGCTCGCGTCGTACAGTCTCGCCTCCGTGTCGATCGTGTTCACCCGCGCGGCGGCGCGATGGCGTGGTGCCCGGTCGATCACCCACCCTTCCTGGTTGATCACGAAGCTGGGCCACGCGTAGCGGCGGGCGCCGTTGGTGGCGCTGACGGCGAAGAAGTTGCTGGCCGCCGCCGCCTGCAGCGTGGCCGGCACGGACATCAGGTAGTGGGCGTCGCGGTCGGCCGTCATGCCGGCGTTGTGGAATGACACCAGCATCAGCTCCACCCCGCGCCGCTTGTATTCACGGAACAGCTCCGGATACCGGTAGTCGTGGCAGATCAGCAGGCCGCAGCGCACGCCGTCCACGTCGAACGTGGTGAAGGCGCTGCCAGGGCTGTAGTGCTTGAGATCCCCATCGTCGCAGTCGGCTCCGGTGCAGAACATCTTGTCGTAGCGGTCCACGATCCGTCCTGAAGGATCGATCACGTACAGCGAGTTGTGCGGCCGGTGGGAGCCGGTGAGGCGGTGGTTGCAGCCGATCACCACCCACAGATCCAGCTCGGCCGCCAGCCGCATGATCGACTCCATGGCACCGCCCACGGCCTGCCAATCGAGCTGGTCGCCGCTGTCGACCTCCGCTCCCAGGTAGCCGGAGACGCATGCTTCCGAAAAGTGAACGAGCCGCGCCCCTCGCCGCTCGGCCGAACGCATCAGCCGCTCGACCGCGGCCCGGTTCGGCTCCACGGCAGGGTCGATCACGAACTGGCAGGTCGCGATGGCAAGTCTGGCCACGGCGCCGATACTACCGCCGGCGCGGCTGCGCGTCGCCTGCCCTTGGGGCGAGCCCGGCCTGCGCGTACACTCGCGCGCGATGTCCCTGCACGCCGCCGCGCGGTCGATCGACTTCACGCCGTCCGTCGGCGTCCCGGTGCCGGATCCGCTGGACCGCGGCGCTGCCGCCATCCTCGGCCCGCTGCGCGGCGCGCTGCTGCTGCTGGAGGACGGCGCGGCGCGGGTCGCCTGGCTCAGTCTCAACCTCTGCTACGTCACCGTGGAGTTGCAGGAGGCCATCGCCGACGCGGTGCGGACGGCCGCAGGCGTCGCCCCGGACGCGCTCGTGATCGCCTGCACCCGCAACCTCTCCTCGCCCGTGCCGTTCCCGGACGCGCCGCGCGGGCCGCAGCACGACCGTTTGCTCGACGGGATCGCGGCTGCCGCCGCCGCGTCTGTCGCGGATCTGGCGCCCGCCCGCGTCGCGTTCGCGGAAGGGAGTTGGCCGCGGCTGCAGTACAACCGCAAGGGCGTCGCCGCCGACGGCACCACGTTCTTCCGGCGTGAGCCCGATCGCGTCGCCCGGCCGGAGCCGGTGGGACTGATCGATCCGCGCGTGGCCGTGCTGCGCGTCGACCGCTGCGCCGACGAGCGCCCGATGGCGGCGGTGGTCCAGTACACGGGCGACCCCTGCATCGCCACCTCCATGACCGACCCGGTCATCAGCCCGGACGTGAACGGTTACGCCTGCATGGCCCTGGCTGACGCGATCGCGCCGGAGTTCCCCGTGCTCTACCTGCAAGGCGCCAAGGGCGACGTCGCTCTCAAGCACATGTTCGCCGGCGACGAGGTGGCGCGGACCGAGGGGCGCCTGCTCGGGTCGTGCCTGAAGGATCTGGTCGACGCCGCCCGCCCCGTGGCCGGCCGCCCCCTGCCCGGCCGCACGCTCACGACCGACTCGGTGGCCGTACGGCTGCCGTTGCAGGAGTTGCCGGGCCTGGAAGAGTTGGCGTCCGCGCGGGCGGAGCTGGATCGATTCTTCGCCGCCGTGCGAAGCGGCGACCTGCAGGCGACGCGGATCGGGCTGGGCTACAACCTGCCGGACGACGCCTCGCTTGAGTTCCGGGAGGCGTACCTGCGGCGCATCGAGGACTGGGTCGAGTGGGCCGAGCGGGCGCACGAGACCGGCGCTCCGGTCCGTACTCACGTCGATCTCCGCCTGCACGGACACGGGGTCGGCGGCTTCGCGTTCGTCACGACCTGGGCCGAGGTGTTCGGCAGCATCGGGCTCGCGGTACGGGAGCGTGCGGCCTCGACCCGGCTCATGTTCGCCTGTTGCTGCGGCGCGGCGTGGCCCGATGACCCCGGAACGGCGAAATGGGCGTATATTCCCGGCGCACGGGACCTGGACGGAAACGAATACATGAGCGCCTTCTACCGCCACACCCGGTTCCTGACCCAGTATCGGGCGCCTGCCGGCGACCTGCTGATCACTCCGGCCGTGGAGCTGTGCGATCGGATGGTCCGCGGTGGCAGCGATGCCTGAGGCACGCATGGACGATAGCAGCCCGTCCGCCGGGGAACGGCGGTTCCGCACCGTGCGCACGCTGCGGCTCGGCACCTTTCACATCGGTTCGGCGATGAGCGACGTGCTGGTCTCCAGCGTGCTCAACCGCGTCCTGATCAGCCACTTCGGATTCATGGCGTGGCCGGTGGCGCTGCTGCTCGGCCTGCGTTACCTGCTGTCGCCGCTGAGCCTCTGGGCCGGCGCGCGCAGCGACGTCTCCGCGGCCGCGCCGAATGGCCGGACCCGCTTCATCTGGGCCGGCCGCGCGCTGATGATGATCGGCCTGGGGCTGATCGGTATCAGCCTGGCCTGGTTCGGCCGAGGCCGGCCGCTGGTCGGCTGGCTGGCCGTGATCGCCGGATTCCTCTCCTACGGGGTCGGCGGCCTGATCTCCGGCAGTCCCTTCCTGGCGCTGGTGCGGCACTCTGCGCCCGCGAAGAAGCAGGGCATGGCCATCGCGATCGTGGAGACGGTGCTGATCGCCTGCTTCCCGCTGGCCGCGCTGGGGTTCGGCCTGCTGATGGAGCACTACGAGCTGCGCCTGTTCTGGCGCCTGGTGGCACTGACGGCCGGTGTCGGCGGACTGTTCTGGCTGGTGTCGATCGCGGGCGTGGAGCGCCGCGTGCAGGACGAGCTGCGCGCCGCCGGTGAGCTGCTGCAGCCGCCAGAACGGCCGGTGGCCGAGCGGGTGCGCACCCTGCTCGGCGATCGGAGCAAGATACGGTTTTTCCTGTTCCTGTCGGTTGCCGCCGCGGCAGCCTGGTTGCAGGAGGCGGTGCTGGAGCCGTTCGGGGCTGAGGTGCTCGAGCTTACGCTGGGGCAGACGACACGGCTGAACACGGTATGGCTGGCGCCGACGCTGCTGACGCTGGTCGTCAGCATGGCGCTGTGGCGCAACCGTCGGCCGGAGCGCCAGGGCGGCATCGCCGGCGCGGGGCTGTCCTTCATGGCGGCCGGCATGGCGCTGCTGGCGGCCGCGTCGTTCACGAGCATGGGCGTACTGGTCATGCCTGCCCTCATCGCCTATGGTGCCGGCTTCGGCGTGTATACCTTTGGAGGTCTCTCCCTGATGGCAGCCATGACCACGGACCAGGAGGCTGGCGCGGAGCTCGGCCTGTGGACGATCGCTCAGGTGGTATTTCGCGGAGTCGGCATCGGTGCCGGAGGGCTGATCCGCGACGTGGGCCTGGTGCTTGGCGGCTCGCCGGCGGTCGCCTACGGAGTGGTGTTCGCCATCGCCTCCGCCGGCATCCTGGCAGCGGTGGGGATCCTGACCAGGGTCGCCGAGGGTCTGCGGGCACGGCCGGGCGGCGCGGCTGCCCCGCTGGCGGTGAGCTGACATGGCACGCGAGCGAAGCGAGCCACGCCCGAAGGGCGAACGGATCGCGTTCGGCTGCATCGCCCACGAGACGAGCGCCTTCACCCCGGTGCCGACCACGCTGGCGAGCGCCGACGAGCGGTTCGGATACGTCCGCGGCCAGGATCTCTTCACGGACTTCCGCGGCAGCAACACTCCGGTCGGAGGCTTCATCGAGGGCGGCGATCACCACGGCTTCGAACTGGTGCCGACCATCTACTGGGAGGCGCATCCCGGCGGGCCGCTGCCCGCGGCCGACTTCACCCGGGTGGTGGGCGACCTGGTCGAGGCGATCACCGGCGCCGGCGCCCTCGACGGCGTGCTGCTGGAACTGCACGGCTCCATGGTGGCGGAGGGCGAGGACGACGCGGACGGCGCCATCCTGCGCGCCGTCCGGCGGGCGGTCGGCACGCTGCCGATCATCGTCCAGCTCGACATCCACTCCAACGTCTCCGCGGAGATGGTCGAGCTCGCCGACGGCATCATCGTGCACGAGACCTATCCGGAGATCGACCAGGCCGAGCGCGGCCGCGAGTGCGCGGACCTGATGGCGCGCGTGCTGCGCGACGGCGTGCGGCCGGCCATGGCGCTGGCGCCGCTGCCGATGATCTGGGGCAAGAACCAGATCACCGCGCACCCGCCGATGCGCCAGGCGATCGAGCGCCTGCACGAGATCGAGGCGCGTCCGGGCATCCTGTACGCGTCGATCTCCACCTGCTTTCCGCTGGCAGACGCCCCCCACGTAGGCTCCTCGGTCACCGTGATCGCCGACGGCGATCAGGACCAGGCGCAGGACGGCGCCGACGAGCTGGCGGCCTGGATCTTCGCGCGGCGCGCCGACTGGCAGATGGCCATCCCCACGACCGCGGAGGTGATCGACGAGCTCGGCTCGACCGGCCCCTACCCGATCGTGATCGCCGACAGCAACGACAACTGCGGCGGCGGCTCGCCCGGCGACAGCACCGGCATGCTGCGCACCTTCATCGAGCGCTCGCTGGAAGATGCCTGCGTGCTCTACATCGTCGATCCTGAGGCGGCCCTGGAGTGCCACCGCGCCGGCGCGGGAGCCACGCTGCGCATGGCCATGGGCGGCAAGTCCGACCCCGCGCAGGGCGAGCCGGTGGAAGCGGAGTGGCAGGTGGTGGCGGTCTCCGACGGCGCATACACCTACGACGGCCCGATGCTCGCCGGCCTCTCCACCACGCTCGGGCCATCGGCGCACGTGCGCACGGGAGGTGTGCAGGTGATCGTCGTCACCTACCGCGACCAGCCGTTCGATTCCGCGCTGGCGCGCAGCCTGGGCCTTCAGCCGCGGCGGATGCGCTACATCGGCGTGAAGTCGACCGGGCACTTTCGCGCCCACTTCGAGCCGTTCGCGGGCGTGATCCGCACGGTGAACGAACCGAGCGTGCACGACCCGTCGCACATCCGCTACCGCAACCTGGGCCGCCCGGTATACCCGATCGATCCGATCTGAGGTACGCTTCCGGAAGCTCTCATGACCCAGCAGGCGAAGACGTGCTCTTTCGCCGCGGCGGCCGCGGTCACCGTGCTGGCGGGCGCGATCTTCGGGATCGGCAAGGGATGGATCGCTCTCACCGTCTTGTGGGCCGGTTCCCTGTCACTCTCCATGACCGGCTCCTGGCTGCTTGAGCGCTACAAGAGGGACCGCACGCGACCCTCTCAGATCCTGGGCGCCGGGGCTATTCTGGCGGCTGCCGGTGCCACCCTCCTGCTCACGTCGACCGTTCGGTGGTTCGACACTCGGGCCGGCGAAGTCGTCGGTGGCGTCCTCTTGGGGAGCGCATGGGCCGCCGCCGCGCTCATCAACCTCCGTTCGTTCATCAAGGGGCCGGGCGCTCCTCCGCCGGTGCGGTGGCGTGACCTGACCGCTCCGCGCCCGCAGCCATAACGCCCGGGCGATCGAGCCGCCGGCGGCGATCGGTTTCGAGCGATACGATGGTGCGCGTGCGCCGTCTCTGGAAATCGCTGTCCGTGGCGGCGGGCATGGTCGCGGTCGCCGCGTCGCTTGCCGCGCAGTCGGATTCGTCTCCAACAGTCTCCAGAACGGAGCCGTCGCTTCCCGTCGAAGTCCTCCATACGCCGGGGACGCTGGCCCAGGGCGATCCTCTGAGCGCCTACGTGACGAGCGCCGCGCCGCTTGCCGAGCTCGAGCTCGCGGTGGAGCTGGCCGACGGAGAACGGGTCGCCGGCTCCGGGTTCGCGGTGCGCAGAGGCCCGGCCGGGACGACGTGGGCGGCGGTGCTCGGGATTCCCAGCAATGCCCCGGCGGGTGAGGCACGGTTGACGATCTCCGGACTCCTGGCCGGCAGCGCGTCTCGGGCAGAGACGCGCGTGATGCTGCACGAGCAGCCGCTCGTCATCGGCGAGCGCGAGTTCGCCGTCGAGGAGATCCCCCTGAACACCGGTCTCTCCAACCTGCGGCGCACGACCGATCCGCAACGCAAGACGGAATCATGGGAGCTCTGGTTGCTGCTGAGCGCCTCGCGGCCGGTCGCGTGGCCGCACTACGGACCGCTGCGGCTGCCGCTGGGCGACGTGCGGCGCACCGGCGGCTTCGGTGATCGCAGGCTCTACCGCTATGCCGACGGCAACACCGCCACCACCATCCACAACGGCGTGGACTTCGGCGTTCCCACGGGCACGGTGGTGGCGGCGGCCGGCGGCGGCGCGGTCGCGATGGCCCGCGAACGCATCGTCACCGGGTTCACGGTCGTGATCGAACATCTTCCCGGCGTCTACTCGCTCTACTACCACCTGGACGGCCTTGCGGTGCGGGAAGGCCAGCGCGTGTTCGCGGGAGAACCGATCGGCACCGTCGGCAGCACCGGCCTGGCCACGGGACCGCACCTGCACTGGGAAGTGCGCGCCGCCGGCGTGGCCGTCGACCCTGACCTCCTGGTGGCAGCACCGCTGGTCGATCTGCCGGATGATTGACAGATGAAGACATATGTCTGTCAATGGCAGCCATGCGCGATGCCGGACGCTCCTCGTCACGGTCCGAGGGGCGCAGGCGCCGCATCTTCCTGTTCGTGCGCGACCGCATCCTGGCCGGCTCGCCACCCACGACCCGTGAGGTGCAGGAGCACTTCGGCTTTCGCGCCGTGCAGTCCGCGCGAGCGCATCTGGAAGCGCTGGTGCGCGACGGGCTGCTGGACAAGGAGCCGGGCAAGGCGCGCGGCTACCGGCTGCCCGCCGGCTCCGGTCACCCCACCGTCCTGATCCCCTTGGTCGGCCGCGTGCAGGCGGGCGCCCTCACCACGGCGGTCGAAGATCCGGAGGGGTTCGTGGCGGTGCAATCGTCCGCCGACCGCGGCGAGCTGTTCGCCCTGCGGGTTCGCGGCGACAGCATGCGCGATGCCGCCATCCTGCCGGGGGACGTGGTGATCGTGCTTCGTCAGGACAGCGCCCGCTCCGGCGACATCGTCGTCGCCCTGGTGGAGGACGAGGCGACGGTGAAGCGGCTGAAGCTGCGCGCCGGCAGGATCGAGCTGCACCCGGCCAACCCCGCCTTCGATCCCATCACTCCCGCCCCGGACGAGGTGAGGATCCTGGGCAGGGTGATCGAGGTGCGCCGCTATCTGGAAGGATCGTCGCCCGCGGGTTGACGCAGGCGACGACATCCGATCCAATTACAGACAAATGTCTTCATCAAGAAAGACATTTGTGCTCGTACCATGTTCAACAGGTATCCTCGGGCTGAGCTGCAAAGCCACGATGACCACGCGCGCCGCAGCGCCCTGAGCGGGCTCCCGTGCCGGCTGATGCGCGCTGCCGACCTCGCAGTCGATCCGGGAGCACCCGCCGCTGACGGGCAGACCGGCGTCTGGGGGCCGGCAGAGCTGGCGGGCCGTCTCTGCGAGCTCTGCGCGGCCCCGCGGCGGGTCCATCTGACGCTGGCCTGCGCGATCGTCCGCGAGTTCCAGCGATCGGCGGAGACCACGGCCTGGGTCACGACCAGCTCCGACCTCTTCTTCCCGCCCGACCTGGCGCGGGCCGGAGTCGACCTGGCGGCGCTGCCGGTGGTGCAGGTACCCGACCTGCGCGCCTCGGTCACCGCCGCCGAGCGCCTGACCCGCTCCGGTGCGTTCGGCCTGGTCCTGCTGGAGCTGGACTCCGGCCGGATCATCCCGGCGGCGGTGCTCGGGCGCCTGATGCGCCTGGCCCGGCAGCACGACACCGCCCTGCTCTTCCTCACCACGCCCGGCACCGAGCTGGGCTCGCTGGTGTCGCTGCGCGGCCGGGGCGCGCGCCACGCCGCTCCGCGGCACGGCCGCTTCCGTTACCGCATCGACGTGATCAAGGACCGGCGGCGGGGGCCGGGCCGATCTCTGGACACCACCTACCGTGCGCCGTACGGCGTGTGTTGAAGTCGGCTCCTTTCCTCTGCAACTGCTGCTCCGCCGTCATCCCGACTGGCATGACCGGCCCGCCGCGGTAGTCAGCGAGGACAAGCCGCTGGGCATCGTGGTGTCGGTGAACCGGACGGCCCGTGCCGCCGGGGTGCGGGTGGGCATGCGCTACGCCGCGGCGCTCTCGCTGGCCGCGGACCTGCAGGCGGGCACCGTCGGCCCAGGGGAAGTGGCAGCCGGCGTCGAGCTGATCATCGACCGCCTGCTCTCCATCAGCCCCTTCGTCGAAGGGGCCGGTTCGGGAACGGATGCGGAGTCGCATGCCGCGTGCGCGGAGCCGGGCGTGTTCTGGCTGGACGTGTCCGGCCTGCAGCGCCACCACCGATCGCCCGCGGCGCTGGCCCGGACCATCCGGGACCGCCTGGGCGAGGTGCGGTTCGACGCCGCGGTCGTCATCGGCTACACCCGCATCGGCACTCGCCTGCTGGCGCTCGATGCGCGCCGCGGCTGCCTGGTGGTGGAAGATGCCGCCGCCGAGCGCAGCGCCGCCCGGCAGGCTCCGCTGGAGCGGCTGCCGCTGGAGCCCGAGGTCCGTGACCTGCTGGAGAAGCTGGACGTCACCACGGTCGACGCCTTCCTGCGGCTTCCCTACGCGGAGGTGCTGCGGCGCTTCGGGGGCAATGCCGCGGCGGTTCACCGCTCGGTCCGCGGTGAGCTGGGAGTCGGTCGGAATTGCCGCGCCAGCGGCAGATTCTCAGGCAGGTTGGGGATGGGGGCAAAACAGAGTCCGGAGGACTCTGTTTTGCCGGCGCTCGAGTTGCCGGTCCAGGGAGACATCCCGGTATCGCCGTTCCTGCACCGGAAGCGGCTGTCTCATGCGGAGACCGACGCCGGGCGCCTGCAGCGGCACGTCGAGGGCCTGCTCGATACGCTGCTCGACCGCTTGCGGAAGGAGGACCGGGCGGTCGCGGCGCTGCACCTGCGGCTGCTGCTGGAGGACGGATCGCACCGCCACGAGATGATCCGTCCTGCCGCTCCTACCTGCGAGCGGCGGCCGCTGGTCGACCTGATCGAGCTCCGCCTGCGGGCACTCGACCTGAGCTCCGGGGTCGATGAGCTGGCCGTCGATGCCGAACACGTGAGAGCGGACGCGGGTCAGGCGACCCTGTTCCGGACGCTCAGGCAGCGTGACCCGGCGGCCGGGTCGGAGGCGCTGGCGCGCATCCGCGCCCAGTTCGGCAACCACGCCGTGGTCCGGGCTGTGCTCTCCGACGAGCATCTGCCGGAAGCGCAGTTCCGCTGGCAGCCGGTGGCCGCGGTCGTGTTGCCGGAACCGGACGCACGCAGCGGCCGGGAGCCGCCAGCGACGGGCTGGCTGGTGCGTCGGATGCTGCGGCAGCCGGTCGAGGTACCGCAGCCGAAGTCCGCAGCCCACGGCCCCTTCCTGATCTCCCGCGGCTGGTGGCACGCCGGCGGCACCGGGCTGCCTGGAGGCGTCGACCGGGCCTACTACTTCATCCGCGCGCCGAACGGCACTCTGGAGTGGGTCTACTACGACCGACTGACCGGCCGCTGGTATCTGCAGGGATGGGTGGAGTGAGCGGAGCGTACGTGCCGCTGTGGTGCAAGAGCAACTTCACCTTCCTGGAAGGGGCCAGCCACCCGGAGGAGCTGGTGCGGCGCTGCCGCCAGCTCGGCGTTACCGCGCTGGTCCTGGCCGACCGCGACGGGGTGCACGGCGTGGTGCGCGCCCACGTGGAGACCGCCGCCGGCCAGGCGGCCGGCACCCGGACGCCGCGACTGATCGTCGGCTCGCAGATCACCGTCGCCGGCGATCCGGACGACCCCGCCGCTCCGACGGCCGCGCTGCTGCTGCTGGCGCAGAGCAGGGCCGGCTACGCCAACCTCTGCCGATTGATCTCCACCGGCCGCCTGCGCTGCGCCAAGGGCGAATGCCGCGTCGGCTGGCAGGAGGTGGCCGAGCGCGCCGGCGGCCTCATCGCGCTGTGGGAAGGGCGCGATCTGCTGGCCGCCGAGGACGAGGATCTCTGGCGACGTCGTGCCGCCCTGCTCAAGGAGGCGTTTCGCTGCCGGTTGTACGGACTGGTCACGCGCCACCGGCTGCCCGATGACCAGCGCATCGAACGGCGGCTGACGTCTCTCTGCCGCGGGCTCGCCCTCCCCCTCGCCGCCGCCACCGAGGTGCTCTACCACCACCGCGGCCGGCGCCCGCTGCAGGATGTGGTCACCTGCATCCGTCACCGCACCACCCTGAACGGCGCCGGCACCCTGCTGCGTGCCAACGGCGAGCACGACCTCAAGTCGCCGCGCGCGTTCGCGCGCCTGTTCGCCGACCGCCCCGAGCTGGTGGCCGCGACCTGCGAGATCGCCGACCGCTGTCCCTTCTCCCTGGCCGACCTGCGCTACCGCTACCCTTCCGAGCGGCTCCCGGCGGGTCATACCTCGGCCGAGTGGCTGCGCTCACTCACCTTCTCCGGCGCGCGCGCGCGCTACGGCGGCGAGGTGCCGGCGGAGGTCGCCGCGCAGCTCGATACCGAGCTGGCGGTCATCGACGAGCTCGACTACTGCGGCTACTTCCTGACCATGTATGAGCTCGTCCGCTTCTGCCGCGAGCAGGGAATCCTCTGCCAGGGACGCGGCTCGGCCGCCAACTCCGCGGCAGACTACTCGCTGGGGATCACCGCCATCGCTCCGGTGAGCATGCGGCTGCTGTTCGAGCGCTTCCTTTCCCGCGAGCGCGCCGAGCCGCCCGACATCGACCTGGACATCGGCCACCGGCGCCGCGAGGAGGCGATTCAGTTCATGTACCGGAAGTACGGGCGTGAGCACGCGGCCATGGTCGCCAACGTGATCCGCTACCGGGGCAAGTCGGCGGTCCGGGACGTTGGCAAGACCCTGGGCCTCCCGGCCACTTCGCTGGATCGGGTCGCACGGCTCGTCTCCCACCACGGCAGCGACTTCCCGGCGGAGCTGGCCGGCGCCCTCGCGCAGGCCGGCCTCGACCCGCAGGTTCCCGTCCACCGCCTGCTGATCGCGCTCACGGACCAGATCCGCGACGCTCCGCGCCACCTGTCGATCCATCCCGGAGGCTTCCTGCTTGGCAGCGAGCCGGTCACCACCCTGGTGCCGATCGAGAACGCCGCCATGGAGGGGCGCACCGTCATCCAGTGGGACAAGTACGACGTGGAGGCGCTGGGGCTGTTCAAGGTGGACCTGCTGGGGCTCGGCGCCCTCACCCACCTTGACCTGGCCTTCGCGCTGATCCGGCGTCACTACGGGCGCTCCTACAGCATGGCAACGGTGCCGTTCGAGGATCCGGCGGTGTACGACATGATCTCGCGCGGCGACACGGTCGGCGTGTTCCAGATCGAGAGCCGGGCGCAGATGTCGATGCTGCCGCGCCTGCGGCCGCGCACCTTCTACGACCTGGTGATCGAGGTCGCGATCGTGCGCCCCGGTCCGATCACCGGCGGCATGGTGCACCCCTACCTGCGGCGGCGGAGCGGCGAGGAGCCGGTGGAGTATCCCCACCCCGCCCTGCGCCCGGTGCTGGAAAAGACCCTGGGGGTGCCGCTGTTCCAGGAACAGGTGATGAAGCTGGCGGTGGTCGCCGCCGACTACACGCCGGGAGAGGCCGATCAACTGCGCCGTGACATGGCCGCCTGGCGCCGGTCCGGCTCCATCGAGAAGCACGGCCAGAAGCTGATCTCCCGCATGGAGGCCAAGGGGATCTCCCGCGAGTTCGCCGAGCGGGTGTTCGACCAGATCCGCGGCTTCGGGGAGTACGGCTTTCCGGAGTCGCATGCCGCCAGCTTCGCGCTGGTGGCGTACCTGACGGCGTGGCTCAAGCGCCACTACCACGACGTGTTCACCGCGGCGCTGCTCAACGCCTGGCCGATGGGGTTCTACGCGCCGGCGACCATCGTCGACGACGCCCGCCGCCACGGCGTGGAGGTGCGGCCGGTCGACGTGACCCGCAGCGACTGGTACTGCACGCTGGAGCCGGTGCCGCCCGGTCTGGAACCGGTGCCGCCCGGCGCCGGCGGCCGGCGCTTCGCGGTGCGCATGGGGCTGCGCTTCGTGAAGGGGCTGGCGGAAGCCGGCGCCGCGGCACTGGTCGCCGCGCGCGCCGAGCGTCCGTTCACGACGTTGGAGGAACTGCAGGCGAGGGCCGGCCTACCGCGGGACGCGCTGCGGAAGCTGGCCGAGAGCGGCGCCCTCGGCTCGCTGATCGCGGGACCGACAGCCGCCGGCCCGCAAGGAGACGGGCGGCGTCGCAGCAGCCTGTGGCGGGTGCTGGGCGCCCGCTCTCCGGACCGCCGCGAGGACGACCGGCCTCTGGAGATCGACGCTCCCGATCCGAAGCTCCGGTTTGCTCCCCTGGACCACTTCGGCGCCATCGCGTGGGACTACGCGGCGGCCGGTCACAGCACCCGCGGCCATCCACTGGAGCCGTTCCGCGACCAGCTCGCCCGGCGGGACCTGCCCGACGCCGGTCGCGTCGCCGCGATGGAGGACGGTCGGCGGGTCTCCTACGCCGGGCTGGTGATCTGCCGGCAGCGGCCCGGCACCGCTTCAGGGGTGGTTTTCATGACGCTCGAGGACGAGGCCGGCTTCGTCAACCTGGTGGTATGGCCCAAGGTGTTCCAGCGCTACCGGCCGATCATCCTGACCACGTCGTTCCTGGGCGTGAGCGGCAGGGTCCAGGCCCGTCACGACGTCGTGCACATCGTCGCCGAACGGTTCTGGAAGGCGGAGCTGCCGGTCGAGTCGAACGACGACCGGCCCGGCGGCCCGCTGCCCCGCGCCCGGCAGACGATCCCGCTGAAGAGCCGCGACTTCCACTGAGGCCGCGGCGTCAGCCAGTCCTCGAGGCATCCTCGAACGGATGCACGAACAGGCCGCTGCGCAGCTTCGGCTCGATCCAGGTGCTCTTCGGCGGCATGACCCCGCAGGCATCGGCGACCGCCAGCATCTGCTCGACGGTCGGGGCGACCAGCGAGAACCCCACCGCGGCCTCTCCGGAGTCGACCAGCCGCTCCAGGCGGGTCACGCTGTCGCGCCCCCCCACCGGGATGAACCGGTCGTCGGTGCGCGGGTCGCCCACCCCCAACAACGGCCCCAGGACGGTGCGATGCAGCCGCTCCGCATCGAGCGGCGCGACGGGGCGCAAGG
>JAPOQV010000030.1 GCA_026710565.1 Spirochaetaceae bacterium | reverse complement strand
TTGGGCAGCGTGACCTCGGCCTACGTGCAGTGGGGCAAGGGCCGGCTCGGTAACGTGGGCACGCACACGATCGACGCTTTGCGCATGGTGATCGGCCGGGAAGTCGAGGCCGTCTCGGGACTGCTCGACCTCGCCGGCCGCGAGGATTGCCGCGGACCGGAGTTCCGCGACCCCGGCGGCTGGGGGATGTTGCGCATGGCCGGCGGCACGGTCGCGCTGCTGGACGCGCCCGACTACGGGGCGGCGCCGATGCGCTTCCTGCTCAACGGCACCGAGGCGCAGGCAACCATCGCGCCGGACGCCGTTACCGTGGACTACGCCGACGGGCGCAGCGACACGTGGCCGATCGGCGAAGGCGGCTTGAGCTCCATGGACCTCGCCGTCACCGAGATCGTCACGTGGCTCGACGGCGACGGGGGCGAGGTCGCGGGCTCGGGCGGCGACGCGGCGCGCACCCTGGAGGTGATCGCCGCGCTGCACGCGTCGCACGAGCGCGGCTCGGCCTGGGTCGACCTTCCCCTGGCCGGCGCGGACCTCGATCGCGCGATCCGCTCCGGATAGCGTTTGCTCATGGCGCGAGTCGGCGCTCGAGGTCTTCGATCGCTGCGCGGTCCCGGTCGGAGTCCTCGATGATGCGGTCGGCGAAGTAGTCGATGTCGTCCACCGGAGCTTCCCCCGCGAGAGACTTGATGCTCACGCTGGCGACGCCTCCCAGCGCATCGGCGAACGCCCGCGCCTCAGCTACGAACGCGGTCGCGAGGCCGTGTATGGTCCCCTCGGCGTGAGCGATGATCATGTCGGCCCGGCCCGACAATTCCTCGAGGCGACGAGACTCCTCAAGGTCGCGGTTGCGGCGGTCCATGGCAGCAAGCCGGGCGTCGCATTCGTCGTAGAATCTGCGCAAGGCGACTGAGCGGGCTTCCAGCTTTTCGAAGGCCTTGGCGAGCTTGGCCTGCAGCCGCTCGGACACGTCCTTCTGGGATTTGGCGAACTCGTTGCTCGGCTCCTGTCGCAGACGCGCGCCCCAATAGGCCGCCGACCGCTGCGCATCGGTTGCGGCCTCCGTCAGCGATGCGCGGGCGCGGCCCCACTCCGAGTCGACCCCGAGCGTCTGCTCCCAGTGCTCCGCCACCCGATTGCGGAACTCTTCAACGGCGTACTCGTGCACCCGCGCTACGGCCCACGGCTCGCCCCGCTCGTAGGCCGCGGTGCCTTGCTTCACCGACGCCCGGATCTTCCAGCGCTGCACGAACGCATCCGCGACAGCTCCGGGGCCACCCGCACGAATCTTCTTGTAGACCTTGTAGATCAAGCCCGCAAATCCGCCGCTGAGCACGAACCCCACCCAGATGTCAGCGCTGATGAAGGTCCACACGAACAGTAGACCCAGCGCGATCAGCGAAATCGAAAAGCAGCCGACGGCATCCAATCTCCTCGCCTCGTTGCCACGGGCGCGGGCAAGAAGCTGGTGCTGCTCCTTGATCCGTAGCAACTGCCGGTTCGCATCGAGTTGGAAACAGCGCTCGGCGAGCGCGTCCATCGAAACCGCCCTGTCGGGTCCCGGCCGCGTCATAAGGAGAACTCCCGCGCCGATGGTAGCGACGAACCAGCACCGGTTACGAGCCGCCAGCCACGCAGCGCCCTTCCATGTCGGTCTGTGAAGCGCTATCGTCCGCTCGCATGCTTCCCCCGAACGTCGGCACGTCACGGCCGGGTCGTAGCGCCACCATCGGGTCGCCACCCTGCCGCGCCGCCCGCCGGCACTCGAGTGCAAGCGTGCGCGCTGCACGGACTGTGACGTAGGTGTACCGCGGGTACCCGATCGCGGTGGTGGCCTTCCTGTCAACGGGGCTCACCATCGGCACCAGTCAGTACGCCTTCGGCGAGTTTGCCGCTCCGCTGCGCGAGGCCTTCGGCTGGAGTCAGACCGCCCTCAATCTCTCGCTCTCGCTGGCGGTCGTGTCCGGCTTGGTGGCGCCCTTCGCCGGCCGCGCCATGGACCGCTGGGGCGCGCGTCCGGTGACGGTGGTCTCGCTGCTGCTGGTCGCCGCCGGCTTCCTGCTGCGGCCGCTGATCACCTCGCTCTGGCACTGGTACCTGTTCAGCGCCCTCGTCTACGCCGGCTTCCCCGGCGCGACGGTGATGCCGGCGGGCAAGCTGGTGGGGCTCTGGTTCCCGGCCACCCGCGGGCGGGTGATGGGAGCGGTGACCTCGGGCAACAACGCCGGCGGCCTCACCATGCCGGCGCTGGCGGCCGCCCTGGTCGCCGCCGGAGGCTGGCAGTGGGGCTACGTGGCCTTCGGGATCCTGTTGCTGCTGCTGGCGGTGGCGGCGGCGGGGATCATCCGCGAGGACGAGGCGCTGGTGTCGCGCGAGATGCACCGCACCCGCCGCGGCGGAGCGGCCCGGGCGTCGCGTCGCCTGATGGAGAGCGGCATCACCCTGCGGCAGGCGCTGCGCACGCGCAGCTTCTGGCTGATTCTGTGGGGCCTGTTCGGCGCCACCTTCACGTATCAGGGCGTGCTGACCCAGCTTCGCCAGCACTTCGCCGAGCAGGGCTTCACGCCGGCTCTGGCCACCACCGGGCTGGCGGTGATCGCGGCCATGGGCATCGGCTCGAAGCTGGCCTTCGGCAGGGCCAGCGAACGCTGGACCGCCCGCCTCTGCTGCGTCCTGTCGGTGGCCCTGCAGACCGTCGGGCTGGTGATCATGGCGCTGGCCGCCTCGGCGCCGGCGATGTGGATCGGGATCTTCGTCTTCGGGCTCGGCTTCGGCGGCCTGGGCGCTCTGCTGGTGCTGATCGTCCAGGAGGCGTTCGGCATGAAGGAGTTCGGCAGCATTCAGGGCGTGGTGCAGGTGGCGATGACCGGCTCGATGGCCGCCGCGCCGGTCCTGGCCGGCTGGGTCCACGACCGCACCGGCTCGTTCTCTGCCGCCTTCCTCATCATCGCCGCCGTGTTCGTGATGGCGATCGTCTGCCTGCTGGCGGCCGGGGGACGCGAACGCGCGGTGGAGGTCGTCACGAGCGGTTGACCGTTGGAATCCTCGTGACGATGATTCCAGCCGGAAGGATTGCGGCGTGAACGCGTTAATCGAGACCCGCCAAGCCGAGATTGCCGAATTCTGCACGCGCTGGGGCGTTTCCGAACTCGCCGTGTTTGGCTCAGTGCTCCGTGACGATTTCGGCGCGGAGAGCGATCTGGACGTGTTGATCAGTCTCGGCGAGAAACCTCGACATACCTTGTTCGACCTGCATCACATGCAGGAAGACCTCAGGTCGATATTCGGGCGCGACGTCGACCTCGTCAGCCGGCGGGGCATCGAGAGAAGCTCCAACGACGTGCGTCGACGAGCGATACTGGAATCAGCCCAGACCATCTATGGTTCGTGATTCCGAACACCTCGTAGACATCGTCGCGTCGGCCAGACTGATATCGACCTACGTCGCAGGAATCCGTCGCGAGCAATTCCTGAAGGATACGAGACTTCAGGACTCCGTCATCCGTCGTCTGGAGATCATCGGCGAGGCTGCCGGCCGGCTCTCTCCGGAATTCCGCGAACGGCATCCCGAGATTCCCTGGAGCGCGATGACCGGAATAGCGACTACACGAACGTGACGAGAGACAGACCACCGATGATCGATTCCCGACGACTGCTCGACACGTTCCTGACCATCCTGCGGATCGACAGCTACCACCCGAACGAGGACCCCGTCATCGACGCCCTGCGGCCCAGGCTGGAGGGCGCCGGGGTGCGGCTGCACGCCGACCCGCACCGCAACGTCCTGGGCTTCTGGCCGGGCGCGGGCTCGCGGGCCGGCGAGGAGCCGGTACTCCTCTGCGCGCACACCGACACCGTGCGTCCGACCACGGGAATGGAACCGGTGATCCGCGACGGCACCGTGCACACCGACGGCTCCAGCGTGCTCGGCGCCGATGACAAGTCGGCGGTGGCAGCCATCGTCGAAGCGGTGGAGGCGATCGCGGCCTCCGGCGCGCCGCATCCGCCGGTCGAGGTCCTGTTCACGGTGGGCGAGGACGTGGGCCATGTCGGCTCCAAGGCGTTCGACGTGGCCCCGGTGCGCTCGCGCATGGCGTTCGTGCCCGACATCGACGGGCCGGTGGGCGGGATCGTCATGGCCAGCCCGTGGACGGACACGCTTCGCGTCAGCTTCCACGGCCGCGCCGCGCACGCCGGCACGGAGCCGGAGGAGGGGCGCAGCGCGCTGCAGATGGCGGCGCGCGCGATTCAGCGGATGCAGCTCGGCCGCATCGACGGGGACACGATCGCCAACGCGGGGGTGCTCACGGGCGGGGAGGCCAAGAACATCATCCCGCCGGAAGCGTCGCTGACCCTGGAGGTGCGCAGCCTGGACCAGAGCCGGTTCGTCGAGCACCGCGACGCGCTGCTGGAATGCTGCCAGCAGGGCGCCGCCGCGTTCGGCGGCACCGTCGACGTGGAGTCGCTGGACGCGATGACGGGCTACCGGTTCGGCCTGAACGACGCGCCGGTGCGGTACGCCGAGGCGGCCATCCGTGCGGCGGGGCTGGACCCCTGGCGCACCACCACCTGCGGCGTGAGCGACGCCAACGAGTTCAACGCCAAGGGGCTGCCCACCGCGGTGATCTCGGTCGGCTACGTGGACATCCACACCGACCAGGAGTCGATGCCGATCGACGAGCTGAATCGGTTGGCCGAGGTCTGCCGGGCCCTGATGCTCGGAGGGCGGCCGGCGGCCTGCCGTGGCGCCTCCTGACAGGACTGCCTGTGGAGCGGTGCCCACGTGCTGGCCTGCAGCGGACCGATCGCGGCGGCAGAACATCCGTCGGCGGCATCGAGGTCGGATTCCTGATTGTTCCGAGCCGGCTCGGGAGCAAGTACACCGGAAAAAGTCGAGAAGTCTTGCCTCAGGGTCTTGACGGCAATGTGCGCCTGCGAGGTGGTACGCCAGCGCACGTACAGGCCCCTTCCGGCCTCCCCCCGGAAGCTCGCGCACCCGTTCGGCCACGCCGCACCCCCTTCAGCGCCTGCTGAGGCCGATCAGATGCCCATCCTGGACGGGGCAGGAAGGGCTATTTGAAAACCGTTGCTATATTTACTACATGGAAACCGCCGCCGCTACGCCGACGCCGGAGCGGACGCCGCACCCGACACTCAGCTCCGCGCCCGCGCCGAATCGGCAGGCGGCGACCGCCCGGCCGGCCGCTGCCGGGAGCAAGCCGGCCGGCTCCGCTGCCGAGCCCATCACCTCCATCGGCACGCGCCGCATGGCTCACGGCGCGTTCCTGAAGGATGAGCCGTTGAGGACCGGTCGATCGCCGCGAAGCGCAGGCCGGAGGTTGATCGTGGCTGCCGGATCTGGTCAGCATGGGCCGACATGCGGCCGAACGTCCTGTTCCTGTTCCCGGACCAACTGCGCTGGGACTGGATCGGCTGCGCCGGGCGGGTGCCGGTCCGTACGCCGAACATTGACGGGCTGGCCGCGCGCGGGGTCCGCTTCGAGCGGGTGTGGTGCAACAGTCCGGTCTGCGCTCCAAGCCGCGCCTGCCTGACCCGGGGCCTGCGTTACCATCGCGCCGGCGTCCGCAACAACGGGGACGACCTGGACATGCACGCCGCGACCTACCTGCAGCGGCTCAGGGAAGCCGGCTACCGGGTCGGCACCGTCGGCAAGTGCGATCTGCACAAGGGCAGTTGCGACTTCGCGGCCTCCGGCTGGACGCCGCGGCTGGAACGGTACGGATTCACCGACGCCGTGGATCAGGGCGGCAAGTGGGCTTCCCACGGACAGTTGAGCGCCGGCGATCCGGAGCCGTACACGCGTTCGCTGGTCGCCGCCGGGCTTGGCTCGGCACTCCGCGAGGACTTCGATCGCCGCCGCCGGATGCGCGGCAGCCTTCGCGGCCCGTGGCACGACACCGCTCCCTCGCCCTTGCCGCGCCACCACTACACCGACGACTTCTGCGGCCGCTCGGGCCTGACCATGCTCGAACGTTTCCCCGACGACAGCCCCTGGTTCCTCTGGGTGAACTTCCCCGGGCCGCACGAGCCGTTCGATCCACCCGCAGAGCTGCGCGACCGCTACGCCGGGGTCGACTTCCCTCCCCCGGCTGCCCCGGATCCCCACCGGCCGGAGGACCACAACCAGATCCGCAGGAACTACGCGGCGATGATCGAGGGGATAGACGAGTGGATCGGGCGGCTGCTCGCAGCGGTGGCCGGCCGCGGCGAATCCGAGCGGACCGTCGTCGTCTTCGCCTCCGATCACGGCGAGATGCTCGGCGACCGGGGCCGATGGTACAAGGCGGTGCCGTGGGAAGCCTCGGTCCGCGTGCCGCTGATCCTGGCCGGCCCCGGCATCCCGCCCGGCCGGACCACTCAGGTCCTGGCCGAGCTGATCGACGTCGCGGCGACGGTGCTCGACCTGGCCGGGGTCGACGGGATCCCGTGCTGGGACGCACG
Source organism: Spirochaetaceae bacterium (assembly GCA_026710565.1). The sequence goes on along the minus strand of JAPOQV010000030.1, from coordinate 10,480 downwards.
CTCGCTGCTCCCGGCTGCGCACGGCGCAGCGCGCCACCGGCAGGCTCAGTTCGCGGCCCTGGAGGACTGGCGCGCCGTGCACGACGGCCGCCACAAGCTGATCGAGTACCAGGACGGCCGGCGGTCTCTGTACGACCTCCGCGCGGACCCCGAAGAGCAGGACGACCTGGCCCCGCGCGACGGGCATGCCGGCACGGTCGACCGATTGGCGGCCCTGCTGCAGCGCGAGAGCCCGTGGCCGGAAGCCGCCGGCGGCGCGTTACCGCGCTGAGCCCCGCGGCTGCCCGACCGTGATGGGCCACGCCTGCCGAGCCCTGACGCTCGCGGCGTAAACGGGAAGGAACGCCTACCCGCGGACGTACCCGGCGTACAACGCCTCGACTTCATCCACCTCCGGCTCCCGGTCGAGGATCGCGAAGCCGTACCGCAGCCGCAGCGGATCCTGGCGCTCTACCTCCAGGTCGCCCTCCATCAGCAGGCCGGCCCCGAGCAGCTTCTCGCGCGTGAACCAGGTGACCGGATGCCGGGGGTTGTCCGGGTGGTCCATCATCACCACGGTGCCTCCGCCGCCCCCGGCGGCGGTCACCCAGCGCGCCCGCTGGCCCATGATGTTCTCGTGGCCGAGAAGCCCCTCGCTGCTGCGGTGCCGGCCCGGAGCGAACGGCGGGGCCATGCGCGACACCAATCCGCTGTAGCGGGCAGCCCGCGAAGCGCCCAGCACCAGCCGCTCCCCCGCCGCCGCGATCCGGGTCTCGATCGTCCAGAAGTACCCTGCCCCATTCTCCAGCGACCGGAAGGTGTACTCCCGCTGCTCGCTGGCGATGGGACGGTCGCCGCCGTCCAGCCACGTGACGTGCTCGGCGATCGCCACGCCGCCTGCGAGCCCCCGCTCACCGGTGAACCGGTCATGCCGCTGCACCCCGTGGCTGTCCGGGACGTGCTCGTACGTGCCTGTCTCCGGCAGGAACCAGTTGCCGCCCCACAGATTGGCGCCGTTGGCATGGACCCAGCCGAAGTAGAGCCCCGTGTGCCAAGCGTGATCGGCGGGCCGGTAGTCGGTGACCAGGTTGCCCGACCGGGTGTAGATCGGCGCAAAGCACGGCTTGGGCGACTCGGTGCGCGGCAGCTCCTCCCGAACCCGGTACAGCGCCGCGAAGCGCTCGCCGTCGTGGAGCTCGAAGCCCAGGCAGTTCTCACGCAGTTCCAGGGTCGTCACTCCTCGGACGGCTGCCGGCCGGCCTGGTCCGGACCAAGGTCGGCCGGGGCCACGTGGGCCTGGATGAAGCTCTCGCGCTGCACGGGGCAGCCGGACAGGCGGCGCAACATGGCGAGCTGCCCGACGTGGGTCAGCGCGTCGGCGAACGGACCCTGCAGGATCTGCTCCTCGCTCATGCCCTTTAGGTTCGTACCGGCCCGGACATGCCGCGCCACGTCCTCGATCATCGCGTGGAATCGCGCGATCTCCGCGGCCAGATCCGGAAGCGGGTCGATGCGAGGCCGCTCTGTCCCCTCGAAGCACGCACGAACGTAGCCGAGCACGCCCGCCATGTGCCGTACGAGCTCGGCCGGCGTCGACACCTCGTTGCCGGCCTGGAACGAGCCGAACGACTCCGGCGCGCCCCTGAGCGCATACCGCGCCCGGTAGGCGATCGTGGCGAGAAGATGCAGAAACAGCGCGCGCGTGTCGTCCATGCCGACTCGCCCCAGTCTACCCTACGACGCTCCGAAGGCGAGGCTTCCGGTATCCCCGGTGAACGACCCGCCGCAGTTCGTCCATTGCGGTGTCACTCACGGCCCCCGGTCAGGCGAGGGCGGCGGGGACGATGACCGTGCCGTCCTCGGCCACGACGCGGCAGGAGAAGGTGAACGCGCCCCAACTGAGGCGGCTCTCGGCATTGTCCAGGTGGACGGCCAGCGTGTTCGCGCCGCGCCGCAGCGTGACGCGTAACGCCCGATAGCCGTAGGTCTCCCGGAGGCCGAGGTGGCGTGGCGGCTCGTCGTTGAGGCGCACGCGCAGATCTCCGTCCCAGCTCAGGTGCACGGTCGCCCCGGTCTCGCGCTTCACCGTCAGGCGTCCCACGGCGGCGGCGTCGCAGGGCCACGTCTCGTTGGACCCGGTGCTGCGCACGTTGAACACGTGCGAGAAGTCGATGAAGCCGTGGAACGCGCGCGCGGCGATGCCGGGACCGATCGCATCCGGCGGGAGGTGCAGCGCCTGATCGCCGCGGTGGAGGGACCAGGTGCCGTCGTCCTCGCTCGCCGGGACGGCGTCCTCCCCGGATGCCCCGCACGGCAGGAGCAGGTCGTAGGTGCCGCGCGGGACCTCGATCTCGTGCTCCCAATCGCCGTAGCGCAGATGCCCGGCCGTGGCCATGCGCACGAACGGGCGGTGCGGCTCGGTCTGATACCAGTAGGCGGTCGCGCACATGTCGTTGCAGTGGCTGCCCCAGCGGAAGTGGAGCGAACGGTGGAACGGCAGCAGGTCGTGCACGTAGAAGCGGTAGGCGCTGAGCACGTGGCGCGCCAGCGCCGGGCCGGCGTCGCGGTACTCCAGGTACGGGATGCCGCTGTACAGCCCGCTGTCAGGCGCGTGGGTGACACCGCCGAAGCCGGCGTCGAAAGTGTTCTCGCCGCCGCCCGCACGCAGGTAGTGGGGCACGACGCCCCCCTCGCCCGTGGCCTCGCCGTCCAGGTACAGGTTCTCGGAGCCGGCGTGCGACCAGCGCTGCTCGTCGCTGCGCAGGCGCACCCCGAGCGAGAATCCCGCCAGGTAGCCGCTTCCCAGCGCATCCATCACCAGGAAGTCCTCCCCCCACGCGGGCGCCGGATTCTCGCGCCGCCACGACGCGTGGAAGCGCAGCGGCTCTTCGAGCTCGCCGTCCAGATAGCGGTGCCAGTCCAGGGTGTAGATGAAGGTGCCGTCCACCAGCGCCTCTACCTCCACGCGCGCCGATCGGGCGAACGGCATCGGGAACCAGCACGCCAGCCCGGCATCGGCCTTGGCCGTCAGGTAGAAGCTGTTGATCGGGTAGTAGGAGACGTCGTGGTGCACGCCGAACAGGTCCGCCAGCGGCACCTCGACGCTCGGCTGCTCCTCACCGTCCCAGTAGAAACGGATGATGAAGGCGCGGTTGCGGTTGACCAGGTCGCCGTCCGAGCCTCCCCTGCTGCCGACGCAGTAGAAGTGGCGCACGCAGCCGGGGCCGGCCAGATCGGCGATGACCCGGCGGTCTCCCGCCCGGTAGTCCTTCGCCTTCCTGACCACGCGCTCGTAGCGGAAGCGCTCCGGCAGGTTCAGGCGGGACTCGATGCCGATGCCGTCACCCATCTGCTCGACCCGCGACGCAGCCGGCTACCGCAGCAGCGTGCCGCCGACCTCGATCGAGTAGAGCCGGCCGCGTTCGAACAGGACCTCCACCCGCACGGTGCGGCCGATCAGCTCGTCCAGGCTCCGGCCGCTGCTCCACGTCGGCGTCCAGCGCAGGCTGTCGCCCGTGAACGGCCGGCACTCCGCGGCCGAGAAGCCCTCGGCTACCTCCTGGACCGGCGGGGGTTCGCCCGGATCCCTGTCGGTCTGCACGTGCACCTGCGCCCGCACCTCCCCGATCGGCGCCTCGACGTTGAGCACCAGGCCGCCCTCGGTGAGCTCGAACCCCTTGGTCAGGATGCTCGCCGCGCCGGAGCGGCTCTCCAGGTACATGAAGCCGTCGGGCCGCAGGGTATGCAGGGTCATCGCGGTCCGGTGCTGCCCCGCGGGAATCGGGCCCTTGCCGCTGTGGTCGGCGCGGCTGCCCACCGAGTAGATGCGCAGCTCGTCCGGGAGCTGCACCAGGCTGCACGGATAGAACCCGTAGCCGCCGAAGTCGCCCGGCTCGGCCGGCGCCACGAACTGGTCGCGGAAGGTGCGGTTGATGTTGCGCCCGTTGATGCTGTAGACGAGGTGGTTCGACACCGGGCCCGCGCCCTTGGTGGTGGTCTCGTTCGGGTCGCCGACCATGAGCCACAGGAAGCCGATGAAGTAGTCGCCATACGGGAACATCGGCATGCCGTACGGCTGTGACAGCGGCGGATCGCAGGAGTCGGGGCGGACGATGACCTCCGGCTCGGTGTAGTGCACCCAGTCCTCGGTCTCGATGCTCGCCACCAGGCGCTGGCTGAACGGCGGCTTGATGTCCTTGGCGCGGCACATCACCTGGTGCCGGCCGGTGAGCCTGTTGAAGAACACGGTGTGGCAGGTGTCGCTGGACCAGTCGCCCCAGCGCGCGCCGGGCAGCTCCTGCCAGTGGTAGCCGTCGGCGGAGACCACCACCGGGTTGCGCATGGTCGCCGCCCCGCTGCGCCAGTCCCAGTCGAGGTAGAGGATCTTGTACGGATGGCGCGGGTCGCGAGGGTCCTGGTACACCTGCCCGCTCTCCGCGTTCCTCCTGGCCTCCAGCAGGCAGTGCGGGAACGAGCCCGACCAGGAGGTGTGGTCGTCCCCCACCGGGTCGATCTCCCAGTGGACGCCGTCGTCGCCGATCGCCCCGAACAGGGCGTTGCAGATGAAGTCGTCCGGATCCGGCGCGCCGGTGTAGATCACCCGCCACTTGCCGCGGTTCTCATCGTGGAAGACCGAGGGATAGGCGTTCCCCAGGTCGTACGGGTCTGACCAGGTGCCCTCCGGCACCGGCTTCGGTCGGCCCAGCCGCCGCACCACGTTGTGCGTCGTCTCCAGGCACCAGTCGTCAAGGAACAGGATCTTCTGCATGGGTTCGGGTCATTGTGGCATGCCGTGGCTATGATGGTCTCGAAGGAGGGCGGAGGATGTTGAACAGCCCGATCGTCGACGTCGCCATGGGCCTGGTGTTCTTCTACGTGACCCTGAGCCTGGTCTGCAGCTCGATCCAGGAGATCATCGCCAGTCTGCTCGGGCTGCGCTCACGGAACCTCAGGAAGGGGATCGGGAATCTGATCGGCAGCGAATACGCGGAAGCGCTGTACGACCATCCTCTGATCAAGGGCCTGCGCAAGCCGAGGAAGCTGCCGTCCTACATCAAGCCGGACATCTTCAGCACCGCGTTGATCGACATGATCTCCCGCGACAAGGCGGACGAGAACGCGATCGACACTGCCACCAAAGACGTCCGTGCCCTCATCGGCAAGATCGACGCCAACAACCCGACGCGCGAGCTGCTGATCAGCCTGGTGGACAAGGCAAATCCGACCGTAGAAGACCTCAGAGAACGGCTCGCCGACTGGTTCGACGCGGGGATGGACCGGGTCGCGGGCTGGTACAAGCGCCAGGTGAAGTACTGCTTGATCGGCGTGGCCGCCGCCGTCACGGTGGCGGTCAACGCGGATTCGATTCGCATGGTCGAGCAGCTCTGGCAAGACGACGCGCTACGCGTCACGATCGCCTCCGCCGCCGAGCAGGCGGCCACGAAAGGAGACCTCGCCGCGGTCGACGAGCGCACCGCGCTCAGGGCATTCCCGATCGGCTATCCGGACTCCTTTCCGGGCATCAGCTTTCGGATGATCGTCGGGTGGCTCCTTACCATGGCGGCGATCAGCCTTGGCGCGCCGTTCTGGTTCGACCTCCTGAGCAAGATCTCGCACCTGCGGGCGTCGGGCACCAGGGAGGCCGATCGCACCAAGAACAGCACGTGACGACTCGAACGGAGTTCGGCGTGTGTCCGGCCACAACGCTGTAGTTGCCATCCTGCCAGCCGGTGTTGAACCGCCTCAGCATCAACAGGCGGTCTTGATCCATCAGCAACAGGTGCACCGCGAGAATGAGCCGAAACCGGTCGCCGCTGCCCTTCGCCTCCGGATGGATCAACGGCTCGCCGGCCTACGCATGGCACCGTCGGCCATCTCGAAACCCGCGTCTTCCAATACGTGCGTCAGAGTCCCGATGAGAGCACATCCCTCAAGGAACGTCGCTACCGCCTCCTGAAGCGATGACCTGGCGTCCTCCGGACTGTGACCGAAGCTCGACACATCCAGTTCCCGGCACAGGCCGACGTAGCGACCGCCCTCGGAGAAGATCTCGCCCGTGCAGACTATCGATGTCATGACGCGGTCCTTGCGCTTTTCCGGGAGCGTCCCGGCCGGTGAGCGGCAACTGCCCGACTCACCGATCTCGATACGGAAGATCACCGGCGACATGGTAACGCTCTACTCGTGTTCGAAGCCGTGATCGCTGAACTTGAGCGTGCTGCTGTTCTCGTTGACGGTGCGGACGACGTGGTCGGGGAAGCCGTCCGGTCGCTCGGCTTCGATCTCCAGCGTCACGGTGACCTTTGCTCCCACCAAGCCGTCCATGTGAGCGATCACCTCGTTGGCGATCTGGCTGGCGTCGAGGGCCACTCGGCCAACGTCGAGGGGCACGGCGCCGTGGAAGCGCTTCGGTACACGCAGTGGGGGTGGTGGAGGGGGCGGCGGGTCAGGGCCCGGGGCGTCTCCGCCGGTCCCGTCGGGATCGGGCGTCGGCTTGTCGTCTCCGTTGGGTGTCGGCTTCACTTCTTCGTCGAGCTGCTTCCGTGCCACCGCGGGCTTTACGAGTACTCCAGGGGCATTTGCGTCGCGGAGCTCAATCCCCTGCCCGGGGCGCAAGCCGCGATAGCGCTTCGCTTCTTCGTCGAAGCTCTCGGCGTACGCGAACGTGTCGTGCTCCCACGTGAGGATGCTCACGCCATCGCGGATGCTGCCCAGCAGCACCTCCGGGTCCTTCAGGCGAGGCAGGTAGGGATAACGGGCATAGTCCTCGACAAGCTGGGAGATGGCGACGTGATCACCCCGCCAAAGCGGGACGCGGTCCAGCTCCATGCGCAGCAGCGTGGAGGCATAGACGGTGACGAGCCCTTCCTGACCCTTGAGCTTGCGGGCCGCGCGTACGGCCAGCGGCTCCGTGCCCGTGACGTTCAACGCGTCCCACGTGACCGAATCCTGAGGCGTGTTCTGCGTCGGCACCAGCAGCCAGCGGTAGGTTTCCGGGATCCGTGAGGCGGCCTCGGCCGAGGCCGTGTCGCGCCGCGTCTCCGCCTGACGCACCTGCTGGGGGGCAAGATTGAGCTGCTCCCGCTCGGCGACGATCGACTCCCACGCCAGGAAGCGGCGCACCGCCTCGTCCAGCTCCTGCAGACGCGTCGTGTCGGCGGCAAGGAACACCAGCGCGTTTCGGTAGATGCGCGGCGTCGTGCCGCGTGACTCCAGTATCGCCAGCGCCTGCTGCTCCGCCGCGCTCTCGCCCCCCCTGCCGTACGCGTGCTTGATCTCCAGCACGACCAGCCGCGCGTCGGGATCATCCGGGACGTCATGACCGGAGTGCGGCCACGCGTGCACCCGGCTGAAGTCGCCGAACTGCCGCAGGTCGGCCCGCATGCGCTGACCGATTTCCTGCTCGATTCGGTCGCGATTGCGCCGCATCTGCTCGGCGCGGTCTTCCGCCAGCTTGGTGACCGTCGGCTGGGTGGCGTACCAGTAGCGGGCGCTGTCCTCGTACAGGTAGGTCGCGGCCGTCGCCAGGCGCCGCAGCGCGTCCCCGAACACGGCCGGCGACTCACCCGGCATCACGCAGCCGAGCTTCACGCGGCGGTCCTCGATGCCCCGATGCGCGGCCCCCGTGGTCGGCGCGGAGCCCAGGAAGATCGCCCGCGCCACCCGGCGACTGGCCGAGAACTTGCCCAGATTAGGCTGCGCGGCGTCGGTCCGACGCGGCAGCGAGTCCGCGCCGTCGACGTCCCGCTCTATGATCGGCGCCCAGTTGTCGTCCAGGTACCGCGTCAGCTCCGACTGCACGCGCCCGTCGTCGAGCGCCAGATCGCCCGGCAGGATCAGGGGGCTGCGGTTCCCCTGCTCCCACTGATGGTGGATCACCGACGCCATGAGGCGCAGCACGCCGCGGGTGCGCTGAAACTTCGCGAGCGCCGACCAGTCCGTGTACAGCCGGTCGAAGATCTCCGGATGGATCGGATAAGCCGCCTTGAGCCGCTGCTCGTAGTCGGCTTCCCGGCACTCGGAGGGGAACTCCTGCTGCTGCGAGCGGTAAAGCTCGGAGAATCCCCGCGCCACCACGTCGCGCGTCTTGAACTGGTCGGCGCCCTGGAACGGCTGGAACAGGCGCCGCCGCACGATCTCGAAGCTCTCCTCGGCGGTGGCCGGCCGCCAGGCGGCCTCCACCCCGCCGATCACGTTGCGCAGCCGGGTCAGCGCCTCGCGTCCCCGGTGGCCGCCGCCCTCCGCATCGTCCGCCTGAGTGTGGGGCGAGCCATCAATATCCGATGCGGGCAGGCTGATGACCAGCATGCAGTTGCCGGCAGACTTGGCGGACTCGGTGAGCGTCTGCGCGAACGTGAACTGCGTCTCGAAGCTGCCGGCCGGCAGGTCGCTCTCATCGTGCAGTTGCCGCGCATAGGCCACCCACTCGTCGATTAGCACCAGACACGGGCCGTGATCGACGAGGAGCTCGCGCAGCCGGTCGCCGGGGCTGGTGGCACGTTCATCGTCGGCGGCCACGCGCGCGAACGCCTCGGCACCGCCGAGCTGCCACGCCAACTCGCCCCAGAGGGTGCGGACCACGGTGCCGTCGGACTTGGTGATCGGATTGCCGGGCGAGATCCGGTTTCCGACCAGCACGACGCGACGCACCGAAGGCAGCGCGCTCGTGCCGGCGCCCTTCAGCACCTCGTCGATGCCGGCCAGCCCGGACGCGCGTACGCCGGAGAACAGGTGGTAGAGCGCCAGCATCGAGTGGGTCTTGCCGCCGCCGAAGTTGGTCTGGAGCTGCACGACCGGGTCGCCGCCGGAGCCCGATAGCCGCTGCACGGCGCCGGTCAGCAACCGCCTCAGGCTGTCGGTGAGGAAGGTGCGGCGGAAGAACTCCACCGGGTCGCGGTACTCGTCCGTCCCCTCGTTCAGGTAGATCTGCCACAGATCGGCGGCGAATTCCGCCTGCTGATACTGGCCGCTGGCGACGTCCTGGTGTGGCGTCACCACTTCCCGCCACGGCTTCAGACCGGCAACCGCGCCGACTGCGGACGCGCTCCTGGCGGTGCGGCGCCGTTCGTCGCGGACCTGTTCCTGGAAGCGAATCCGCAGCAGCTCGTGCTTGAGCGCATCGACCTCGCGGACCTGTGGAGCCGATACCGAGGTCAACAGCCGATGCACGGAGTCGAGGGCACGGTACGCGTCGTCGCTCGAAAACGGCTGCTGGTGCGCCCAGTTGTTGCGGTGGTCGCGCAGCTCGCTGACCAAGCTGCGCTCGGCGTGGCCCAGGATCTCGCGAAACACCTCGTTCCACGTGTCCCACATCACCCTCAGCAGGACCTGCACGTCCGCTTCCGACGAGCGTCCTCGCCGACCAGGATCGCTCAGGATCTGCCGCAGGCGATACTCGTCCACATCGCCCGCGTGCACGGCCCGCTTGAGCTCGCGCTCGACGAACGGCTCCAGTCCGGCGCGCAGTAGCTCCAGACCCTTGCCGACTCGTTCGTGATTCGTAACTGCCATGTAAGCTCCTCACCACCTCAGGCTGCGGTCTTTCTCTTCCTGGAATTCGTCCTTGTCGACGAATCGATCAGGCCGTTCACCTCGGCCTCCACCATTCAAGCCTCTTGTTCACGTGGGCTCGCGGAAGCCGGCACTGCGGATGATCGCCTATCGCCTTGAGCCCCGAGTATAGGGTACGCCGATTGAACACCGACGTATCGGACACGCAGACACAAGGGGGCCCGTGGCGTTCGGGTCGCAACGGTTCGGCTGCCTGCTACTGTCGTGGAGGCTGCTCCATACGCTCATGGAGCTCGCGGACCGGAATGCCGAGCAGCTCCGCAGCCTTCGCCTCCGAAATCACCTTCTCGGCCAGTGCGCGAGAGCACAGGCGCTCGAACCGCGTAGGCTCCTCGGGCGAAATCGGCTGAGGCTCCCGGTACGGGGGGCTCCGCCAGCCCAGCCTGGACATGTTCTGAAAGAGGCGCCTGAAGAGGGCCTCGCTGATGATGCCGAGGATTCGGCACCGATAGACGAGCGCCTGCACGCTCACGCCGAAACGACGCTTCAGGCTGAACAGTTCGTTCCAGCCGATCGATGTCCGTCGTCGGCCGATTTCCATCCGCAGGGCGTCTGCCGGCATGAGGAACGCCCCGGCGAATCGCTGGGCCGCAGGCTCAGGGTTCACGTCGGCGTCCACGGTCAGGACCAGGTGACCCAACTCGTGAGCAAGGGTGAAGCGTTGGCGCTCCCCCGAGTCCGTGGAGTTTACAACCATGACGGAAGCGACACGGTTTCCGCCTCGCCGCGCGTACGCGGTCAGCCCCCCGATCGCGCTCAGGTCGAATGTAAGGACCTTGATCCCACACTCCTCCAGAAGCTCGACCATGCTGGGAGTCGCGTTCCGCCCGAGATCCCAGTGCGTGCGCAGGCTGAGTGCTGACTGTTCGACTTCCGCGAGATCGCCGACTACTGGATACGGTGCCTCCCGAGGCTTGTTCCAGTCGACGCT